>CAYNYI010000058.1:0-19540 GCA_964401455.1 uncultured Fibrobacterota bacterium
CCCAGGCACCTTTTGGGGCGGGCACAGAATGTCTCAAGGTAAACTGACAGCCTCGCCGTATTTGAGACACCATAAAGCGTCTTCTTTTTTCCATACCGCCTGTTCCGCCCAGTAAGTATCGGGATATTTTTCTATAAGCTTAGAATATTTTGAAGCCGACTCTACATACTTTCCTATATCCTTAAGAATATTTCCGCACTGATACAAAGCATACGATTTGTCATTATTATTAGGGGATATAGACTCAGCCAGATTATAAAGTTCAAGGGACTTTTCCAGGTTCCCATGCTTCAAGTTGCCGTCAGCAGCCAAAAAAGCCGATTGAATCGCGAAACTGCCCTTAGACGAGTCTGAAAGTGCTTGTTCAAGCCGCGCGAATGCTTTACTTTTTTCTCCTCTTCTCATGAGAGACTTGCCTCCGGCAAATAGAGCCCGTACTTTTTCCGGTCCTTCAGAAGAGGCCCCAGCGCATCTTTCATAATGCTCTGCCGCTTCCTTAAATTTACCATTTTTATAATAAAGGTCTCCCAGAAGCATGAAGGCATCTTTTCGGATATTTTCAGGGAGGTAATTTTTTTTAAGAACATCCACAAGGTTAATCCGGGCTTTTTCATGCATTCCTTGTACATAATGTATGTATCCGTTTAAAACAACCGGCATTCCCTCGAGCATTTTAATATTCTCTTTATTAATTTTTAAAAGAGCCGAAGAGGCAGAATTAAGGTCGTTCTCAAGCACTCTTGAAACCGCGTAATTATATGCCGCCGCGTCGGCCTTTCTTCCATTTTTATTCATTTCTCTTTTAAAGGCGGATTCAGCTTTACTGTATCTGCCCTTTTGGAGCATTCCGGTGGCATCCCGAAAAAAGACATCGGCGTTTTCACCCTTAAAAACAGTTTTAAAATATATCTCCGGATTTATTTTGTACTTTTCGAAATCGAGTTGCCATTCATAAAATTCCCTGCTGCCCCTGTCATTATTATCGGTATTTTCATTTTCCCGCAGATTGGAAAGGATATTGTCTATTTTGTTTCTTGCGATTGTTTTACCTTTTTCTGAGCCGGTAAGCCTTAGATACTCTTCATAATATTTTACAGCAGAGTCAGGATTTGATAATTCATTTTCATAAATCAGACCGATATAGAAATTCGCGTTGAAACCCATCGGTTTGTAGTTAAGGCTTCTCTTGAAATTATAAAGAGCCTTTTTTATTTCGCCTTTCTGCCGGCGAATGAGACCGCCGTAATAATAGGCACCGGGATGCCCCGGTTGTTTATCAAGGAGATTGTGTATTTTATTAAGACAGAGAGTGTAATCTCTGTTGGAATAGGCTGTTACTACAGGTTTCATTTCCTCAGAGACGAGATAGAGTGAAGTATTTGAAAGAACAGGACGAACTTCTTCCGCGCCTGTTTGCTCTGATTCATTACGAGAATTTACTCTCTCTGAACATGCAGGGTCAGCAATAAGGTTATTAACAAATTTACGGTTTTCTTTTCCAAGCTGTTCAATATTATTTATCTTTTTGACCGCAGCGCAGGCTTCTTTTTTTTCACCGTTTTCCTTGAGCGCTTTTGCAAGAAGAGCATTTAGTTCCGGCGAACCGGGACTAAATTTAAGGGCCTTTCCGAAATAATAGGCTGACATCCTGTAACGTTTCTGAGCCATCCTGATTTTGCCCATACGTTCAAAAACAAGAAGATTGTCAGGGTTATGAACCGCAATTCTGCGGTATTCTTCGAAAGCTTTATCGTAATTTTCACTTTGGAAATATTTGTCCGCCAGTTTCAGGCGCATTGATATATCGCCCTGTGAATAAGATACTCCGGTAATGACAAGGCAAAGAATAATTAAAAGACGCGGCAGAGGTAAATATTTGATTAAAGACATTATCTCTTTTTTAAATTTGTTATCAGTTTCTTGAGCTTACCGCCTTCGAAGTATACAAAAATATAATCATTTGTCTTTCCGGCTACGATACCTTTTTCGTCAAATTTCTTGTGATATATTTTCTGACCTATTTTATGCTCAGAATTAATATCATAGTCGCTTTCGATTTCCGATTTATTTTTAATCCAGTTTCTTGAGTCAACTATATTTTCATTATTGCATTTATGGCAATAAACCTTTATTGTATTGCTTGACATTTCGTTTATTCTTGTATTTGTTATTTCTTCGCAATGCCTGCAGTATAGATTCAGGCTGTCCCCCATATTAAGGTCACTGTGTAAGGTAATCGAGTCCTTTACTTCATCATACGGCATCTGCCTGTTTTTCATGCTGCCTCCCCTTGAAAGTGTACCTATAATCCCGAATACTTTAAAAAATCTTAGATTTTCTTAGATTTCCGGCAATATCGGTTGATTTTTTGATTTATTTTTTTATATTATATAATGTAAAATATATACATTAGAAAATCAATGTTCAGTTTATTTTTAATAATAATGGACAAAAGGGTAATTTTTGTATATATTACTATATCAAGGTCTTTTAATAGTTTAAAACTTGAAATTGTTCCCCCGAAAGGAAGGTCGAAATAATGGCAGGCTCCGCAAGAAGCTCCGCGATTAAAGAAAATTCTCTGGAAAAATACCTCAAAGACATAAGAAATAAAAAGTCATTATCTAAAAAAGAAGAACTGGAACTAGCCGTACGTATCCGAAAAGGCGATAAAGGCGCGCTTGATAAGCTCATTGGAGCTAATCTAAGATTTGTTGTAAGTGTTGCCCAGAATTATCAAAATCAGGGTCTTCCACTGGCCGATCTTATTAATGAAGGTAATCTCGGACTTATTAAAGCAGCAAAAAGGTTTGATGAGACTAAAAACTTCAAGTTTATTTCCTATGCGGTATGGTGGATAAGACAATCCATACTTCAGGCTCTTGCCGAACAGTCCCGCATCGTTAAACTCCCCCTTAACAGAGTCGGAACTATCCATAAAGTGGGTAGGACTTCAAATAAACTCGAACAGAATTTCGGTAGAAAACCAAGCGTAAAGGAAATTGCAGGCGAACTTAAAATCGCCGAAAAGGAAGTCGCCGAAACCATGAGAATCGGAAATAGCCATATGTCTCTGGATGCGCCTGTTAAAGAAGGTGAAAAAAGCAAACTCGCCGACCTCATTAAAGACAGTAATACTATCTCCCCCGATGAATCCTCAAAGAGCGACTCTCTAAAAAAAGCGATTGACCGTACGCTGTCAACACTTACCACAAAAGAAAAACAGGTGCTTAAACTTTATTACGGCATCGACACCGATTTCGAGCATACTCTTGAGGAAATAGGAAGAAAACTTAATCTTACAAGAGAGCGGGTCCGCCAGATTAAGGAAAAGGCTCTTAAAAGACTCAAACATGCTTCGCGAAGCAAAAGTCTGCGGGTCTTCAAGCCTTGATTTCATACTGATTATTTAATCAGTGTAATCTTCTTTACTGAGTATATTTTATCAGATCTGAATCTGACAAAGTATACTCCACCGGGGAATTTTCCTGCATTCCATACATAGCATCCATTTATATATTCAGGAGATGCCACCCGTCTTCCGTGAATGTCAAGTATATCAATTTTCCCTTTAATTTCAGAATCGCTTTGAATAATTATTTCCGGGTTAAAAGGATTCGGTGAGCATATTATATCATCAGATCCGGTACCGGATTTAACGCCTGTAAAATTTTCTATTTCGTCAGAAAATATTAAACCTGTTTCTGAATAGGTTAAAGTAACGGGCTCTTGAAGGCTGTAAAAAGCTGAGCGAAGGCTGTCTATGGTTACACTATATTCATCCGAACCCGCATGTGGTGTTGTTTTAAGAGTCATAATACCGATTTCAGGGACACTTACTCCCAGAACCTCAATACCGTTGTCTATTCTGAAATGAGAGGTATCCAATCCTGAAGTGTTAAGAAGAAGCGATGAAACATAATATATATTCAAAGTAGTATCGTTATATAGTTCAGCCAGGTAAGGCTCCGGCTCAGAAGGGGCGCTTTCCGTAACCGAGACACTCAAAGTTTCAGAATACGCTGTAAGATTATCGAAGTCGACGGCTTCTATATAGTATTCATAATCGGTATTCAGAAAAACTTCATTATCCATGAAAATCCCTCTTGAAGGCGAAAGAGCCGCGATTTTGGTCCCGTTTCTGTAAACACGGTATTCATAGGGCAGCTCTCCGTCAGATGCTTCCCTTATGTCTGTATTCCAGGAAAAAGTAACTGCTTTTGAACAGTTTTTTATCAAAGTCAAAGGGCCAGGAGAAAGCGGAGATACCTCGGGATTCACAAACTCTCCCGATATGCTGATTATATGTTCTTCGCCGTTCAGGGAAAATTCAAGCCTTTTTTCCTCATCCGCGGTAATATTATAGCTTTTGGAAATTCCGGATGTGATATTTGAATCAACTATTGTAAATTCGGAACCTGCACTGTAATATGGAGCTGTGAGGATATCGACAGTTTCATAAGACAAAGAGTCATCCCACTTCATATCGTAGTCATTTAAATCTTTACGCTCAAGAAGCCCTGTATGTATTCTTTCTTTTTCAAAAGAATATATGCGCAAAGAGGCAAAATGCTCAAGGTTTGCTTCTGTATCGCTTTTCTTTTCATAACGGCTCTGCGAAACTATAAAACGGTTTCCGAAAATAAAGATGGTATCAGGAGTGTTTGAAGGATGATCATAGGGTTTAAGCCGGGTATGCTGCCATGAGAAAGGTGTGTTTCTGATCTTATCAAGCATTGTATCTATAAAAACAAGGCTTTGTTCTCGTGGAGTACCGCATCCCGGGATGCAGGATGTATGCCCACCTGATATACCGCCTTCAGGAAAAAATGAATGATGCGGTACACTTCTGTTTGTAAGTACAGTGTCAAATTTTACATTTGATGAATAAAGCATAGCGCCCTGGAATTCATTCATTAAAAGCGGAACAGAGAAAAAATTTCGGGCCCGTACATAATGCATATTCATTGTGAGAGCAGCGTATGTTAAAGATACTCCCAGGAGATCAGGAAAAGTCTGGGCCAGGTGAATTGAACCATATCCTCCCATCGAATATCCGGAGACAACCCTTGCGGTTCGCCTTGGTATTGTGCGGAAATTGGCGTCAATAGAATCAATCAACTCTTCGGAAAAATATTTCTCAAAGCTGTATCCGTCTGAGCCTCTGTAAAAACTGTTTCCTCTGTCATTCATGTCTCCGTCAGGAGCGACAAGAATAAACGGCCTGTTAAGTTTATTTGAAAGGTACGCCAGATCTGTATGCCACGGACCGCCTTCTCCGCAGTCCTCTTTGGGAAAACTCAGCTGTCCGTGAAGTCTGTAGATAACAGGAAAACGCATGTCAATATTTTGAAAGTATTCCGGAGGCAGGATTATTATAACCTCCGGGCGGAAATCATTGTCTCCGCCCGGGTGGTTTACACTCTCAAAATACAGTTTTTCGGCTTTGAATCCGTTCGAAGCCTCCCAGAAAGGTTCCGATGTAAACGCATTTAACACCGCGCAACTCATCAGCGTAAGAATAAGAATACGCAACATGGATCTACATCTCTACAACGATTTTGTGTGTACGGCCATCTGCGAAATCAGGAACAATATTTCCTTCAATTACTTTTCCGTCAACCGTAACACTCTTGACCCCTGTTTGCTTACCGTCCGGATTAAGAACTTCAACCTCATAAGTGGCGCCCTTATGATTATAAGTAAGCCTTGCCCTGTCCCATTCTGAGGGCATACACGGATCCACAAGAATACCTTTATAATCCCCCCTTACTCCTATCATATGCTGAGTCAGGGCCCTGAAAAGCCAAGTGGCTGTTCCGGTTATCCACGAATAAAGGATTTCTCCCTTCCTGGGATGATCGGGACCGTAAAACATATTGGTAAGAACATAGGGAGGACATCCCGATTTAGTTGAGGGGTTATCCGGGTTATCCGGAAGAAGTTTTTTGAAGCTCGAATAAGCTTTATCGCCGCGGCCTGCGACGGTGTCGGCGAGGACTTTAAAAGATACTCCGTGGCTGTACGGAGCGCCGTTCTCCCAGAGTCCGGGTGTAATCTGGGAGATTCTTCCGACACCTTCATCTTTTTTTGTATATGCCGGAGTCAGAACCATTGAGCCATAATCGCATTCAAGGTCATTGTCAATAACATCTATAATGCTTTCATATCTTTCTCCCTTTGCGATACCGGCCATTATGGACCATGTCTGAGAATTAAGATATTTTTGTCCTTCTTTGTTTTCGGAAGATCCGACCTTTTCACCGGCGTCATTAATGCCCTGAAGATACCATTTACCGTCCCATCCTTTTGTTTGGACGGTTTCTGTAAGTTTTTCGCGGCGTTCAATCATTTCCTTTAAGACTGCTTCGTCCTTTTTAACATTTTCTATGATCTCAATTGTATGATTTATCGCGAATATCATACCTATTGAAGTCCAGACCGACTCACCGGAACCCTTTATTCCTATCCAGTTAAGAGAATCGTTCCAGTCTCCAAAATGGGCCTTGATAAGCCCGTTGGGACCGAGGTCTTCGGTGGAATGCCTGACTGCCTGGAGAAGATGCTCCCAGACCGTGGCTTCTCCCCCGTCAAAATACTTTACTTTTTCGTCAAGAATACCATAATCACCGGATTCTTTCAGATAAGTGTTAATAGTTGGCGGTATCCAGACAGGTCCGTCTGAATAATGATGTTCATCGACCGGATTCCAACCTCGAAGTGTATGCCCGTCGGCGTATTGATTCATGAGGCAGTCTATTATTTTTTGCCTGGTTCCTTCGGGGTCATAAGATGCGCTTCCCCATGCCGACTGCATAACATCGCGGAAACCACGTCCAGTATCTGTACCTACTTCTGTATGCAGCTGAATTTCTCTTTTTATCCATGTATTGAACATCAGATTTATACGCTCATCGGGTGTTTCAACTCTTACATTGGACATATCTTTGTCAACTTTGGCGCAAAGCTTTTTGTATTCTTCTTCTATTTTACCGTCTGAAAAAATATTTCTACAAATATCTCTTGTTGTTTCGGCTGAATTTGTCGCCCCGATAGCTATATTAACCGTTTTTTCCTCGTCAGGTGAAAGTTCAAAATCAATCTCTAACGCACCAACCATATATTCGCTGACAGCCGAGGAATTTCTACATGAACCTTCGAGCACGGCTTCCGGTCTGGCAACCGATCCGTATTCACCTATAAAACCTGTTCTTGCGCCGTCATACCCTGCGGGCTTGATATCTGAAGCTACAAAGCCGCCGAACCAGTCATGGACACCTTCGAGCGCGCCGTTTATAGCATTTACCGCAAAAGATTCAGGATCATAATGAGAGTTCAGGCTTGAAGAATAATGGGCATATTCATCATACCCGTTCAAAATAAACTCCGCGAACGGGAAAAACTTTATTTTTCTATTAACGGATCCTTCATTTTTTAAAGTAACAGTCCAAATCTCAAGAGGCATTTCCTCCGGTACAAAGACACGCATCTTTGTACGGATATTTCTAAAAACGGTATTGAACTTACTGTAGCCCAGGCCGTGACGGGCTTCAAATTCATCAAGTTTATTATTTACCGGATACCATCCCGGAGACCATATATCTTTGGACTCAATATCGTGCATATAGAAATGTCTGTTTTCATCCTTTATTATATCACAGCGCTGGACCGGGTGCATGTACTGCATTGTTCTCTCCATGAAAGCCCCACGTCCGGAAGCGCACTGGTTGACCGCTGTAATAAAATTATTGTTCCAGCAATAATTTATGAGCGGAAGTTTTGTTTTGTATTCGTCAATAACAAATTCTTTCCCATCTTTCGTAAAATATCCATAGCTTGATTTCATAATTAGGTTTTTTCCTTTCTTGTTCAGCAGTTTCTAAATGCGTTATATTCTTCTTTCGCTTCTTTTACAATGCGCCATTCCGGGATTAGGACCGCGAGGGTATCTTGTAACGGCAGGCATAGAATATTTTGTTCATGATAATTCCTTTTTTACATACACTCTTCATTGATATCTGCGATAAGATAATAAATATCATATCAGGAATCTACACGCAGTTAATACCCTAAGCAAGGACTTATCCATTTTGTGCCATATTATGGAGTATAATAACTGCAGGTGAAGGTTCAGACTTGGAAGACCTTACTAAAAAATATTGTGTTAAGAGGTTTTGTAACGCTGACCATAATAAATTATCTTTAAAACGTAAACCTTCACAAAAACCATAAATAAACGGGAGCGACATGAAACTGAGAGAAACAAAATACGGATATTTCGACAAAGAGACTAACGAATATGTAATAACAAGGCCCGATACGCCCTCTCCCTGGGTCAATCATCTTGGAGAAACAGAAAGGTTTGCCGGAGTTATCTCAAATACAGCGGGCGGCTACACATACCATCTGGATCCGGGTAATAAAAGAATAACAAGGTTCAGACACGCCGCAATTCCGGAAGACAGACCCGGCAGATACACATATATAAGGGACGAAGAAACCGGCGAATACTGGTCGGCTTCATGGCAGCCTGTTGTCAACCGAAAGGGAGACTATGAATATGAATGCCGGCACGGTTTCGGCTACACGTCGATTAAATATTCATACAAAAACATTGAAAGTACCAGCACTTATTTCGTTCCTGTCGGAAAAGATTTCGAACTTTGGAAAATAAATATTAAAAATAATTCTGACAAAAAAAGGAAACTGAAAATATTTGCCTATAATGAATGGTGTATGTGGAGCCTTATAAAAGACCAGTATAACGCTCAGTCAATAGAAAATGAAGCCAGAAGCAAATTCATTCCTGAGAATAACGCTTTTTATCATCATACTTATGCAGATCCCGGAATGTCGCTGGCGGAATCCGAGTTTTTTGAATGGGTCTCGTTTTTTGCTCTCTCAAACAAACCTGACGGAATCACCTACCGCCGGGACCGTTTTATAGGACCGTACAGAGATGAGAGCTGCCCGATTGCTCTTGAAGAAGGAAAATCAGATGATTTTTACGCAGGCGGCGGATACCATATAGCCGCGCCTATGTACGAGCTGGAACTGGAACCCGGCGAAGAAAAGCCATTCTTTTTTGCGCTCGGATCATATGATAAAATCGGCGAAGAACAAAACGATGTAAAGCCGCTTCTCACTGTAAAAGGATTTTCTGAAAAATTAACTGAGCTTAAGAAATACTGGGCCGGCTTCGCGTCCAGATTCAGCTGCAGCACTCCCGACGACGGAATGGATATTTTCCTCGGAGGCTGGCATCAATATAACCTTGTTATGGACCTTTGGAAGGTGGTGAACTACAGTTATACCGGCTGGGGCGGTTCCGCCGTCGGTTTCAGGAACCGCGCTCAAAAGGTTGTGGCGCTTTCTTCTGTCGATATTGATTTTTCAAAAAAAGCGGTTGAGACACTTCTTTCAATCCAATACGAATGCGGAGACGCTCCGGGAAGTTACAGCCCGCTTTCCGGCGCTAAAGCGGGAAAAGGCGGTTTCTCTGATGTTCCGATGTACCTTATTTACGCTGTTGAAGCTATAATAAAGGAAACAGGCGATAAACAATTCTTAAACAAAGAGCTACCCTTTTTTGAGGGATCAAAAGCAACCGTTTTTGAACACCTTAAGCGTATTATAGACTGGATCTGGTCACGCCGGGGCCCGCACGGCCTTCCCGTTATAGGCATAGCCGACTGGAACGACGCCATTAATCTGAACGGGAAAGGCGAAACACAGATGGCAGCCTGCCAGTTTGTGCATGCCTGCCGTATTCTGTCTGTTTTTTCCAAAATCCTCGGGGAAGACGGGGACAAAGAAAAGTTCAGTAAACTCGGCGATGAAATGAAAGACATAATAAACGAGCATTGCTGGGATGGAGAATGGTATATCCGTGCTTTTGATATTAATGGAAGCCCGGTAGGCTCAAGCAAAAATGAACACGGGAAAATTTTCCTGAACGCCCAGAGCTGGGCGGTTATTTCCGGTGTCGCCGAGGGTGAACGGAAAGAGAAATGCCTTCTATCTACAAGAAAGTATTTATTTACAAAATGCGGGCTCAAATCCTGTACCCCGGCTTATCCGGCTTACGACGATAAAATCGGTCCTATCGGGTCAATGGTTCCCGGCCTTAAAGAAAACGGTGCGATTTTCTGCCATGCTCATGCCTGGGGCATAATAGCGGCAACGGCCGGAGGCAAAGGAGACTGGGCCCATGAATATTATGACAGCTTTTTGCCCTGTAATCAGGACCCGGATATTTCTACGGCAGAACCTTACACTTTCTGCCAGACATATGCCAGCGATGAGCATCCCGAACACGGACTCGGCCGCCTGCACTGGCATTCGGGCACTATTCCATGGACTTATGTTGCATCGACACAGCAGATACTTGGAATAAAACCTGATTATGATGGTCTTTTAATTGACCCATGTCTTCCGAAAAGTTGGAAGCAATATTCTGTAAAAAGAATTTTTAGAGGCACAGAATACAATATTACAGTCAAAAATCCCGACGGCGTTTCGGGCGGCGTGCAGGAAATTACCGTAAATGGAGAAAAACAGACCTCTCCGCTTATAAAGGCTACAGATGCAAAAAAGGCTGAAGTGGAAGTTTTACTGGGATAATCCATAGAATGTCCTTACCGCAATCAAATAAAATACTCCGGGAGTTTTTCGGCTCCCGGAATTTTGAGTACTGTCTTGCCGGAGGTCATGCCCTTTCTTTTTACGGATATACAAGGGCCACAATAGATTCCGATTTTGTTACAAAGAATAGTTACCGTCCGGATCTTTCTGAATATCTTGAATCGCTGGGATTCGAAACACTTCATTCTTCTGTGGGCTTTTCCAATCATCTTCACAGTATAAAAAAAATCCGGATTGATCTCATTTATACTGATGAAAAAACTTTTTCGATATTATTATCAGACTCGCATAAGACTGATATTGACCCGGAAAGGAAGTTTCGTGAATTTGCCGATCTCAAAGCACTTATTGATACAGGCAGTATCACGTCTTTAAAACTGAAGAGCCTTTTAAAAGGATACGGACTGGAGGAACTATTCGATGAATTCTCAGGAAATTGAATTTCCATCAGATTCCGGCCCGGTAAAAAACACCCGGAATTCGATGAGTTTTCAAGAATATAATGAATATCTTTCTACTCTGAAACCGTCTAAGGAAGAACTCAGAAAAGTTCATAATTACGGGGGAATGTTTTATCTGCCCGAAAAAGAATGGCCTGCCGATGAACGGGAATAACAAAATTACGGGCTATAAGGCGGAACAATTGCCCGCTATGTAAAATCCTTTCTGCTGTCTCAGGGCTATTTTTCTATTGAAGACCGGGACAAAAACTCACCGGATTTCAAAAAGATCAGGGTTGTTACTACAGTAGAGTTTTCTCTTTCGGACTAAATAAAAGCCGACCCGAAAAGGTGCGGCTTTTATTTAAGAAGCCCGATGCCTCTGTAGAACCTGTACCAATTGTAAGGCTGGGCTAGATTAAAGGCCAGATTTATCAAGCCGTTTGTGTTCATAATATCCGTGGACATTTTTCCGTCATTTCCAATGCTTACATCTTTTTTCCCTCCGGAATGGATGCTGTAATACCTGCTCATATCCTCGCCGCATTCAGGACATACAAAATGATCGGCACCATATGAATGCGACTCGGACCCGGCATCCAACTTTTGATCTCCGAGGTTTGCTGTATACTTTGTTCCGGAACTTCCCAGATTATGTTTTTCAATAAATTCCGGAGAAACAAATCTTTTGCAATTACCGCATTTCTTATATTTCCGGTCAAGCTGCAGAGGTTCAATTACAAACAAAATTATCGGGGCAAATGATATCATGAGTATACCTAAATCTGACAATTCACTTCCCGGAACAAGTGGAGACTTCCATATTCCATAGACTACGGCTATCCAGGCCAAAGATATTGACGTATAAAAGACGCGGGTCCCGCTGAAAAGAAACAAGACACGGGAATTGGCAAACCGAGAAGAATTCGGTTTATAAACCATCCTCACAAGTAAATAGCTTATTAT
This sequence comes from uncultured Fibrobacterota bacterium, assembly GCA_964401455.1. Classification (GTDB taxonomy): domain Bacteria; phylum Fibrobacterota; class OXYB2-FULL-49-7; order CAYNYI01; family CAYNYI01; genus CAYNYI01. The sequence continues at coordinate 12,051 of CAYNYI010000058.1, forward strand.
GGTTCCTGCAGCGACAAGAATATACAAAATATTTCTAACTCTATTTGGATTCAACGGAGTCTCTGCGGCGTTTTCCCCTACCTTCTCCGCACCGGATTCTTCAGTTAAAACTACATTATCCGCGTTTTTTCCTGTATTGCCGGCGGCCCTTATTGCCGATTTGGAGGCTTTAGAATATTTTACTTTCATATAACCGGTATTAAACGGATTTGATCCGCGCTTACCGTTAAAATATATTTCTATTTTTTCGTATAGACCTGATTGATTCTGGTTTTTATCAAACCATTTATATACCGGGACTGAGTATGTGCTGACTTTTTCAACCCTCTCTTTGCCGTCTGACTTAATCAAATAAATATAAGCCCTGTGATATACCCCTTTTTCTTCCTCAAACTCAATAACAGCGTTAGACGGATTAAGTACAGAGACATCAATAACCGCCGGTCTGTGGCCTTCCGCTTTATTATATGAAGACCTGGTTACAATGGTTTTTTCAGCGAATAAAAGCGGAACGACTGAAAATAAGATAAATGATGTAAAGATGAATTTTTTCATTGTTTCCCCGTACATTCAGAAATACACAGCAATCCTCTAAGCGTTAAACAAAAATAACGCTATCAATTATAAAACCTTTTTCATTAAATTTCAAGATAAAAAGAAAATTTATGACTGCGGGTGCGGTCGAGGCTATTCTCCGTCCTTATAATAACGGTGCACAGAATTCTTGACTCTGGTAATGGCGCGCGGGCTTACGCTTATAGAAGTTATTCCTGAATCTAACAGTTTTTTTACAGACCCCTCACCGGAAGACGCTAATTCGCCGCATATCGAAACTTTTTTACCGGTTTCTGCGGATGCGCTGCTTATTTTCTTTATCATATCCCATAAAACCGGATGGTCGGGATCATAATCCTCTGAAACATGCTCATTGTTTCTATCGACCGCGAATGTATATTGAATGAGGTCATTACTTCCGATACTTCCGAAATCCACGAGTTCCAGAATTTCTTTTGCCTGAAAAACAGCGGACGGAACTTCAAACATAACCCCGGTTTCTATATTTTTGGAATTATGGGGAACTTCTTTTATCGTTTCTTTAATGATTTCCAGAATTTCACGAAGCTGTTTGGTATCTACAACCATCGGTATCAGAATGCCAATGGGACCAATCTCGCTTGCTTTCGCAAGCGCCCTGACCTGAGTACGAAGTATGTCTTTGTGAATCAGAAGATACCTTGCCCCACGAAGGCCCAGAGACGGGTTTTCCTCCTTTTCGAACTCCATAAAAGGAAGAGGTTTGTCGCCGCCGGTGTCAAGCAGCCGAAAGACGACTTTTCTGCCTTTCATGTTCTTCAGAATATCGGTGTAATAGACGGTTTGTTCTTCTTCGGTCAACATTTTATTGTCTTTAATAAACAGAAATTCTGTCCTGAAAAGTCCTATGCCGTCGGCCATATGATTGACCGCGACGGTAACCTCTTCGGCTATGCTGGCATTTGCAAGTACTTCCGCACCTTCAGGAAGTTCGATCTCGGCAACAGCCTTGTCCGGAATATCAACCATTGTTTCAGGTGTCTTAGGAGACAATTCCTTTAATGTCTCGTCATCCGGATTTAGAAAAACCCGCGCATTGTCTCCGTCAAGAAGAACAAGGTCACCGCAATTAACGCTGTCCCGGAGATTATGAATTCCGCTCACAGAGGGGATGTCTATTGACCTTGCGACAATAGCGGCGTGCGAGGAATAGCCGCCGTGCTCGGTGATAAAACCGGCAACTTTTGTAAAATCCATGGTGGCTATCATCTGGGGAGAGAGCTCATCCGCTATTATAATCCGGTTCCGACCGCGTTTACAGTAAAACTGACCTTCGCAATGAAACTTTTGGCTGGTTCTTCCCAAAAAATCCAGAAGAAGATTACGGATATCTGATATATCATGCGACCTTTCGCGAAGATAAGAATTCTCCATCTTGCGAAACATTTCCTCATAAGACCGAAATACCTGATTAACCTCGTATTCAACATTATTAAGGTTATCCCTGATTCCGCCCTCAACCTTGCCTATGATTGATGAGTCGTTAAGGATATGCTTTTGTGCTTTGAATATCTCGGCCTCGGCCTCCCCCACCTTCTCGGCGATATCAACAGAAACCCTGTCAAGCTCATCCGAACATTTCTTCATGGCCTCACGGAAGCGGATAATTTCCCGTTCTGCCGCATCTGGTCCGGAAAGAGAATTTTTATATATATTGGCCTCATGGTCCCGCCTTGAAAAGAGGCAGACCTGTGCAAGGACTCTTCCGGGATTTATCTTTATTCCTTTAAATTCTTTCATTTTTTCTTCCTGCCGCCGGCTTTTTTTCTGATAACAAGGTCGGGGGCCGAAATATTAACAATCATGTCCGCCTCCACAGACTTTGTTATCCAGGTATTTCCGCCTATAACGGTACGTTCTCCTATAACAGTATCTCCGCCGAGAATGGTGGCATTAGCATAAACCGTAACGTGGTCTTTCAGAGTAGGATGTCTTTTTACTCCCTTTATGATTTTTCCTCGTTCATCTCTCGGAAATGAGAGCGCGCCTAGCGTCACGCCCTGATATATCTTCACATTGCGGCCGATTTGGGTGGTTTCGCCGATAACAACACCGGTACCGTGATCTATAAAAAAACTCTCTCCGATCTCGGCCCCCGGATGAATATCTATACCAGTTTCGGTGTGTGACCACTCAGAAGCCATTCTGGGTATAAGCGGAACAGCGGCCTTATATAATTCATGAGCAAATCTGTGAACGCTTATGGCTTTTATAAAGGGATAACTCAGTATAATCTCGTCATAAGATCTTGCAGCCGGGTCTCCGGCATATGCCGCCTCTACATCAAGTTTAAGAAGTCTCCGCACTTCAGGAAGCTTTTTAAGGACATGCGCTGCTATACCCGCAGAGGCATCGGCGCAGTCACAGCCCGCTGTGTTTTTATCAGGACACTGGTATTCGAGTGCTTTTTTTATTTCCTTAACCAACGATTCATGAAGACGGTCCAAAATGGTCCCCGCATAAAAAGAAGCCGAAGACGTTTTAACGGATTCTTTTCCAATAAAGCCCGGAAAGATTATACGAAGGTAATCCTTTATGATATCCGATATCTTTTCAGGAACGGGTATATTCAGTCCGTCAAGATGGTTAATCCCTTTTTTCTTGTCGTAGGAATCTGTAAGTTTTCCCACAAGTGTTTCGATAGACCTTTTGCTCCAGGAAACCCCGGAAGGAAGTTTTCTTTTACATTTTGGTGTTTTCATAGATATACTTTATCCATTGGGTGAAAAACTCATTCCTGTGCCCTCTCCATCTGTTTGTCGGGTTTTCAGGGTCGAAATTAACCGGAGGTCCCACATCTTCCCTTCCGGCTTTTTTGTCTCTTGCGCTTTCCTCGACAAGTCTTCCTGAATTGTATTCAGGATGCCCGAGATGGGCCAAATATTTACCATCAGAACTTTCAAATATAAAATAGCCTGCTTCTTTCGAATATGCAAGTAGTTTAATTATTCCGGCATTGCTTTTTTCTTCCATTTCCTCATCGGTTATCCCGGCATGCCGGCTCTGTGGACAGTAAAAAAGGTCATCCAGTTCTCCTGTGACCGGATGTGTACGGTCCAGATTTTTTCCTTCAAATACACCGAACAGTTTATTACTGAAATTGACTTTCTGAAGTCCCATCATTTCAGCAAGAGCAAGGCCACCCCAGCAAATGCCCAGAGTGCTTGCTATATTATTCCGGGCGTATTTCAAAATATCACGGATTTCCTCCCAGTAGTTAATTTCTGCGAATTTTTTATGCTCCACAGGCGCGCCGGTCAGAATCAAACCGTCCAGACCCTCTGCGGCGGCTTCTTCGAAATCGACATAATATGAGTCGAGATGATCCCGGTCGCTGCTTTTATATGAATGGCTTTTAAGTTTAATCCATACAGGTTCAATCTGAAGGACCGACTTACCCAGAGAAAAAAGCAAATTGAACTCATATTTTTCGGCCATTGGCATAATATTCAGCATGCCTATCCGTAGGGCCCTGATATCTTGTTTCTGCGCCTCCGAATCTGTCATACACTCAACTTTCCTGTTTTCCAGGAGGTTTTTTACATGGTATTTTTCGGGGAGGACTACTGTCATTACTATTTCTCCTCTGTTTTGACGGCCTTTTTAAGGGCATTATCAATATCTTCTATAATATCTTCCACATCCTCTATGCCTACAGATAATCTAATAAAATCATCAGTTACACCGGTATCTTTTCTTTCTTCGGGCGTAAGCTGCTGATGGGTTGTGGACGCGGGATGTATAACAAGGGATTTTGCGTCACCGATATTGGCAAGATGCGAGAGGAGTTTTACATTATCTATAAACCTTTTCCCCGCTTCGTATCCGCCCCTGACTCCGAATCCGATTATGGCACCCTGGCCTTGCGGCATATATTTTTCGATGAGTGCATGATCCGGATGCGATTCCAGCCCCGGATAATTGACCCATTCGACCAGCGGATGTTTATCCAGAAACTTCGCGGTTTCAAGGGCATTGGCAGCATGTTGTTTTATACGAAGAGAGAGTGTTTCAAGCCCTTGAATTATAAGGAAAGAATTAAAAGGACTTAATGCTGCTCCGAGGTCTCTTAAAACACAAACCCGGGCTCTTGTTATATAGGCGGCAGGGCCCAGATCCGCAAATCTGATTCCATGATAACTTGGATCGGGCTCTGAGAGTTCCGGGAATTTGCCGTTGTCCCAGTCGAAATTACCCGAATCTACAACAAGACCGCCTATGCTTGTACCATGCCCTCCCAGAAATTTTGTAGCCGAGTAAACTACAATATCCGCGCCCAGAGTGATCGGTTTCTGGAGCACAGGAGTAAGGCTTGTATTGTCTACCACAAGCGGAATTCCGTTTTTGTGTGCAATTTCAGCAAGTTTATCAATCCTCACAACATCCAGTTTTGGATTTCCGATAGATTCAGCATAAATAAGTCTTGTCTTTTCACCAACGGCCTTTTCGATATTTTCAAAGTCATGAGGTTTAAAAAAACGGGTTTTAATTCCTAATCTTGGAAGTGCATGATTAAATAGGTTATAAGTTCCACCATATAAAGAACTGGAAGAGACTATTTCCTGACCCGCTGAAGTAATATTAAGTACAGCAGACGTTATTGCCGCCATTCCGGAAGCAAAAGCCAGGGCGCCGCCTTTTGCACCGTCGAGCATGGCAATCCGTTTTTCAAGAACGTCTGTGGTCGGGTTCATTAGCCTCGTATAAATATTCCCCGGCTCCTTGAGATCAAAAAGATCAGCGGCATGGTCTGAGTCATTAAAAGTATACGAGGTAGTCTGATAAATGGGCACAGCCCTTGAATTAGTGGCGGAATCGGGCTGATGCCCCCCATGAAGCGCGGTCGTCGCGTCTTTGTAGCTCAATTATACCTCCTTTTATAATTTTAAAATCAGTTATAAAGCCCGGAACTTAGATATCGCTCTCCTGTATCCGGCAATATTGCGAGAATACGCTTGCCGCTAAACTCTTCTCTGCATGCGATCTTTGCGGCAGCGGCTATAGCCGCTCCTGAGCTTATTCCACAAAGTATGCCCTCATATTTTGCTGCTTCTCTTGCGTATTCCTTTGATACTTCTGTTGTTACAGCTATAACCTCATCAAATATATCAGTGTTTAAAATTTCCGGCACGAACCCTGCCCCAATGCCCTGTATGCCGTGAGGACCTTTTTCTTTGCCCGAAAGAACTGCGGACTCTTCAGGTTCTACGGCGATTATTTTTATCCCCGGGATCTCCTTCTTCAGCACCTCCCCGGTTCCCGTAATAGTACCTCCTGTACCTATGCCGGAGACAAATGCATCGAGTTTTCCATCAGTATCTTTTAATATTTCGGGCGCGGTTCCTTTTCTATGTGCCTCCGGATTGGCCGGATTAACGAACTGCCCTGTAATCACAGAGCCGGGATATGATTTATGAAGCTCTTCAGCTTTGTCTATTGCCCCCTTCATACCTCCTGAGCCGTCTGTAAGGTGTATTTCCGCACCGAGAGCCTTTAAAAGACTGCGTCTTTCCATACTCATGGTCTCAGGCATTGTCAAGATAAGTTTATAACCCCTTGATGCCGCTACAGATGCAAGAGCAATCCCGGTATTTCCACTTGTAGGCTCAATTATAACTGAATCTTTTTTTATAATTCCTTTTTTTTCAGCATCTTCTATCATTGAGAGACCAATCCGGTCTTTTACACTACCATTAGGGTTGAAAAATTCGAGCTTCAATAATAGTTCAGCTTTTAACCCAAGTTTTCCGGATAATCTTCGGGCCTTTACAATTGGTGTATTGCCTATTGTTTGCGCTATATTTTCATAAATTCCCATTATCTCCTCCTTAGATGTAATACATTGGTTCTGAATCCCTAAGTTTGTTTCGTCGCTCTTTCTCAAGCTCTTTCATACTTATTCCGTATAAAAGACTTCTTTCGGTTTTCTCGAGTTTCTTCCAGACATCCTGGAAGGGGCATTCTTTTTCGTAAGAACAGCGTGCCGCGCCCTCGCCATAACAGGTAATCGGCCGAATAGGTCCCTCTATGGCCTCTACCACCTCCCCAAGCATTATTTCCGAAGAATCTCGCGCCGGTATATATCCGCCTCCTTTTCCTCTTCTGGAAATGATTATGTTGTTTTTTTTGAGCGCGGAAAGGATCTGTTCAAGATATTTCAAAGGGATATCCTGTCTTCTGGAAATGTCCGCAACCGGAACTGATTCAGAATTTTTTCCGTGAATACAAATATCCAGAACAGCTTTACACGCATAATCTGTCTTGAAAGACACCTTCATATACTTCCCCATATTCCCCATGTGTTTACTATGATATTAAGAAGATACTGAATATTTCAGGTAATGTCAAGTATTTTTATAGGATTATTTTTTCAGATATTCCTGCGGCGTCTGCGGTCCTTTTGTTTTCTTATCTTTGCGGCCTTATCCGAAGAAGCGCTTCTGCCTTTTTCTTTCTCTTCCAACCGGTCCGCGAGGGTTCTTCTGGCAAAAAATCTATTATCATCCCTGGATCTGGCCCTTGCGCATTTCACTGTTATTCCGCTTGGTTTATGATTTAACTGAACCGCGCATGATGTTTTGTCGGCTTTTTGTCCGCCTTTTGAGCCGGGGCGGAGGAATTTTTCTTCTATATCGTCTTCTTTTATTCCGAGACTTTTCAACCTTCCACGAAGTTCTTCTTTTTTGGATGGGGATATCATTGGCCGTATTTCTTTAGCTGCCGGGTTTTGTGACGGGGTAAAAAGTGCCAGGTGTGCGTGTTAGGTAATTCGAGGACACTTTTCCAAAAACGCAACCGGCGTAAGACCATCTAATGCTTGATGCGGTCTTTCATGGTTATAATCAGGTGGTCTAGTTTTTTCTACAGAAAAAAATCTGTTTTTAAGTGGAACTCCT
>CAYNYI010000059.1:0-2876 GCA_964401455.1 uncultured Fibrobacterota bacterium
AGGAGTTCCACTTAAAAACAGATTTTTTTCTGTAGAAAAAACTAGACCACCTGAGCCTTTGAAATAAACTTGCCTTTTTGATCATAAAGCCCCGCCGAAACTTTTCTCTCTCCAATATCAGTCTCAAGTTCTATAAAAACAGATGCCGAAGCATTAAAAGGATTGAGGGTCACTGACACTGAAAAACCGTTTTTACCGCTATACCCTGAATCGATGAGGACAATTCAAGATCTACATTCGAATTACCGAATACAGAGAGATAAATTCTTCCGGAAGAATTTGCATATGTGAAAACAACACCACTGTCAGGAAGCGCCGCAATTTTGGAATCATACCTTATCTCAGATCTTAAACTGTATCCTGCTATTAAGGGATCCGAAAAAATCTGGTCTTTTACCCTGACAATAAAAGCTTCGCCTCCACTTCCGCCTGTATTCTCTCCGTAAGTAATCTAGTATCATTATGAACGAATATATATAAATATTGCTTTTTAAGCTAATTTTATTAATAATGGCGGTTTCTTTTCGAAAATTAGTATATTCCTTACAAAGGAGGCCGATTATGATGGATGAACACGAAAGATTTTTAAGAAAAAATGAAATGCTCGCAAAAGACTACGCCATTGACGATCTCGATAGAAAAGCAGCCGCGAATGCCAAGAAAAAGGGTTTGCAAAGCGATGACAGAAAAGAAAAGTCCTGCTATACCTGTAAAAGAAGGAACCGCTGTCAGGAATTCCGTATGAAAACAACCGGTGGTTCCAGGGGTTCTGTCTCAATCGGTTCAGAAACCATCTATTTCTGCGAAAAATATCTTCCTGAACCCCCTAAGCAAAAGGAAATGTCTGAGAACGCTAAAAAAAATCTTTTAAAAAGCGCGCTAAAAGGCCGGCTTTAGATGGAATTGGATGAAATCAGGGAAAAAGGGTTCCTTTCATTCACATTCAGCCCGGTAACAGACCTTTACCCCGCTGTAAAAGAAGAAAATGCCAAAGAACTTCCCATTCTTTTGAAAGGTTCTTTTAAGCTTGTCCTCTTCATAAAAACTTCTATAATCCAGATAGGCTTAAAGCTTTTTCCGGAAATGCCGCATTTTGTTACCGGATCAATGACATCCCTCAAAAAAGACCACATTTATACTGCTGCCTTCAAATGGGACGGAAACTCGGATTCGCAGTTCTCATTCTATCTTAACGGACTTTATAACGGCGTGGAACACTGGCAGCTTCCCGGATATTTCAAATCAAAATCATGCAAAGGTGATTATATCACCCCGGACAACGGACAATTTATCAGAGCAATCGATCTTACACTCAAAAACGGCGACTATACCGAAGAAGAATTTATAAAATCGGCAAAACATCCTGATTGCTCCGAGATAACCGATGAAAGCAGAACCGCAGATACTTCACCCCTCTTCCCCCTAAAACCGCCGGACGGTGATATTATCATTTCTTCAGAATTTTCCGAAACGAAAGATCTCGATGATTGGTTACTTGAGGGTCAGGGATCCGCGGAAATACATGACGGTATGCTGGAAATGACACCGGGAGCTCCCGGTGATATTCCCAATCATCTTGTTCTATGGAATAAAAATGATCTCCCGGAGAATTTTCTCGCTGAATGGGATTTCATAAGATCTAGGGATTCAGGCCTGGCAATTGCTTTTTTCTGCGCTCTTGGCATAAATGGTGAAGATATACTTACAGGTAACCTCGCTCCCCGGGACGGTGATTTCAAGAAGTATCATCACGGCGATTTTAACTGCTACCACATCAGCTATTTCGCGTACGGCAGAACTACCTGCAATCTCAGAAAAAATTACGGAATGTTTCTTGGAGCTATCGGTAATGATCTGGTCTCAAACTATCCCGCGGATGAAAAAGTCCGAGTCTCACTTTTTAAAATGGAAGGGAACATATCTCTCGGAATAAACGGAAAAACCGCGCTTCGTTATCATGATGACGGAGTCCGTTACGGGAATATCCTCGGCACTGGCAAGTTCGGGTTCAGGCAGATGGCGCACACCGGCAGCGCGCGGTACGGTAATTTCTCTGTAAGAGCAATTTAATCATTCGAAGCACGCCGTATAGCCACTTCCAGGCACATCGGGACATTACCACGCTCTTCTGAAATCCTGGGCTCAATCAAGCCTGAAATAGGGAGACTTATTCTTACCTTCCTGAATATCAAATTCCTTAGTCAGAGAAAGATATCCTTTTTTAAAAGTAAGTTCAACCGTTCCAACCGGAAGCGTAAGAGTAGTCTGATTGGTCTGCCCGACCTTATTACCCTTATAATAGATATCCGCTTTGGGAGGTCCGGTAGCAATAAAGACCGTTCCGGTGGGGCCGCCCTCTTCCAGAACTGCCTTCTCAAAATTTGAAGAACTTTCAGAAGTAGATGAAACGTCCGAAGAAGATCTGGAGTAAGAAACAGAAGGAGGAGGAGTGCTTTTTTTGTTTGACCTTTTAAGCCTTTTCACTGGTTTTGGAGAAGGAGCGGATTTCGGGACCTCCTTCGCTGTCTCCGCAGCCAATACCGAATCAACCTCAGCGGACTCACTAGCCTTTCTTTCGTCTTGGGTCATTTCCTGCGAAACCGCAGAATCTACTTGCCGGTCATATATAAGGACTTTATAAATATATGCTGAAGAGCCTGCAATTATAAGAACCGGGAAAATTATCGCAAAAATAACAAAAAGAGCGGGATGCTTCTTTTTGCCGATCTCAATATCATCAATTTCCAAAACATCCCCGGTTTTTTCATCGGCGGCACGCTTTTCATCGGCGGCACGCTTTTCATCGGCGGCACGCTTCTCTTCGGCGGCACGCTTCTCTTCGGCGGCACGCTTCTCTTCGGCGGCACGCTTCTCTT
>CAYNYI010000059.1:2976-19132 GCA_964401455.1 uncultured Fibrobacterota bacterium
GCGGCACGCTTCTCTTCGGCGGCACGCTTCTCTTCGGCGGCACGCTTCTCTTCGGTTGAAGGAATGCTTCCTCCGGTCATTTCCGAAATAAGTTTCTGGAACTCATATTCGACATTGCCGTTACCGCCGTTACCATTGTTCTCCGGCATAAGACCTCCGAATTATAATGAAAAAATAAATATAATCTAAAATAGAAAAATAAAAACCCAAAGGCAATAAAAAACTGCCGGCTATAAGAGACCTAATCTTCCGTAAATAGCGTATATACTGTCCATTACGTTTTCCGGACTATGGTATTTTTCAAGAAACCGTATTCCGGAGACTTTTTTTTCATCTCTGAGTGTCTTGTCCTTAATAACGTCACCAATTTTTTCATAAAGATTTTCAGGGTTCACATTTATAAACGGATGATCAGGAATAAATTCCTCATATTTTTGATTCATTAAAGTGCATGTAGGAATACCCATCGCCAGTGTCTCAAGAGAATTAATGCCGTATCCCCACCCTCCTGTATCCGAGATCTGATCAATAGCAATATCACACGAATATTTCCCCTTAATAACCTCCTCATGAGGCAGGTCTTCCAGAAGCAAAAATTCAGCGCCGAAGTCTTCCGCGGCTTTAGAGGCTGTTTTTATGATAATATCGGAGCCCTTGAAAAACCGGTCCCTGGTTGTATGACATATTCTTAACTTCTCATTTTCTTTTTCTCTCACAGAAAACTTTTTATATTCAAAAGGCAGAAAAACATAATCTATATCGGGGTGCATTTCCATAAGGTCAAGTTCACAAGTAACATTGGCATCAGCCAAGACATCAAGCTCCGGCTGCACTCCTCTTGTACGCATATCGGAGCCGTGATAACTGCAAATGATCTTTGCGCCTCGATTTTTCACTTCCCGCGCAAACTTGGCATTGCGGAAAAAATCCATACCTGTTTCAAAATGATAAACATCAAAATCACATAAACCGTTTTCTGAAATCACCTTGTTTATACGCGGAGTCCAGGACAATTCCCGGATTTTGTGAAATATTTTTTCAGGAACGGAAAGAGAATGCATAACAGGAGGATAACCTCCGGCGGTTTTATAAAGCCCCTCTTTTCCTCTTAAAAACCTGTAAACAAGCTTCCTGAATTTCCTCGCTGAAGGTGAAGTTGGAACCCACCAAAGACCCATTTGAATATCTTCATAGAACTTGTTATAATTTTCAAACATAGTTACAAGACGGGCGTAGTTTCCTCTTTTTTCATGCTCCCTAAGAAATATGTCTAAGGTACCTGAAGTATGTTCAGAAGCCACATAAAGGATCTTCAAGACTTGTCTCCGGCGTCTTTTTGCCTTTCATGGTATTCCTTGAGCACTTTTTTTTCTTTAGCTGACAATGCATCCATACCATTCCGGCGGATTTTATCAAGTATGGGATCAATAATATCCTCAAAATAATTTTCCGTTTCTTTTTTCTTCCTGAGTTTGCGCTCCTCACGTTTTCTTCTGAGAATATGTAAAATATCAGGGAAACCGGAATGATACCCGGAAAAAAATCTTAGGTACAGAAAACCCGCCAAATATCCCCCTAAGTGGGTAATATGAGCCATCCCCGTATTTAGAACTCCGGTGAGACCTACAAGATCCAGGCCTATCATCAGGAGAAGCAGACTCTTCAGAGGCATCGGAAAAATAAAGAAAAGAAGGACTGTCATATCGGGACGCATTTTCCATAAAATAACGAGCAGAGCGCAAGCAGCGCCGGAAAAGCCTATTACATGTATAAACCTTCCGGTCAATGAGTAAAAGACTACAGTCAGCGCTCCGGCGAAAGTACCGGCCCATAAAATGAAATAAAGAAATCTCTTTGTTCCCCAGACATCCTCTATGACTTCCCCTGCAAAATAGAGAATAAGCATATTGAATACAAAATGCCACAACCCTCTGTGAACAAACATATACGTAAAGAACTGCCATAAACGCCAGGCAGGCAATGTTATACCCAGAAGAGCCATTCTGCCGCGAAGAATATTGAACAGAAGCGTCATGGCCAGACTTAAGATTAAAATGAATTTTATTCCATCAGGAAGTTTTCTTCTGTAATATACCGGCTGAAAAGGCATTTTTTAGTTTCCATGTTTCTTTTTAAGGGCTTTTATAACGCACTTAGGTGCGAATTTGGAAATATCCCCTCCCATAGAGGAGATTTCCTTTATGAGCGAAGAGCTTAGGTATGTATAGCTTGCCGAAGGCATCATGAATACGGTTTCAATTTTCTTGTCTATGCGGCGGCTTGTAAGCGCCATCTGAAACTCATATTCAAAGTCAGAGACCGCGCGCAGGCCGCGCATAAGCGGAGCATAACCGTGTTCTCGGGAAATGTCGGTAATGAGCTTCTCTGAGATTTCCACCTCTACATCCTCAATATCCATTTCCTTAAAACTCTCGTATATAAGTTTAACACGTTCTCCGCTTGTGAAAAAATAGTTTTTGGAACTGTTATGCGCTACCACCACAAAGACCTTTTGAAAAATATCCCGTGCCCTTATTATCAGATCGAGGTGACCGAAAGTTACGGGATCGAAGGATCCCGGATATACTACATTCAGTTTTCTTCTTTCAGGCATAAAACATCCATTTATAAATATCAGATAATAAAAACAGTTATCGCGGAATTACCGTAAGTTCTGGTTCTGAAAGGTTCACCTTTAAAAACAGCCGCACAGCCTTTACGGTGTTCCTCAATAAAAAGCGCACCTTTACACCGTTTAAAAGCCTCCATCCCCGGATGAATCTCGGGTTTAGAATCATAAGGTGGATCAAAATAAAACACACGCACTTTATCATCGAACAACTCGCTGTCCTGCAGCACAGACAAACATTCGCGGTTTAGAAATACCGCGCCCTCTATTCCGATTTTTTCCGCCGCGGAAACCGAAGCGGCAAAAATGCGGGGGTCTTTTTCAATTAAGACCGCTTTTTCTGCGCCGCGGCTCAAAGCTTCAAAAGCCACGCAACCGGTACCGCTGCATATATCAACGAAAGTCCCGCCTTCGAACTTTCCTTCCAACATACTGAAAAGAGCTTCGCGCAGAATTGATTTGGTAGGTCTGAGACCCGAAGAGACACTATATTTTCGTCCCCTGTATATGCCCGAAGAAATTCTTATTTGCGGTTGCTTAGTTCCTTGCATATAGATAAAAATCGGCCGCGCATTTTACGGAATTATTGCTGATAACATTAATACTGACCCGCTTATAATTTATATCAATTCCAAGAAGATACAACTTGTCAAAGAAATCTATCATATCTTCATATTTCGAAGTAAATTCCAGCAGATAAACCTGTTTTACCGAACCGGAGGTTTTTCTGTATCCTCCAGGGATAAATTTACGGATTTTTATTTTTTCATGCACTGCGGCTTTTTTAATGAGCCTGACTGTAGACTTCATATAATATCGTTTAATTTCCGGCGCTTTTTTATCTCCGTAGTAGGGCATCTTAATAAGGTTAAAGCTGAATCTGCCTTTTGCGGCGAAGAACTTATAAGGAGGGGGTACCGGTGAAAGCTTACCCTTTATTTTTTCTATTGAGTAAATATGAATATTTTTATCGGCATCAGATAAAAAGCCGGATATAGCCGGAGACCTTTTGGCTACTGCGTCAAAGTAAAACCCATTATGTAAATCAAGGGTCATTGTCCGGAAACCGAAACCGCCGGAAGTATAACGTCTTGCGAGATCATTTAATATCGCGAGTCCGTATCTCACAAAGACCCTTCCGAAAACCCGCTTTTCGGATGGAGCGAGATTATCGTATTGATGCAGCCTTTCGGGTTTCCCTGTAACCATTTCACTGAAACGGCCGTCCTCTATTATGTCCTCGACAATATCCGCATCCTTACCTGATTTAGAGCTTCCACCAATAACATGATGAAAAGTCCCGGGCCCGGTGCTTTCCGGTTCTGGCGAAGCCGAGGCTCCCCCGTCGAGGATATAATAGACTGCCAATCCACCCAACGCGGAAACCAGAAGTACAGAAAGAATAAAAACAAATAACTTTCCGGAGGATTTGCCGGTTGTTCCCTGTCTTTCTTTTATCAGATTAAGTTCTATCATCTATACCAATTCTTTATTTTTCGCCCTCACGCAGTAACAGACCGGCGGCGGGAGCCAACATACCCTTCAGTGAACGGACCTCATCATCATTCCCTGTTTCCGGAACGAGATTGTCAAAAGGATCAGTAACCGCCGCTTCCGTAGTTAATCCGGCGATTATATTATCAGCGACCGATGGTTCCATGTACACCGGCCCCGCAAGAAATATTTTTCCGGGTTTGGTGTCGGAAGAAAGGGAAAAAACGGATTTTTCTATACGCTTTCCAAGGCCGCCGAAATAATTCAGAGCGTCTTCTCCGGTAAGCCCCTCCTCGAGAATCCCTTCAGGATGAGTAATTATGTCGTATCCCGCAAATGATCCGTTTTTAAAAACCGCCACACCGGTTTTTTTCAAACCGGATAAAGCGACCGCGAATTCCGCGGGACTTCCCTTCAGGTTTTCAGCAATACGCTGAACCGAAAACAGATCTATATCCAGAAGAGATATTTCGATCCCCGCGGAAGAAGCCTCGTGGATTATCGTTTCAGCTACGGTTTTTCGCACTGCTGCCGCAATATATTTTGACATCCGCCCCGAAGTGTCGTCCTGCATTTTCTGAAAGTCCATATAATAATCCGATATCGTTCCCATTATCTGCTGTTCCATCTCCCATTTCACCATTTCCTCGGTCATGGTTTCGCCTTTTGCGAGATCTACTGAAGATATGACCGCCATGTCAGACGGTATCGAGATGAAATAAGAGGAGGCCTTTTTTTTCCCGGCTCCGGACAAAAGTTCCTTAATCGTTTCGGAAATAACCCCTTTTGACAGGATACCGGATTCTCCGGCGTTTTTCACAGCAGCGTAATCAACTGAACCGCTCTGTAGATTAAGCCTGACTGCTGAGAAAGCGCCTTCCGAAAGATATAAACCGGTTCTGTGAATAATCTTAGCCATTTATTTATTCCGTAACAATAAAATCTATAATGCTTTCGAGCTTGGCTTTCCCAATACCCCTAACCTTGACAATGTCCTTTTTTTTTATAAAATCACCGTTCTTTTCACGGTAACGGACAATCGCTCCCGCTGTAATCGGCCCAATACCGGGAAGCGTCCGTAGCTTTTCTATACCCGCTGTATTAATATTTACTTCGGATTCTGATTCCGCAAGACTTTCTTCCTGCGGTTCTTTATAAACGGCTTCCGGCTTTTCAAAAACAATCTCTGCCGGTTCGGTAAAAAAAAAGGCGTCAGCGGCAAAACCGATTATAAAAGCCGCGGATAAAAAGATAACTATTTTCAATTCCGCTCTAGTAAACATAAATTCCTGATTCGGTCAAATTGTCAATCGCGCTCATCATATTTATAATCCAGATCCAGATCAATGATTTTCACAAATACATCGACAATATCAGGATCAAACTGGGTACCTTTATTTTCTATAAGGATGTTTTTTGCCAAATTTATATCGAGAGATTTTCTATAGGGTCTGTCCGAAGTCATTGCTTCAAAGGCATCGGCTACAGAGAGAATCCTCGCGCCGTATGGTATTTCTGTGCCTGAAAGACCGTCAGGGTAGCCCCGACCGTCAAAAAACTCATGATGATGCATAACAAGAGGTACTATATCCCGGAAATAAGGTACATCCTGAATTATATTTGCCCCTAAGGCAGGATGAAACTTGATTACTTCAAACTCTTCTTCTGTCAGCCTTCCAGGTTTGTTCAGGATATTTTCCCCGATGCCTATTTTTCCGATATCGTGCAGAAGGCCTCCGTATTTGATTGTCTCAAGAAGCTGTTCGTCAAGCCCGAGTTCATTGGCGATTTTAACAGAATAAGCCATTACGTTTTCCGAATGGCCTCTTGTATATAGGTCTTTTACTTCCACGGCATTAGCGAAAGCCCGGACCGTTTTCTGACAATTCTGCCAGATATCATCATAGAGCATACTGTTGTCTATGGCTCTACGAGAAAATGAATCGATGATATCAGCGATTTGTATGTCCTCCTCGTCGAAAGGAGAGTCCGGATTTCCCCGATTAAGATTAAGGACCCCGATTATTCTGTTTCCGGTTTTAAGCGGAAAAGAAATTGAGGACTTGATATTGGAACGGTTCAATTCTATACCATGCGGAAGGTTTGTCGGGCTTCCCGAATTTATGATAAGCGGTTCTCGGTTTTCAGCCACCCAGTCGGCTATTTTTGAACCCCCGCGGTTGCGGTGCCCCTGTTTTATCTGACCGATACCGCGGGACTCTTTTACGGTAAGCTGATTTTTTGAATCGATCAGCATTACAGAACCGGAGTCCGAGCCGGAGATTTTAAGCCCTGTATCTATTATTTTTTTTAGAAGCTCATCCAGATCGTTCTGTAGGAGCAGATCCCGCCCCGCGGACTGGACCATTATAACTTTCTCTAGAAGAGAGCTTTTTAAAAGAAGCCTTTTTCTTTCGACAAGACCCGATATCCGCACAAGCAGTTCATCCCGGTCAGGAGGAAGAAGCGTATAATCTGATGCGTACTCCCGGGCAAGCCGGCGCACACTGCCTATTTCCTCAGGACGAGATGCGAAAAGTACCGCTATTTCATTTTCCGGATTACCGGTGATTTTTTTGTAAAAATCTTTTCCCTCAGACTCAATAATTCCGGCTCCGCAAATAATGACCCCCGGTTTATCACCCGGACCCGCGATATTAAATCCCGAGCCGGCAAGCATCTTTTTTATTTCGGAAACAGCATCTTCAGGGAGACCGCAGAAGGCTATAAAATGATCTAAGATCGCTTTATCCATGAGAATAAAGTATCCTTTCTATTTTCAAAACATCTTTTTCCACATCAACATTCAGGGGGCTGTAAGAAGTCTTAAGACAGAATATCTCACCACCGTTTTCCATCCAACGGAGCTGTTCAAGACACTCAGCCTTTTCAAGCCCTGATGGTCTCAGCGAAGAATACTCCGTGAGTACCTTCCGGCTGAACAAATATATACCAAGATGACGATATATTGCCAAGAGAGGAAATTCGCCCCGGAATGCGGGAACAGGACTCCTTGAGAAATAAAGCGCGCGGCCGTCTTTCCTGAGAACAGTCTTGACAATATTAGTGTCAAAATAATCTGACCTGTCCCGGATTTTTGTTACCGCGGTAAAAATCCCCGTGCCGCGGCCTTTTGAATATTTTACAAGCGAAGTAAGAAGCCCGGGATTTATAAGCGGCTCATCTCCCTGAATATTTATAAAGTAATCTCCACGAACCTTCTCAGAGGCTTCTTTCAGTCTGTCTGTACCGGAAGCATGACTTTTTTTCGTCATTATTGCCCGACCTCCGTATTCCAGTACGGTATTATAAATACGTCTGTCGTCCGTGGCTACAAAAAGTTCATCAAGGAGCGTGGATTTCTTGCAATTTCTATACACACGTACTACCATGGGAATTCCGGCTATCGGGTACACAGGTTTCCCGGGAAATCTGGTAGAGTTATACCTGGCGGGTATAATCCCGGTATATACAGGTTTATGTGACATTCTCAGCCAATAACCCTTGGAACTGAGAAAAAACCGTCTTCTGTTTCCGGCGCGTTTTTGAGAATTTCTTTTTTATCTAAAGACGGACGAAGCACATCATCCCTTTGTTTCTCGAGACCGCTTGTGACAGCCGAAGTCGGCTCTACCCCATCCGTATCCGCCTCACCCAGCTTTTCCATATAGTCAAGTACGGAATTCAGCTGATCGAGATAGAGGCCTTTTTCGTCTTCTGTCAGAGTAAGTCTGGCGAGTTCAGAGATATGCTGAACATCTTTTTCTGTCAAAGCCATTAATTCCTCCGTTATGCCAATTTTTTAAGTTTAGCGTACCTCGCAACGAGGGTTTTTGTCCCCGCTGCATCGAAAAGTACAGTTATTTTCATATCGGGCCCCGCGCCTTTGAGACCAAGAATTTTACCTCTGCCGAAGACATGATGGGTCACGGAAAGGCCGGTTCTTAATTCAGGAAGTGAAAACTCCGCTTCCTGAGAAAAGTCTTCGTAGGAGGGCATAATATCGTTGTGAGCAATATGCGCCGAAGTCTCGGAAACCTCTTCCATAGTTCTGCGGTAGTCATCAAAACTTATGCGGGAAACCGCTGCCGAGGCCTGCGAAGGGTGCCCGCCGCAGTAATTGAAAAGCTGAACCCCTTCCGAACCGATTTCTCTTATAAAGGATGACTCTCCCGTATTTTGATAAGTCCCTCTGCGCATTCTTCCAAGAGCATAGGAAATGTTTAATTTCTCTCTCGCCCGGGTAATGGCAACATAAAAAAGCCTTCGTTCTTCTTCTAGTCTTGCCTCATCAAAATCCACATGTTCAAAGGGGAACAAACCGTCTTCCATCCCGGCTATAAATACATTATCAAATTCAAGGCCCTTTGCTGAATGCACTGTCATGAGCGAAACATAATCTCTGGCATCCTCAAGGTTATCTATATCGGCCACAAGGGAAACTTCTTCGAGAAATTTCTCAAGGGAAGCATTATCCTGTTCTCTTTCGCAAAATTCCCAGACACCGTTAAGAAGTTCCTCAACATTGAGTTTTCTTTCAGACTCTTCCTCCGGACCCATTGTTTTTAGAAAACTGTAATAGGCGGTTTCTTCAACAGTAAAATTTACAAGATCATAAACATTTCTCTTCTTTGCCTCAGCACCAAGTTTCCGAAGAAGATCCGTAAAAGCGTTTATTTTCCTTTTAGTGCCGGAATTAAGATCCGGAACCGAATCAATATTACGAAGGGCGTCAAAAAGAGTAATCCCGTTATCGACGGCGAATGCCTTCACCCTGTTAAGGCTGCGCTCTCCTATTCCCCTTTTAGGTGTATTAATAATTCTGCTTAGGCTTATATTATCTTTCGGATTCTGCAAAACACGCATATAGGCAAGAATATCTTTAATTTCACGTCTTTCATAAAACTTCAGACCGCCGAAAATTCTGTATGGCACCCCCCGGATACGCAGTCTTTCTTCCAAAAGTCTTGACTGGGCATTTGTTCTGTAGAAAATCGCCGTCCCGGAGTATTTTCCGTTTTCTCCGACTACGGAAGCAATATGTTCAGCCTCTTCCCTGTCGTCGGAAAATCGTAAAACACGAACATCCTCCCCGCCTTTAATATCGGTCCATAGAGTTTTTCGTTTACGCCCGGTATTGTTTGATATAAGACAGTTGGCGCAGCACAGAATTTTTTCTGTAGAACGATAATTTCTTTCAAGACGGAAAACACGGGCGTTCTGAAAATCTTTTTCAAATTCAAGAATATTTCTTATATCCGCACCGCGCCAGCTGTATATGGACTGATCATCGTCTCCGACAACGAGTATTTTATTGTTTTTTTCGGCTAAAAGGCTGACAAAGCGGTACTGAGCAAAATTGGTATCCTGATACTCATCTACAAAAACATGAGTAAACCTTGAAGAATATTCTGTTAATATATCCGGATTATCGGTAAAGAGCTCTACGCAGTGCTTAAGCAGATCATCGAAATCAAAAGCATTTGAATTCTCAAGAGTTTTTTCATAATCCTCAAAGATTTCAGCGAATGTCTCATCTTTGAACCCGCTCTGATTTTCTCGCGCTTTGTCCGGGCCCTGCAGCTTGTTTTTATAGGAGCTTATTCTGGAAAGGACTTCTCCGGGAGATATGACTTTTTCAGGAATGTTTTTTCTTTTCAATATTTCCTTGATTACTTTTTTCGAGTCGTCAGAATCGTAGATGGCAAAATGACCGTCCCGTGACTTAAGAGCAGCGCCTTCGGCCCTGAGAATTCTCGAACAGGTTGAATGGAAGGTCCCGATCCACATATTCCGCGATAAAACTCCTGCCATGGCTCCGAGCCTTTCTCGCATTTCACCCGCAGCCTTATTAGTAAAAGTGATAGCGATTATTTCCCAGGGGTTAATATTGAGCTCGGATATGAGATAAGCTATTCTGTGTGTCAAAACACGGGTCTTTCCGGAACCGGCGCCGGCAAGGACAAGCAGCGGTACATCCGGAGCCATAACAACACCGACCTGCTCAGGGTTAAGCTTTTCCAGAACCAATTTACTGAATGACCTTCCTGTTTTTAATTCAGAATTTATTTTCCGTAGCGCCAAGCACTTCTTCCAAGGAAGTGTAACCTTGCGCCGCTTTTCTCAAACCGTCGATCCGAAGCGAATCATACTTCATTTTATGATGAAAATATCCGCGTATCTCCGCGGGAGAGGTTCCACCCGCAATCATTGCTGCGGAAGTTTTATCGGTTTTAAAACACTCGTATAGAGCGATTCTGCCGGAAAACCCGGCGTTATTACAGGCGCCGCAGCCTTTCGAGCGGTAAAATTGCGTTCCCGGTTTAAGGTGGAGTTCCTCAAGAAGAGAATCCGGCGGCGTATATTTTTCAGAGCATTCTCTGCACAGCCTTCTTACGAGACGCTGATTAAAAAAACCCTTTAAAGATTCAGCGAGCACAAAAGGCCCCGAGCCTTCGGTCTGCAGATTATTTTCCATGAAAGACTCAAAGGATTTTTCAGGAAATGCCGCGACGATATTATGTCCGGTAAGAGAGAGTTTAAAAATCTCATTAATTATTCCCCGCTCATTTGTTTCGCCGACAAAAAGAATATCCGGTTCCTGCCGCATCACCACCCTGATACAGTCAAGAAGCGAAAAATTTCTTCCGGGGGCGGCCTGCCCCTGAATAAGACCGTCAACAAAATAGGAGATACTGTTTTCGGCAGCGGCGGTTATCATTCCCGCTGAAACACAGTGCCGGGCGCATGAATAAAGAGTAGCGGTCCGGCCGCTGCCCTCCGGACCGCATATTGCCAAGAGACCGTCTGTTTTCAGAAGGTCCGTAAGTCTTTCAAGTACCGACGGGAAAAGTCCGAGAGCCTCAAGTGTATAACAGCGGTCTGTTTCTGTGTAAAGCCTGGCATAAACAGTTTGCCTGCCTCCGGACTCAAGAGGTATAGTTTTAAAATCATATGCAGAACCGGCGCAGCTAATACTGCATCTTCCGGAAATTCCGGACAGCATATCTTCTTCTGAAATTCCGCATTTATCAAGAAGGATGTCTCTGACTGCGAAGAAGCTGCCGCTGACAGGGATAGGCCCCGCGTCAGTTCTGAGGCTGACTTTTCCGTCAGGGAAAAAATACACCGCTTTGGCCCCGGCGGATTCCATTTCTTTTATCAATCCTGCAGCCGCAGTATCTTCGTTGAAAGAAAAACTTACTCCGCCATATTTCTCAAGAATCTTTTGCGGATCAACAGAGACATCGGAAGATTCAGGAATATTTTTCGCTTCTTCTTTTTCAATAACTCTCGGCTCACTTACGATGCCGTCCGAAAGCTCTTCCTCAATGGCTCCTGCCCCGGATTCAGGCGCTTTTTCTTCACAGAATATCTTTTTAATATTGTTTTCTATGGATTCTTTATCAGCCCAAAGCGGTTCTATTTTACAATCAAGCACACATTCAAGGTCTGAACGGACTCTGGAATCAGCGGGGTCATTCATAGCGGTATAAACAATATCATTTTCCCGGTACAAAGGAAGAGCGGAAATTTCAAGAAGCTTCGATGAAGTAAAATTGCCGGAAGCTACTGCAGGATCCAGCTTGTTAAAATCGGCTTTCCCCGTATCGAACCGGGAAGCCAGAAAGTCAAGAAGCGTCTCTCTTTTTAAAAAATTAAGCGATACAAGAATCTCTCCCAGAGGTTTTCCGCTCACAGCCTGAGCACGGAGAGCTTCAGCAAGTTGTTTTTTACCGATGATACCCTTCTCAAGAAGTATTTTCCCTAGTTTTTTCTTGTGAATAATCTCGAATTGCTTATCCAGAACAGAAACAAGCTGTTCCGCGGTAATCGCCTGCCGATCAACAAGTATCACACCGAGAGGCTTTTTTGTGTCTTTATGCTCCTTTAGCGACTCAGCCAGCTGTTTCTGAGTTATCAGTCCCTCGTCAAGGACAATTTTTCCAATTTTGGCCATGCTATAAAATGATAAAATGTAAGCATTAAATCAAGTACAATGATAAGGCAGCTAGTCAGAGAAACGGAGATTCCTCGCATGAGGGCCAAGTAAGACCTGTCCGTTTTTCTCATTGTCAACTACAAGCAAGCCCTCGGCGTTTATTCCGGATATCTTTCCGTTGATCTTTTCTTCAGGATTGGACGCAGTTACCCTCCTGCCCTTACCGAATAAAAAACTGTTTGCATGTTTCATGAAGCAATTCCTGTCTGCTCCCGCAATTTCCAAATTTTTTTCGGTATGAAGAAGAACCGTCTTCATTATTTCTACGGGCTGCCTTATTTTTTTGTCAATTTCATAAAGTGAAACCGAATCAGGGGCTTTATTTCTTTCTTCAAGGGTGCTGTTTACATTAATTCCGCATCCGGCGACAGCAGCTTTGCTTGAATATACTATTTCTGTAAGAATGCCCGCTATTTTCTTATAATTCACATAAACATCATTGGGCCATTTCAATTTAAAATTCCCACCAAGGCAGATTTTCTCAAGAGATTCACATATACTAACTGAGATTATCAAAGAAAGATCTTCTGTATTACAACTTAATTTATTGAGGTAATAAAGCACAGAAAAGGTTAAATCGCGCCCTGCCGGGCTGACCCAACAATTTCCGCGACGTCCCCTTCCTGCTCTCTGGAAATCTGCGTGTATAACAGTCCGGTCATGGAAAAAAGATAAATTTTCCTTTAAGAAGCTATTCGTTGACCCCATAGAGCTGAATGTTTTTATAATGTATTTTCCTCTGCGCCGCATGGACTTTAATATAATTTTTTCACTTTAACGATTACCGTTATAAATACCTAAAGATAAAGCCTCTTACCGTCCGATATATAGAATAAACAGAAAAAAACGGAGGCTGCCATGGAAAATATTTCAGTAACTTACAATAAAGGGAGCGTTATCCTAAAGATAAGCAGAAATGCGACTCTTGATGAAATCAACCATTTGGTTCTTTATTTAAAAGGCAGTTTAGAATTCGGGATAACTTCATTTATCATCGAACCCGATGACAGGGGTGAAATTTTAGGCGCTGTTATAAATCTTTTATCATATTTAATAAAAAATACCGGTGAAGACCGGAATGTAAGACTGAGAAACCCCGGCCGAGAATGTCTTGAACTTCTTAAAATAACCGGAATTATCTCAAAAATAAAGCAAATCGAATATACTGACAGCAAACATTTCAAGCCCGATTCAGGAATAATTATGTCCAGAAGCGCCTGATTAATTATTTTAAAGGCCGATGGAGAAAATACCAAATACGTTCCTGAAAATAAGGCCACTGGACATTCTTATTGCGGCCTTAATTATCCTTCCCGCTGTCTTTTTTTTGCTCATAAAAAAAACAGTCGCTACATCCGGCCACGAAGCCCTTATATATTCCCGCGGAGAGCTTTTTTATAAACTCAAAATCGAAAAAACAGGATTTGATACGGTTAGAGTAGCCGGCACCAAGGGTCATACGGTTTTTGTCAGGGATTCGTCGGGGTTGCGGGCAGTATCCTCCCCATGCCCGTTCGGTCATTGTCTCAGGCAGTCTCCCGCAATAAGCCCGGGAGATCAAATCATATGCGTCCCCAACAAGGTCAGAGCGGTAATAAAAAGCCGCGGAACCCGCGAAATTGATGCTGTGTCAGAATAGCGTTTATGCGCGCCTTAACTGCAAAAATTTATATTTAATCTATGAAATTCCTAAAATTACTGTTTTTTGCCTTCTTTTTAATTCGGCCTTTCCCGCTATCCGCGGAAACTCAGGATGATGACAGTGTTAATACGAAAAATAACAAAGAAGGTCTCCAGGATTCAGTAATGTACTCCGGTGACAGCATTTCTTATGATATTTTATCAAAAAGCATGACAATAACGGGCAGCGGGACTATAAAATATCAGGATATGACCCTCAACGCGGACACAATAGAGTATGATACCGAGAATAGATTTATAACAGCGAACGGAAACGGGGTACTTAAAGACGGGAATGAGACAATATACTGCGAGAAACTGGAATATAACATATCATCAGGTAAAGGACGGCTGAAAAACGCCACAAGCAGTGGAAAAAAAGAACTGTATAACGGTTCCGTTATAGCGCGACTTAAAAATAAATCACTGCTGATTGAAAACGGGGACTACACAACCTGCGGCTCGAAAGACCTTACGCATTACTTTTTCTACGGGCATAAAATGAAGCTTCTCCCCGGAGACAAAATACTAGCTAAACCTATGATATTAAACATAGCCGAGACTCCTGTAGCTGTAATTCCATATTTCATTGCGCCAGCCTCAAAGGGAAGACAGTCCGGATGGCTGAGACCGCACTGGGGAGAATCCTTCAGCGGCGGTAATGCCAGAGGCTATATAGATAATGTCGGATATTATTTCGCTACCAATGATTATATGGACCATATGGTTAAATTCGATATGAGCAACGGCGACGGTTTCTTTTTTAGAGATTATACAGTTAACGCGCAGATGCGGTATCATCTTAAAGACTGGGTGCCGACAGGGCGCATAAGCTACACCAGAAGTGTAATAAAAAATACAGGTTACTCTGCAAGGGAAGACTGGGGGCTAAATTTTACGCATAGAAACTTTCTTACCCCCGACCATACCTTTTCTATTTACGGTTCAGGCAGAATGACTGGATCACGCACATTTTATCAGGAGACATCACCGGATCGTGATGATTATCTTCGAGAAAACATTAACTCCGATCTTGAACTGAGAAAGACATGGCCTAAACTGAACGCAAACGCCTATATTAAAGCGCATCAGGATCGGGATCTTGAAGAGGATATAACCAATGAATCTTTGCCCCTTTTCGGGTTCAATTTCAACAATCGTCTCTTGATAGACACCTCTTCCAAAGAGCCCTACCGTTTCGGAGATCCAAAGGTAACAGGCGATACATCCGGAACATTCCCGGCTGATGAATGGTCACCGAAAGATTTCATTTACAATATTTATTACGGCTATAAAATGCAGGGAGTAAACAAAAACCGTTCCGCGCCCGATGATGACCGCCGCCCCGGATTCAAAGGCAGAAAAGCAATAGGACACGACCTTAACGTAAGCGTACCACAGGATTTCCTGAAATATTTCAAACTGACGCCGTCCTTCAGCTATCATGAAGGATGGTTTGACAGGAAAATTCTCCCTGATACCATAATAGAAGTAGGCATTGACAGCAATGAAAACTATTTCCGGGATACTACAATAACCCAGGATACAATCGGGCTTGAGGGAGAAAATTTTTTTTACAGGCGCCATACATGGCAAACCGGTTTTTCGCTAAGCACAAAACTGTTTGGAACATTCGCGCCAGAAGGCGCGGGGCGGTTCGGTGGTTTGAGGCATGAATTAAGGCCGACACTGGGTTTTACATATTCGCCGGAATGGGAAAACGGACAATATTTCGACCCGCTGGGAGTGGCAACCGCATCTACAAGAAACTCTCCACTCCGGAAAAGCTGTGATATCGGCTTCAGTCATCTTTTCCAGACAAAGATCAAAGAAAACCCGGAGAATGAAAAATCAAAAGAGCGAAAAATAAATCTTCTAAACCTCCGGCAGAACACACATTACAATTTCGCGGCCGACTCCGCACGCTGGGCTGACCTGAGCAGCAGCGGAGGTACCCGCATAGCGATGTTCTCTACAAGTTTTTCAACCCTGCACGATATAGTAGAGAAAAAAAACGGCAGCACACCCTCGCTTTTAAAACTCATTAATTACAGTCTTTCTGTTTCAACTTCTCTTCGCATAAACGGTAAAATTTCTTCAGGCGATATCTCCGCCGACTCCGTCTTCCCCTACTATCCGGAACTTCCCGAGATGCCCGACGACTCACTTAATCGTCCGGGAACAAACCCGCTTTACGAAAATGACTTCGACGAACTATCCGGATTTTCCGAAATTGAACGGGATACAGACCCTGACGCTGAAAAAGCCGCAAGAAACGGCATGCTTCCCTGGAGTTTCAGCTCAGGATTTTCTTACCGGTACAGAGCTGACCTGGATGAAGAGTTTAATGA
>CAYNYI010000060.1:0-18974 GCA_964401455.1 uncultured Fibrobacterota bacterium
CTCTGAAGTTCAACGAGCCTTTTCTTTTCCTAAATTATAAATACAGTGCGCGCCCCGATCCTTCCGGAAAAGTTGTATTGGCCGCAATTGATCGAAAAAGCAGAAACAGCGATTCACGTTATCCCTGGAGCAGGGTTAAACTTGCCAGGCTTGTGGATTCTGTGGCGGCTCAGCGGCCTTCGTTAATTGTTTTTGATTATTATTTCCCTGAAAAGGAAGACAGTGCGTCGCTTGTAGCCACAGCGGAATTAATGAAAAGTGCAAAAAAGGCCGGAAATGTGGTTTTCCCCTACATAATGAATATTAAGAAGCATGAAAATGTAATGACCAGCAAATCTTCATGTATATGGAAATCGTCCATATCGGGAGATAAAGTGGCTGCTTTTGAATTTTCAGGTCCGTCCGGGTATCCCTTTGTAGTTGCCTCCAGCGCTTCAGAGCCGGCTTACATGCTTCAGAAAGTGGGTGCGCTTTCGGGGCATAAAACCATGATACTGACGCAAGACAGGGAACTTTTTTACGAAATACCCCTGATTCAGTATGATACATGTTTTTTTCCCAGTCTCGCGCTTATATCGGCAATGCAGTACAGGGATGTTCTTCCTTCAGAGTTGAGGGTTTCCCCGCGGGAAAAGATATCCTTCGATTATCTTTCCGCAAACAGAGAAAAAACATCTGAGATACCTTTGAACGCAAAAGGGCTCAGGATGGTTAATTTTCTGGGACCTGCCGGAACTTTTCCCGCCTATTCCGCAGTTAATTTTTTGGAGGGGATTACGGATAAATCTCTGCTTCGTGATAAAATTGTTATTATTGGTCCGACATTTTCCGGTGATGACTGGATGTTCGAGACGCCTATCGGGGCTCTTTCCAGCAGCGAAATTCAGGCAAATATGATTGAAAATATATTGACCGGTAATTATATAATAGAAAACAGCGGTATCGGCTGGATTAATATGATTCTTGCGATTTCCGTAGCGCTTCTGCTTTCATGGATAATCAGGCGAACACGCGGATCCGGCTTTTATTATATCTGTTTTGCAGGTGCGGTGGTTTCTGTGCTTATATCTTACTTTTTATTTTTGTTCTTTAATTACTGGTTCGGCCCCGGCTTTATGCTAGCGGCTTGTTTGTTCGTCTTAGCTGCGGGAATTTATTATGACACCAGAATTAAACCTTATAAAAAAGCCGGTTCCGGACGTGAATCCTCTGAGTCTGAAGTCAGGGATTCTGAGGGCAATTTGAAAAAAGCTGGTAAATATCAGATAACGGAGCTTATCGGAAGCGGGGCAATGGGCTCAGTCTATAAGGCTCTGGATCCCGCGATAGGCAGGACCGTAGCGCTTAAGACCGTTCGTTCAGATCTTTTAATAGCAGGTGAAGATATTAAAAAACGTTTTTTGCAGGAAGCCCGTGCCGCGGGAAATTTAAACCATCCCAATATTGTTACTATTTTCGATTTTGGAGAATGCAGAGATTTTGCCTACATAGCTATGGAATTTATTGAAGGCAAACCGCTTTCGGAACTTATTGGTGAAGATGGTATAGGAAATTTAAGTCTCATTTACAATATTATGTCTCAAATAACCGCGGCTCTTGATTATGCACATTCGAAAGGGGTTATACACAGGGATATTAAGCCGGCTAATATTATATATAGCCGTTCTTCAGAAACTGTGAAATTACTCGATTTTGGAACAGCCAAGCTGGTTGATACTGCCCTGACACAGACTGGTAATACTCTCGGTACTCCCAACTACATGTCTCCTGAACAGATTAACGGTGACATTGTTGATTACCGGACCGATATCTTTTCAGCCGGGGCGGTTTTGTATGAGATGTTAACAGGTAAAAGACCCTTTAAAGGAGAAAATATTGCTTCTCTTTCGACTTCAATATTGACTACTTCACCACCAGCTCCATCAATGCATAAAGAGGATTTGCCCGCCGGCTTTGATCTTATTATAAATAAGGCTCTTGCGAGAGAAAGAGATGAGAGGTACAGTAAGGCTTCAGGTATTTCTGAGGATGTTAGAAAAGTCCTTTATTAAAAAAAATAAAAAAAAACTAAAGTTTTTTCAAATTCTGCCGATTAATCTTTTAGGGTAGCTTGTAGTCTTAAATTGGGGGATTATTATGGACTTTTCAGCTGGCATTAACGGAGTTCCTTACAGTTCTTCAGTTATCGGCGGTCAGGGAGAACTGAAAAACAGCGGTTCTGGCCAGAAAACAGATCAAAGTGCGCCGAGAGATTCTTTTAAAAACGCCAAAGGAAATTCCTTTTCAACCTATAATTCTAAAGCGGTGATGAATTCTCAGATAATATCCGCTTCTTTCGGAAATTCTTCTCAAGGTGGTCTTGGACCGAATTCACTTATTGATAATGTCATCGACCCGGAAATGCTCAGTAATGTGGGCGGCAGCACAAAAGAGGACTGGAGTGCGTCCGAAAATGTCGAGAAGATAATACGAAACAAACTGCAGGTTGAATTCAGCGGTTCCGGAGAGTTGAATCCAAATCTTCTCTCGGTGGATAATACCGCCGTGAATTCGGATCAATCGGCAGATTCCGCTTCTCAAATTGCCGAAAACACTATAAATACTGATGCCGGATGGTCCTCGGAGAATAATTCGGTTATGGTTAACGGAAGGGGTAACAATGTCGATATTGCCGCTTCTGCGCCTGAATCTGTATCTGCCGAAACCTATCGCGCTGTCGGAGGAGCCGATGTGGACAACAATTCTGTTAATGTTGACGGTGATGAGAATTCGGTTGTTTTTGAGGGAGGAAGACAAAGTAATAACAGTATTGCGGTGCGAGGGAATTCTAACAGGGTAAATACCGGAAGAGATGTCGATAATCTTGATGTAAGCATTGAGGGCGACAATGTCTCAGTTGAAGTGAGTGCTGATTCTTTGATTGAATCGGGAGGTCAGGACAGCTGGAGTGTATCTGTAAATGCGGATAATGTCTCTGTAAGAATAGAGGACGGCAATGCGGTTGTTGAAGGAGTAGAAGGACGTGAGAACCTGGTCGTTGAGGTTGACGAAAAAGCCAAAACTGTCAGCATTTTTGAAGTAGCTGTTTCAGGACAGTAATAAAAAAGGCAAAGCTTTTGCAAGCTTCGCCTCTTTATGGGTATTTGGCAAAAGAAGATACCGTGATTTTTCGGGGTAGCGCATAACGGGGAATTATGCGTTCCAGGGCACAAGGGATAAAGCCCCTGGTTCTCGAAGTCCCGGTCATCTTCTGCTCTATTAATAAATATCGGAGTGCAATTGAGGGGACTTTAATTAATTTTTAAATTTTTTATGCCTGTCCGTCACTTTCGTTACCGCCCGGTCTGTTCTTAGAACCGGTTTCATCCGTCTGAAAGGTTTCCAGGGTATTTTTTATTATGTTTTTATAGTTTGTTTCAATAAATTCATATATGTCCTCGTCGGTAATTTCCGGTATATCCGCAACAAGGTCTTTAGTACAGAATGCGGTATAGGCCATAATGTCCTTTATTATTTCTTCTTCATAAAGTTTTCTGTATTTATCAGACATAAGTAAAACATATTAAAATTAATCTTCCAAAAAGAACCCTGTCTCAATATTATTGTATAAAAAATCATTTCTTTTTGCAACTGCTCATTTATCTTTCCGGTAAATATTGGCGCGATATGCTATAATTATTGTATATTTTCAGAAATGAGAGTTACTTTATTGCTCTTTATCTTGTTTCCGATTTTCGGAGAGGGTGATGCTTGGAAAAGAGTAAAAATTAATTATATGGATAAAAAGAGTATTAGAAAAGCTTTCAATGCGGGTTTATTTTATCCTGATTCACCGAATGGGCTTTCCGGTTCCGTAAGGGCCTTTATTGAAGATGCGCCTTCATATTCCGGAAAAAAGATAATCGCTGCCGCCTCGCCTCACGCGGGTTACGGGTTTTCCGGCCGAACGGCGGGGCATACATATGCCGCTCTGGGTAGCGGCGGCTATGAGACTGTTGTTATAATCGCGCCGAGTCATTTTGAGTATTTCCCCTATGTGAGTCTCTATGACGGCTCCGGGTATGAGATTCCGGGAGATACAGTCAAGATTGATCAAAGTTTAAGTTCTTCTCTTCTGGATCTTGGGTCGGGATTTATCAGAGCCGGTTCGGAGGGGCATTTCTCATCCGGAGACAGACAGGAACATTCGCTTGAAGTACAGATACCTTTCATTAGCGAGATTTTGCCGGAAGCCGCTCTCGTTCCTCTTGTTATGGGAGACCAATCGGCAAAGATATGCAGGGCGCTGGGAGAAAAACTTGCTGAAGTTCTGGCCGGTAAAAACGCGGTAATAATTGCGAGTACCGATCTCTCGCATTTTCATCCTTATGATGAAGCTGTTGGAATGGATTCCACCCTGATTAAATTTGCCAGAGAATTTGACTATAATTCAATTCTTGAAAAAACCGCGTCCGGAAAAATTGAAGCCTGCGGATCCGGTCCGCTCGTAAGCGCCATGATAGCCGCGGAAAAACTGGGTGCAAGTAAAGCGGAATGCCTGGATTATTCCAATTCCGGCGATGTAGCGGGCGGTAGCAAAGATAGCGTTGTAGGGTATATGAGTCTTATTATGTATTGATTTTTTCTTACGGGTTGCACATATGCCAGGTACGTTTTTCTGTGGTTCCGGAGTAATATTTAATTTTTTCTTTCTTGTTTTATTTTCCTGTTTTTCCGTTTCCTCTGCCGATTCATACTCATACGGCAGCGCTGTTGTTGTCAAAGTCCGTAAAGTTATTGACGGAGATACTTTTCGCTGCGATCTTCAGGGACTTCCGGATATTATAGGAAAAAATATTTCGGTAAGAATAGCAGATATTGATGCTCCCGAGTTAAGGGGAACCCGAGGCGACATAAAAAAGAATGCTGAAATGGCAAGGAAAGAACTTAAAAGGATTATTTTATCCGGTGACAGCATTATTTTAAAAAGAATGAAAAGGGGAAAGTTTTTCCGGATAGTGGCCGATGTATGTATTGATGGAAAAGATGTTGGAAATCATCTTGTCAATATGGGGCTTGCCGTTTCCCGCATATATGAAAACTGACTGCAAATGAATCCTTTCACTGATAACAGTATTTTGAAAAAAGGCTGGAAGTTATTTTCATCCGGAAAATACCGGGAGACGCTTGCTTTTGTCGAAAAAAAAATTAACGATGGCAAGAGTTCTCCTCATACTTCTTTTCTGAAAGGGATGGCACTTTCTAAACTTGATAGTATCGAGTCCGCTTTGCCATTTATAGAGTATGCCAGAAAAAGAAGCCCCTCTTCCAAAATTTATATTCAGGCCTATGCAAATATGCTGGAGGATTCCGGCAGGATGAGAAAAGCGCTTCCTGAATACCTTGCCCTTACAGATCTCTGTCCTACTCAAAAAGACGGATATACAGGAGTCGCAAAATGTTTCCTAAGCTGGGGTTCGTATAAAAAAGCCGTGGATGTCTTGGAGCAAGGCATCGAAAAAGGAGTTCCGCTTAAAGAGCTGGTTCCGATGTTGTTTAAGGCAAGTTATGAGTTTCGCGACCCGGAAAGAATTGAATTATACTCCGAAAAACTGACTGAATTATTCCCTGACAATCCTGATGTATTATCTTCGATAGGGGATACACACAAATCTATGGGGAATTTGGAAAAGGCGGCAGAATTATACAGGAAAGCTATCTGTGTTTCTCCGGATTATTTAAGCGGTTACTATTTTTTAACTGCGGTTTTGAATGGAAAAGAACTTTATTCTTATGCTCCGATGTTGGAGGAAAAGCTTCTTCATACTGGTCTGAAAGACTTGGAAAAGCTACGGGTTAATTTTGCTCTCGGAAAAATTTATAATGATACCGGCGATTATGAAAAGGCTTTTCGTCATTTTTCAGCGGGTAATTCTATTAGAGCTATGTCGAATACCGGCGGGTTTAATTATTCAAATTATTACAAATATGAGACCGTTTTTAAAGATTTGTTTGATAAGGACTTTTTTGATTCACTTCCTTCGTCTTCCGGAGAAGATAAGTCTCCGATTTTTATTGTCGGTCTTATGCGGTCGGGAACAACCCTTCTTGAACAAATCATTACCGGAACTTCCGATGTAAAAGCCGGCGGTGAGATGCCTTTTATGCAGAACAGCGGAGAAAGACTTATTTATCTTGCCGGTGAAAGTCTTGAGCGTATCCCGGTCACGCTGCGCATTGAGGAAAACCGGAAAAAACTCGCTTTTAGTTATATGTCATCTGTAAGGGAAATATTGGGATGGGATGGAAGATTCACAGATAAGCTGCCTTCCAATATCCTTTTTATCTGGCTGATTAGAGCTATTCTTCCTGATGCTAAAGTTATAAATTGCAGAAGAAACGCAGCAGATGTTGCTTTTTCCTGCTTCAGTATGAATTTTGAGAAACCCCATGAATATTCAAACAGTCTTCAGGAATTGGGGAAAACACACAACTTTTATAAAAGACTCAGCGATCACTGGAGGAAAAGTCTGCCGGAAGATTTTTATACCGAACTTCAGTATGAGGATTTGGTAAGAAAACCTGAACAGACATTAAAAACACTAACGGAATTCTGCGGTATCCAATGGAAAGATGACCTTCTTAGTTTTACTAAAAGCGGAAATTTGGTTAAAACAGCCAGCGGAGCTCAGGTTCGTGATAAACTGCATTGCGGGTCTATAGGTAAGTGGAAGAAATATGAGAAATTTATGACACCGTTTATAAATGAAGTGGGGGAAGAGGAGGCAAACCGGCATATTTCTTAAAAATAACAAATTAAAAGCATAAAAGCCTTATGTAAAAAAGTATATTAGCGTATTATGCGCTTTGCTTTTTCTCTGTTTAGTTCAGTTTCGGGATTTTTCGGTGCTTCCTTGCATTACCGTGAATACCGCAACTATACCCGCTACCTATATTCGCTTCGATTAATACCTTCAGTTATTTTTTGTTCTGTTTTTTCCGAGTTCGTTTTTAGAAATCCGAATGCCGTGTATATGCCATTATCGGTTATTTTTGTTTTTATTATATCATATATTCTTTATGGATATTCCCGTAAACTATTTAGGTTTGGCGCAGGAGTTT
This sequence comes from uncultured Fibrobacterota bacterium, assembly GCA_964401455.1. Taxonomy (GTDB): domain Bacteria; phylum Fibrobacterota; class OXYB2-FULL-49-7; order CAYNYI01; family CAYNYI01; genus CAYNYI01. The sequence goes on from CAYNYI010000060.1 coordinate 7,102, forward strand.
TTGCGGTATTCTTCTTTCTTTACGCTCATAATTGCCTTGCGATTAGAAGCGGGGCAATCTCATTTAGGCGTGGTGATACTCTTACTGTACAGAGAAATGCGATAAAGGGGAAGAATAGTAATTACACCGACCTTAGCGGAAAAGATAAAGGGAATCTGAGGCTTTTCTTTAAAAATGGACTTTCTCTGCGAACCGGCACAAAATTAATTCTTCCCTCAATTCCGGAAAAACCTTTCAGAAGAACCAATCCCGGCGGTTTTTCTTATAGGAACCATCTCTTTTTAAGGGGAATAACGGCTACGGCATATGTCGAAGACATCAATGAATGCAGTAAATGCGGAGAAGAAAAAACAATAAGAATAGCTTTAAAAAAATTTACTGATGCGCTAAGAGAGTATATCCGGAAAGCAATAAGAGATAATGTATTGCCAGAGTACCGATTCTTCGCTGAAGGGATTATTCTCGGCAACAGAGCCGGTATGCCGGAGAGAGCTAAAGAAGATTTTTCAGAAACAGGAATGTTCCATATTTTAGCTGTCAGCGGAATGCACGTTGCGGTTATACTTGTTATTTTCAATTCCCTGTTTTCAATTTTCTTTATGCCTGTCAGATTAAAGGCCGTTTTTTTAATTGCAGTATTATGGGTATATGCCATAATAGCCGGGTTCGGCCCTTCGGTTTTCAGGGCTGCGGTAATGGGCTCGGCAATCCTGGGCGGGTGGCTTTTCCAGAGACGAACAAATATCTACAATACTCTTGCATTTTCTGCTGTTATTATCCTTATTGTAAACCCCCTTTTTATTTATGATCCGGGATTTCTGCTTTCATATGGAGCGACTTTCGGAATAATTTTTTTATATCGAAAATTTTTTATAGTTTATTCAGCAATTTCATCCGGTTTTCCCCCGATCATTCGCCCGGTTCTTGCTTCTTTTTTTATGACTTTTTCAGCTTTGGCCGGAACCGCGCCTTTTTTAATGACTTTTTTTGGAAAGATTTCTCTCGTCTCTTTTTTCGCAAATCTTGCTGTTGTACCTCTCGCATTTTGCGCAGTTTCTCTTTGTATTGCCCTTATTGCAGTTTCCCCGATACTGCCATTTGCCGCTTCATCTTATGGGGCGGCATTTTCATTAATTACAAAAATCATTTTGATAATAGTTGAGAAAGCCGCGGATTTTAGATATGCAAGTTTTAATACCGGGGCTCCGGGAGTCGCGGCTGTTATTTTTATCTATGTATTTCTGACGCTTGCTTTGTCATCAGGGAAAAATTTAAGAAAATGGGCATTACCCATATTTATTCTGCTTTCAGGGCTGAATTTAATTATTGCAAAAAACATATGGGCTTATTTTAATCCGTGCGTAAAAGTTACCTTCATGGATGTGGGGCAAGGCGACGCTGTCCTTCTGGAACTGCCGGGAAAGAATAATATTTTAATTGATGCGGGTGACAGAACCAGATGGAAGGATTACGGTGAAAGGGTTGTTTCGGATGTCCTGAGGTATAAAGGCGTAAACAGGCTGAATTATTGTATTGCCAGTCACCCGGACAGGGACCATATAGGCGGAATGGCCTCTGTTATCGAAAATTTTAATATAAAGGCATTGGCTGAGCCTGATTTAAAAGCGGGAAGCACGGTTCATCGGGAATTAAGAGCATTATGTATCAGTCAGAAAATCCCTATAGTTAAATTATTTTCCGGATGTTTATTTAAAGCCGGATCTGCATCGCTCCTTTGTTTGTCGCCCCCTTTGGTTAACGGGGGCTTCTACGGAGAAGACAGTAATGAAAATTCAATAATCATTAGAATGGTTATCGGTAAAAATTCTCTGTTGCTCACCGGAGATGCAGGCTTTTCGGCTGAAAATTTTTGTCTGAGTAATTATGGGTCTGATGTACGTTCTAATATATTAAAAATAGGCCATCATGGAAGCGGCGGCAGTACCGGGGAAAAATTTATTAATGCCGTATCTCCATCAGAATGCGTGATTTCGGTGGGCAAAAATAACCGCTTCGGTCATCCTGATAATTCTGTAATTCAGAGGGTAGCTGATGGAGGAAGAACGCTTCACAGAACAGATCGGGATGGAGCCGTTGAGTTTCTAATTTATAAAGACACATACAAAGTAAGGCATTATGGAGAATTATAATCTCAGAAAAATTGCGGCCTGTTTCCGGAAAGTATTCGGCTCTCTGCTTTATTTTTTATATCCTCCCGTATGTTTTATATGCGGAGAATATTTTCATGAAAAAAGCCGTCACATATGCGGGGTATGTAAAAAAAAATTCAAAAAAGCGGATGGCTCTGTGGAAAACTGTTTCTCCGCATATGTTTTTGATGAGAATCTAAAAAAAATAATGCACTCGCTTAAATATCAAAAACTAAGCTCTATAGGTTTTGAAATAGGAGTTGTATCAGCTGAAGAAGCAGGAAAAGATTATTTCTTTCCCTATGACTGCATAGTGCCTGTACCTGTTCACCATACACGTTTAAGGGAAAGGGGGTATAACCAGGTACTATTCATAGCCGAAGGGCTGAATTCGGTATCAGGTAAACCTGTTATTTCCGTTCTTGCTAGAATTCGAAAGACGGGTTCTCAGACACGCCTTTCAAAAGAAGAACGCGCCTTGAATATCCGGGGCGCCTTTGCTATAAGGAAGAAATTCCGCGATTATATCAAAAATAAGAAAATACTGCTTATTGATGATGTTTATACAACAGGAGCGACCTCCGATGAGGCGCGAAGAATACTGATTGAAAACGGATCAGAGCTTGTAACTGTTTTTACAGTTTGCAGAGCTTAGAAAATTAATGTGGATTTTATGGACAATTTTTTGCAGGTTTAATAATTATATTATAGAAAGTTATGCCTAAGCTGCTGCTGATTATCCTATTTCTATTCGTTATCCGTATCTACCCCCTTACGGAAAAGCAAGCCGTTGATTCGGCTTTATGCAATAATTTTAAACTTCATATCGCCGAAATAAACCAGGAAACCGCGGACATTGAAAAACGTTCTGCTATTATGGGATATCTGCCTAAATTAGAAACCGGATTTAACGATACTCTTATTTATTCCAAAAAAAGCGGCCGGCCTTACAGTATGGAAGCCAAATTAAAACAGAAGAACCCATACGGAGGAGTCTTCAGTATTCATTCGGGTGATGTGACGCGCCTTAGGGACTCAAATGATTTATACATGGCTTTCAGTCAGCCCCTTTTGTCGGGATTTATTTTTGACCGTAAAATTTTACTGTCCGGGCTTGAAAAGAAAAGAGCGGGAATAGATTTTAGGGCCCGTGTTTTAGATGAAATCAGCACTGTTCGAAGTACTTTCTGGAAAACGGTACTCGCAAAGCAGTCTCTATCGCTTGCTCTTGCGGCAGAAAAAGCCTCCCGTGTTAACTATGAAATAGCATTGGAAAGACATCGTTTAGGTCTTATCAGAAAGGTTGATCTGCTTGAAGCGGAGCGGGAACTGTTTGAAAAAAAGAACGGTATTCTAAAAGCTGAGAATATTTTAGGAAATTCTCTCTCACGGCTTGGATTTATTACGGGAATATCTCGAATTAAACCCGGGGATATTCCGGATTCAATATCCGCAGTTACTGCGGTGCCCGTGAATGATTTTGATTCTAAAAAAGCCGCAGAGTCAAGCCTTGCGGTTAGAATTGCCAAAATTGATTTAGAAAAAGCACAGGCCTCCGAAAAGGGCCTTTTTAGAACGAGATTTCCGGAGCTTTATCTTAAAGTAGGATTGCCGGCAGATGAACCGGATGACTTTTTTACCGGTTTCAGTCTGAGCTATACCTTCGGGGATTTCAGCCCTTCTCATGAGCACAGGCTCGGTGAACTTGTTTCGGAGAGAAGGTCGGTATCCCTGGAGGAACTGGTGGGAAATACAAGGATTACGATAGAGGAAAAACTTCGGAATCTGGTCTTTTTAAGAAGATCGTTGAATAATTCAGAAAAATCTGTTAAGATTTCCGGCGAAAGCCGACGGTTACATCGGGAACTTTTTAAAAGCGGAGAAACATCATCTAAAGAATTGATTGAGTCAGAGAATCGTTATCATTCCGAGAAACTTGATTATATCCAGAGTCTTATAGACTATAAAACAGAAATGATAGAGTTTTACCGTATCACAGGGAGTTATGATATTGAAATCGAAAAATAGACCTGATACCGAAATATCTTCTTTGCTTATAACGGCTTTAGCTTTCTTTATGATTTTATTATCAGGCTGCGGCGGCAGAGCTGCTCCGGAGCCAATAGCTGAGGTTGTAAGGAAAAGAGATATTATAAGGAAAATATCTGTCGTCGGGACCCTTTTGCCGCGCATTAGCATTGATTTAAAATCAGAAGTAGCCGGGAGAGTTACCGAGGTAGTTTTCGAAGAAGGTGATGCGCTTAAAAAAGGGGAAACGGTTTTTAAAATCGACACGCAGCCCTATATTAACCGGCTCGCGAAAGCCAGGCTTGACCTGAGGAGCGCTAAGCTTAGACAAAAGAAGGCAGAAAGAGACTATCGAAATAAAAAAGGCCTCTTGGCTAAGGGCGGTGTAAGCAGAGTTGAACTGGAAGATGCCGAAATAGAAATGGAAATATCCGCTATAGCACTTAATAAAGAGGAAATTAATGTAAAAGATATATTGGAGGATCTTGAGAGAACTTCTGTAACCAGTCCCATAGACGGTATTTTAATAGATAGTGATGTCGAAGAAGGAGAAATTGTTTCTTCGGCAAGCGGCGGTCTGAGTTCCGGTACACTTATGGGTAAGGTTGCCAAACTGGATGACATGGAAATTTCTACAGAAATAACAGAAGTCGATTATAAAAATGTAAATAAGGGGGATACCGTTATTGTAAGAAGCATGGGCGAAGACGACCATACTTTTAAGGGTATAGTCAGCTTTGTCTCTTCTTCGGCGAGAGATAGCGATAACGGAGGTGCAAAAGTTTTTGATGTAAAAGTCAATGTTATATCTGATTCCAGAGAACTTATGCCCGGTATAAACGTTATTGTTGATTTTATTATCGGTATGTCAATTTCGACACCTTCTCTTCCTTTTGAATTTATAACAGTGAAGGATAAAAAACAATATGTTTTCAAATCAGAAGCGGGAAATCCGGAAGAAGTTGAAACCGGCATGGATGACGGTATTTTTATTGAACTTCTAGATGGTCCCGCTCCGGGGGATACTGTTTATAAAATTCCCGGTGAGGCTGAATTGAAACTTAGAGAGTTTAAAAAAAGAAATAAGTCAACGCGCCGCGGTAAAGGACGCTCCTGATGGAGACTGAAGTCTTTCGCATCGAGAATCTTTGCAAACATTATTCACTCGGTACCGGTAAAAGGATTGAAGTAATACGAGATCTTAATCTGGTCGTTCGGCAGGGAGAATTTGTTGCTATAGTTGGTCCTTCCGGATCGGGGAAATCCACTCTCCTTAATATTGCGGGATGTCTTGACAGACCTTCTTCAGGAAAATATCTTCTCAGCGGCCGGGATGTGTCGATTCTCAGTGACAAGGAATTAGCGCGGGTCCGAAACAAAGAAATTGGATTTGTTTTTCAAAATTTCAATCTTCTTCCACGTTTTGATATATATCATAATGTAGAGCTTCCGTTGATTTATTCCGAACTCCCGTCCTCTGCACGCAGGAAGAAAGTCCTTGAAATCATTGAAAAAGTAGGTCTCACCGATAGAATTAAGCATAAGCCATCCGAATTGTCGGGTGGGCAGAAGCAAAGGGTGGCTATAGCGAGGGCTTTGGTTAACAATCCCTCGGTTATCCTTGCCGATGAACCTACCGGAAACCTTGACTCAAAAACAGAAAAACAGATAATGAAAATTGTTACCGGTCTAAATAATGAGGGCCGAACCATTATAATGATTACTCATGAAAAGGAAATCGCAAAATACGCTTCATCGAAATACAGCCTCAAGGACGGGGCTTTTGAGTAAAAACTATTTAAACTTATTTTCCCCCCTTTATTCCGGATTACACACCGGTTACAGAGAAATACGCGCTAATAAATTCAGGAGTTTTGTAACAGTTTTCGGAATTATCATGGGTGTCGGGGGAATAACAGCGATGATGAGTGTTTATAAAGGTTTTGAGCGTGGTTTCCTTGAAAGAGCCGAACGTACCGGCGGTATTGACCGTGCATCTGTGAAGCTGAGAGAACCTGATTCTGAAATGGAAGAGATCGCTTTTGGCAGATCTCACCGCGATGCTTATCGGGACCTTCTTTCGTTAGACAGCCTGTACAATGGAAAAGGCGATATTTTCCCGGGTATAAAGATCCGGCTTCCACTGCACCGGGCGGGGAGAACAAGCCGAACCGAAATATGGGCAGTTTATCCGGAGCACCTTGTTAATCATACACATTACGTCGCAAAGGGCAGGTATTTCGACAGAAAAGACATTGAAAGAAAGTCTCAGGTTATGATCATTGGTTCCGAAGTGGCTGAAGATCTCTTTACTGGAGGTGAAGAAATAATAGGTTCCACGGTTGTTCTCGGAGGGAGTGCTTTTAGAATATGCGGAATTCTTTACAAGCAGGAAAGGTGGGACAAGGCCGGGAAACGGAACTATCTCCGTGAAAAAAACGACAGAGCATATATCCCTTTTACTTCGGCTATAGGCAGGCTTGCCCCCTTAATATCGGATTCTTATTATCCAGCTTCATTTTCTTTACCGGATGCCGACAGTATCTACAAACAGGCGGAACGGGCTGTACCGTTAATTCGCAGAAGACATAACGGAATTGAAGATTTTGATATTGAGCTTAACATTGAATGGATTGAAAGAGTCCGGGACCAGATAAATTCCACATTTTTAATATTCATCATCATTTCTTCTATTGCCATGCTGGTAAGTGGAATCGGAATTTTAAACATTATGCTTGCCAGCCTTTCCGAAAGAATACGGGAGATTGGAGTAAGGATGTCAATGGGGGCTTCCCGTGAAGATATTATTATGCAATTTTTAAGTGAGTCTCTGTTGCTTACTTTCACCGGCGGTTTTGCAGGTGTGGCGGCGGGACTTTTGTTCGCATCTTATGCCGGAACAATAGGAAGGGATCTCACCCCGGTTATTTCCCCTTCAGTTGTATTTACCGGATTTATATTCTGTCTTTTTACCGGACTTTTTGCGGGACTTTATCCGGCATTTAAAGCGGGTAAACTTGACCCGGCCGAGGCTCTCCGCTATGAATGAGTTTCTCTTCAGTTTCGGGACGGGCATTAAAACCGGTCTAAAAGAAATACGTATGAACATGGGGCGTTCTTTTCTCACTCTAAGCGGTGTTATTCTCGGGGTGGCTTCTGTTGTAATAATGCTTTCTGTATTCAAAGGATTTGATGAAAAACTCAGCCGTGATTTCGCGGTTTGGGGAGGAGAATCGAGAATCTTCATAATGAATTCGGTCCGCGACAGGGATGAATCCGAAAGGATTCAGAAAAAAAACGCTCCCGTCTTGAATGAGTCGGACATCAGGGCTTTGGAGGATAATCTGGATTTTATTACAGCCGTTTATCCTGAAAAGACACATTCCGGGAAAGCCGTGAGCAGGTTCGGAGAAACCCGGATCAGAGTTCAGGGAGTTCGGGAAGGTCATATGGAAGCCTTTACAAATTATGCTGATGAGGGGCGTTCAATCAGAACAGAAGACGTAACAAATATGAACCAGATTATTGTTATAGGCACCGAAATACGCGACCGGCTGTTTGGTAAGGATGTTGACGCGCTTGGAGAAAGTATTCTTTTTAAAGGGCATGTCTTTGTTGTAGCGGGGATAATACAAAAATTTGAAAGGTGGTCGAGAGACGGAAAACGGAATTACTGGGGATTTCGTAATAGGTCCGCATTTATTCCGATTTCTGTCGCCCGCAGAAAATTGATGCCCAAGGATATGAATATTGAAAATGTTAATATTTTTTCTGACGGTAATCCACAAAAAATAGATGACTATATTACAAAAATAAGCGATCTTCTTAAAAGGCTGCACGGCGGTGTTGAGAACTTCAGAGTGAGAGCTAATTATCAATGGTATGAGCGGGCTGAGGAAGAAAAGAATTCTTTCGCGACCGTGTTTGTTTCTATAGCTTCCATATCACTGATCGTTGGAGCAATAGGGATTTTTAATATAATGCTCGCGAGTATCAACAGCCGTATCAGGGAAATCGGAATAAGGAAAAGTTCAGGAGCCGCTTTTTCTGATCTTTTTATACAGTTTCTTACAGAATCTGTACTCCTTTCTTTTATTGGTTCGATCTTCGGTCTTGTTCTTGCTGCTGCGGCCAACGGTATCATAGCTCCTTTCCTTGAAGAGTCAATAGGAGCTTCTCCGGTAATGTCGCTTCCCATTATTTTTCTGGGATTATTTGTTTCCCTATTAACCGGAATAATATCCGGGCTTTACCCGGCACTTAAAGCCGCATCATATAATCCGGTGCAGGCTTTGTCTTATTCATAAGATTTCTGCACTTACTGCATTGACTGAGGCATACGAAAAAAACTAATTTATCAGTCTGTATTTCTATTTCCCGTAATTGAAAGGTAAAGATGGAAAAGAGTTTCTCAGCCTCAGAAATTGAAAAGAAATGGTATTCCAAATGGCAGGAGACGGGTGCTTTTAAAGCCGATGCCTCTTCCGTAAAGCCACCTTTTACAATAGTTATTCCTCCCCCGAATGTTACGGGGGCTCTTCATATGGGTCACGCCCTTAATAACACTCTCCAGGACATTCTTATTAGATATAAACGTATGGCAGGGTTCGAAGCATTATGGCTGCCGGGGACAGACCATGCCGGCATAGCGACTCAGTCTGTTGTTGAAAAAAAAGTGCTTCGTGAGGAAAGCAAAACCAGGCATGATCTTGGAAGAGAAGAACTCCTTAAGAGGATATGGGACTGGAAAGAGCAATTTGGGAACAGGATTCTCGATCAGCTGAAAGGTCTCGGCGCCAGCTGCGATTGGAGCCGGACAAGATTTACTCTGGATGATGTATGTGCCCGGGCAGTAAGGGAGACTTTTGTTAATTTCTATAACGAAGGACTTATTTACCGGGGTCTCCGGCTTGTGAACTGGGATCCTGTTACCGAGACCGCCCTGGCCGACGATGAAATTGAATATGAAGAAATTCAGGGCCATTTCTGGCATATCAGATATCCTTTCGCGGATGGAGACGGTAGTGTTATTATCGCAACAACAAGACCGGAGACAATGCTGGGCGATACAGCGGTGGCCGTTAATCCAAAAGACCCGCGTGCCGAAAAGCTAAAGGGCAGACTGCTTCGTCTACCTCTTACCGGTCGTGAAATACCGGTTATTCTCGATGACTATGTGAAAAAAGACGAGGGTACAGGATGTCTTAAGGTTACCCCCGCACATGACCCGAATGACTATGAAATAGGAATGCGCCATAATCTTGAGCAGCTTAATATCCTCAATAAAGACGCCACGATAAATGAAAACGGAGGCAAATATGAAGGACTCGATAGATTTGCGGCAAGGAAGAGAATCGTTGAGGACCTTCAGAAGGAAGGACTTCTGGTAAAGGTTGAAGACCATGTTCACCAGGTGGGGCACTCCTACAGAAGTCATGCCGTTATTGAACCGTATCTGTCAGAACAGTGGTTTGTCAAGACAAAGCCTTTGGCTGAAAAAGCAATGGAGGCGGTCCGCAACGGGAAAATAAAATTTCATCCGGAGCGTTATGAAAAGACTTATATGGACTGGCTGGGAGGTATTCGGGATTGGTGTATTTCAAGGCAGCTCTGGTGGGGGCATCGTATCCCAATTTGGTATTGTGATGACTGCGGAGAAATTAATACCGGTGTTGAAGATCCTGAAAATTGTTCGAAATGCTCTTCAAGAAACCTTAGGCGTGATCCGGATGTACTTGATACATGGTTCTCTTCTGCGTTATGGCCCCACTCCACGCTGGGATGGCCTTCCGATACAGATGATTTTAGCAAATTTTATCCGACAAGCATATTGATTACTTCCCGCGATATAATTTCCCTCTGGGTATCCAGAATGGTTATGACCGGAATCCATAACTGCGGAAATGTCCCGTTCAGCGATGTCTATATTCACAGCAAAATCCTGGATGGAGAAGGAAAGACCATGTCCAAAAGCCGGGGGAACGGTGTTGATCCGGTTGACATAATCGATAAATACGGCGCTGACGCAATGAGATACAGTATCGCGCATATGGCGACCGAAAGTCAGGATATCAGGATGCCTGTTGAAAAAGATACGGACGGCAGGCTTATTTCTCCGAAGTTCGATATCGGCAGGGCGTTTGCAGTTAAAATATGGAATGCATCCAGACTTATCTTTATGAATCTTGAAGTACCGGAAATAAACCGGGTCCCGGAACTTTGCCGGGATTATACAGAAGATCTCTGGATTAATTCCAGGCTTTCCGGGGCTGTTAAGAATATAACTCTCCTTCTGGACAGTTTTAAATTCGCGGAAGCCGCTTCAGAACTGTATTCACTTGTCTGGAATGATTTTTGTGATTGGTATCTTGAGCTTATAAAACCCCGCTTAAAATCAGAAGATTCTTCTGTTAAAGAAAAGGCGGTTGACAGTTGTCTTTATGTTCTTGATGTTATTTTAAGAATTATGCACCCTTTTATGCCTTTTCTTACCGAGGAGATACACTGCAGTTTTAATGGCGGCGATGATATGCTGATTCGAGGGGAATGGCCGCAGTTCTCTGAAAAGGACATCAATAAAGACATTGAGGAATCTTTTGAAAAAATAAAATCTTCTGTATCAACTATAAGGAATCTTCGGGCAGAAAACAATATACCGCCTTCCAGAAAATTTACCTGTATTGCGGTAACTTCTGACAGCAGAATATCAAAAGTTCTGGAAAAGTCTGTTACTCATATTTCCGGGCTTGCCAATCTTGAAGTTTTCAAGCTGGAAGATAAAAAAGATTCGACAGGCGATTTTATAACGGCTGTCAACGGGCCTGTTGAATTTATTGTTAATGCCTCCGAGGCCGGGATTGACCTGGAAGCCGAAAAAGCCAGAAAGGAAAAAGAAATATCTGAAGTCCGCAAGTACATTTTATCCATTGAGAAAAAACTTTCAAATCAAAATTTTATTGATAAAGCTCCTGCGGCTGTTGTTGAAAAAGAAAAGAATAAACTTCAGGAACAAACCGCTGTCCTTAACCGCCTTGAAAACTCGCTGAAAGATATCTCCTGATGAACTTTGGAATTTCAGGCCGGGTCGTTTTATTTGCAGCTGTCTTTGCTTATCTGTGCGGCTGCGGTCCAAAGCCACATTTTTCTCAGGATGGTACCACATATATAAACAGGGATTTTAAATGTTCGCTTTCACTGCCCGGAATAAAAGGCTGGACATATGTGTACCCGGACTATACAAAAGATGACCGGCCGGATGACATTATTTTTGAGGCAGAACATTATGGCAGGCTGATTAATGTCTTTCTCACCGCGCAGAAAATAAACAGCGGTCTTGAGGACTTTCTGATACTTATTAAAATGTCGGAAAACCTGACGGAATCTTCTTCATTCCGGGAAGAGGAGACAGTAAGAATAAATGTGAACGGAGTCGAAGGAATAAGGTATATTTATTCTGCACAATCAGAGGATCCGGGCGGTGACGGAAGCAGATATATATTCATCAATAATCTGTTCAAATACCGGGAATTTAACTATAATCTTATTGTGGCGACTCTCTATAACGAGTACGGCCGTAAGAAAGAATTAATGGATAAAATAGCCGATGGGTTCGGGGTCTTGCGTAATACCGGGGAGTAATAATGAAAGTTTCTGCATCAATACTGTCTGCTGATTTCAGCAGACTCGGTGAGCAGG
>CAYNYI010000061.1:0-18963 GCA_964401455.1 uncultured Fibrobacterota bacterium
AATCTCCTGTAGAAGAATCTCCTGTAGAAGAATCTCCTGTAGAAGAATCTCCTGTCTTATTGAATGAAGAAAAACTTACCGGAGAAGATATAAATCAGGCTCTTGAAAATGAGGAAGACGAATTCGGGGTCAGTGGACTTCAGATGGTTGATGTTGAAGAAAACCGGGATGAATTTGATTCTGTTCTTGATGAGGTTAAAACCTCTTTTGATGAGTTCGGAGATACCGATCTGTCAGATGTTCCGGATACTGAAAACGGTGGCGACACAGAATCCTATGGTAATAAAGAGGACCCCGCATCTGAGGGATTTTATAACGTCTTTGGTGATAGTGGAGTTTCGGGAGAAGACGACCTCGCTGATATAGATCAGATAGAGATGGAAGATGATCTCCGTGAAGAAGATGATAAAGAAGAAGGAGAACTTCCCGAAGAAGGAGAACTTTCGCTCAGTCAGGGTATGGAGGAGGGCGGTGAATTTGTGGATGAGTCCTTACTGGATACAGTAGAATCTTCCGACAGCCTTACTGACCCTCCATCTTTAGAAATCCAGAAAGAAAACAAAGAAGATATAGCTGATAAAGAGAATGACTCTGAGACGGAACAGGGCTTTTATAATGTTTTTGGGGACTCTGCAGCCGATTCGCAATCCGGGCTGGAAGACCTTGGCGCGATTGAAATGGAAGAGGATTTGAGAGAAGACGATGACTCCGAAGAAGACCCGGATGAGGCATCTGAAACGTCTGATTCCGGTCCTGAAGAAGAAGATATTTCTGATATTCTAAGTGCGGCCGGTGAAAGCGGTGATGTGGAAATTGATGAGCCGGATTCTTTCCTGGATTCACTGGATGAGCCGGAAATTGATGATGAAATGCCGGAAAGTTCAGTTCGGGAAAAACCCTCTCGGAAAAAGGCCAATATTTCTGAAAAAAAATCAGAGCCGGATACAAAAGAGAATGTTTTTGGCGACATATCCACAATAGCTCTTGCTGACCTTTATTTCGAGCAAGGACATTTTGAGCATGCCCTTGAAATCTATAATAAGGTCTATCAGATTCGTCCTGACGAAGAAGTGAAAAAGAAAATAGACAAAGCAGCAGAAGCCATTACGGATGGTCAGCGTTATAAAACCGTTAAGAAGAAAAAAAACATAAAAAAATCCCATTCATTGGCTAAACCACCACTAAAGGGTGTTAAAATTAAAAAATCTTTCAGAAAGAAAAAGAAAAGCTGATGAAAGAACGCGTCCGGGCTCTTCTTGAAATCGCAAACCAGTCCGGATGTTCCTCGTACTATGCCTCAGATCCGGCCTCGTTATTTTATCTTACAGGTGTCCGTGCCGAAGGATGCGCGCTGATAATAAATGATGCCGGGCTCACAATCCTTTCCGGATTCATATATTATGAAGATTTTAAAAGGAAAAGTAAAACCTCAGACTTCAACATAGTATCGCCCGAAAATAATGAAAATTTAACAGATGCCGCAGTTAGAATTATCAATGAGCATTCAGGAAACAGGTTTACCGCTTTTGATCCTTTAAAATTATCTTTTTCTGAGTACGGCCGTATCTCCCGAAAACTGGGGAAAAATTATTTCAAACCGCTTAACAGGGGGGTCGGGTCTGGATTTGCGGTTAAAACGTCATCAGAACTCAAAAAAATTATAATGGCGGCCGCTATAACAAAAGAAGCCGTTAAAACCGTTGCGCGGAAAGCCCCGGGTGAATACTCTGAAAAAAGGACCGCTGCGGAAATTGATTATGTTATGAGGAAACTTGGGGCTGAAGGAAGCGCCTTTGATACCATCGTCCTTTCGGGAAAGCGGTCTGCTTTGCCTCACGGTACACCCGGGAAAAAGCTGATTGATCACAACACATCTTTTCTTATTGATGCCGGTGCCAGATACGGAGGGATGTCGGCTGATTCCACACGTACCTTTATGGCTGTTAAAGCCGCAAAAGAAATGAAAATTATTTATGAAATTGTAGAAACCGCGCAAAAATACGCTCTTGAAAAAGTACGCCACGGAGAAAAATGCAGTATTGTAGATAAGGCCGCAAGAAGTTATATTACAGATAAAGGATACGGCAGATTCTTCGGTCATGGAACCGGTCACGGTACTGGTTTCGCCGTTCATGAGTATCCTTCTATTTCCTTAAAAAGCGAAGCCGTTCTTACAGAAGGTATGGTTGTTACTGTTGAGCCTGGAATATATATTCCGGGAAAGGGCGGAATAAGACTTGAAGAACAGGTCGTGGTGCAAAAAAACGGGTGCAGAATAATATCGAAATAGATTAATAATTTTTTAAAGGAGTTTCAAAAATGGTAAAAAAGGCTGCCAGAAAAAAAACAGCTAAGAAAAAAGCTTCAAAAATTATGAAAAAGACTGTCGATGCCGGAATTGAAGACATATTCAGCCCCGATGGTCTTAAACAGGTAGTGAAAATGATGGATTCTTCCAGCGTTCGGGAAATTGAATTAACGGACGGGGACAGATCGGTATTTATATCCAAAAATGACGCGGTACCGGAAGGCATTAATACTCCTGTTTATTCCGCTCCGCCTGTTTCTGCTCCCGCGCCAGCTCAGACTGCTCCGCGGCAGTCTGTACCTGCACAGGTTTCATCAAATGAGGAAGAGTCTGATTCTTCTTCAAAGGCCCTTATTGAAATTAAATCTCCGATAGTCGGTACTTTTTATGAGGCATCTTCACCGGAGGCGGGTCCTTTTGTCAAACCGGGTGATTCTGTCAAGGCGTCTACAACCGTTTGCATTATAGAAGCCATGAAGGTTATGAACGAGATTCCTGCGGAAGTGGAGGGTAAAATAAATAAAGTGTGTGCTGTTAACGGTGAGCCGGTTGAATACGGTCAGGTACTTTTTCTTGTTGAGAAGTAAGCTCTAAAGAATTTATGAAAAGCACTACTTTTTTATTCTGATATTGAAAGGATAGATTATAATGATAAAAAAAGTCCTGATAGCGAATCGGGGAGAAATAGCGGTCAGGGTTATCCGGGCCTGCAAAGAGCTTGGAATCAAGACTGTTGCCGTTCATTCAGAGGCAGACGCAAATTCCATACATGTTAGATTGGCCGATGAGGATGTTTGTATCGGTCCTGCCAATTCTATTAAAAGCTATCTGAATGAGAAAGCCATAATAAGCGCGGCCACCATTACTAATGCAGATGCTATACATCCGGGTTATGGATTTATGGCGGAAAATACTCATTTTGTCGAGGTCTGCGAATCTACCGGAATAAAATTTATCGGCCCTTCATCTGCGACAATACACGCTCTCGGTGATAAAGCCAATGCAAAGGCAGCTATGCAGAAAGCCGGAGTTACAACCGTTCCGGGGAGTAAGGGAGTGGTTAGGTCTATTGATGAAGCTTTTGAAATTACCTCCAAATTCGGGTATCCTTTTATTATTAAAGCGGTCTCCGGAGGCGGAGGAAGAGGAATGCGGATTGTGAGGGATGACAAGGAGCTTAAATCAAATTTTGAGTTAGCCCGAAACGAAGCCCGAACCGCGTTCAATGATCCTGATGTTTATATGGAAAAATATATAGTTAATCCAAGGCATGTCGAAGTCCAATTCATGGCGGACAGTCACGGCGATGTAGTTCATTTCGGAGAGAGAGACTGTTCTGTTCAGCGCCGCCATCAAAAACTGGTTGAAGAATCACCCTCACCGGCTATTGCAGATAATGAAGAAGAACGTAAGCGTCTCTGCGGTATGGTGGTAAAAGGAATTTCTTCTGTCGGTTATGAAGGAGCCGGAACTATGGAATTCCTTCGTGATGCCGACGGGACTTATTATTTTATGGAAGTTAATACCCGTATCCAGGTGGAACATCCGGTATCTGAGTTTGTTACAGGTACAGATCTAATAAAAGAAATGCTGCCTGTAGCAATGGGAGAAAAAATAAGTGTGAAGCAGAAAGATGTAAAGGTGAAGGGTCATTCTATCGAATGCCGCATAAATGCGGAGGACCCTTATCATGACTTCAGGCCAAGTCCTGGTATCATTACCGACCTTTTCCTTCCCGGCGGACCTAATGTCAGAGTTGATACACACGTTTATAATGGTTACGCGATACCTCCATATTATGATTCAATGGTAGCAAAACTGATAACGCACGGCAGAGACAGAGATGAGGCTTTGGCTGTTATGTCGAGATGTCTGGATGAGTTTGTAATAGAGGGCGTTCAGACTACTATTCCGTTTCATAAAGAGGTTATGAAAAATCCCGTTTTTCGAAGCGGGGATTTTAATACCGGTTTTCTGGAGGAAAACAAAATTCTATAGAGGAGGGGTTATGCGGAATGTCTTGATATTTATGCTTTTGTCATTTTCTTTTGTCTGGTCGGCGCCTGTCGGAAAAATTACATTCTTTATAGGTTCTGTAGAAATACAGAAATCCGGTGCTTCAAACCGGATACCGGCGATTATGGGTATAGCCGTGAATTCCGGTGATGCTGTTATGACCGGTGAAGAGGAGTTCGCTGAAATAACACTGAAAGACGGATCAATTATGCGTGTAGGAGAGAAGTCTGAACTAGTCTTGAAGGGCAGTGATGAAAACCGTACTCCTTCTCTTAAAAAGGGCCGGGTCTGGGCCAACATTAAAAAACTTGGTAAGCGTACCGGCGATTTCAAAGTTCATACCGGAACAGCAGTAGCGGCAATACGAGGCACTGTCTTTAAAGTTGAAAAAAATCAAAACGATTCGACCTCTACCGTTTCGGTTTTCGAGGGAAATGTGGATGTCGGTCCGGATGCTGATTTGAGAAAAAAACTTAAAAAGAATTCAGATTCATCAAATAAGAATGAACGGACAGAAATTTCCGGTCCCGTTGAGGTGCCCGGGCCCTATGAAGTTACTCTGGATGAATGGGTTAACATAGTGAAGGGCATGCAGATCAATGTCCGTCCGGATGGAAAATATCATAAATTTAAAATGGACGAAGAAAGCATTGCCGCGGACAAGTTTATTAAAATTAACAAAGAACGCGACGCGAAACTGGAAAAAACACATTAATTAATGCGGATATTTTTTAGGCAGGGCGGAATAAAAATTTTGTCCTGCCGTTATTTTTTATGGAATTTTTTTCCCGGTGATTATGGGAAATTAATTACCGGTGCTTACACTTATGAAGAGCTGATTTTTCCAGGGGAATGGACACTGTTGGTAAGGTCACTTTTTCCGGAGAATAAACCGAGCAGAAGGAAGTATGCAGGCAGAAGATACCCATGCCAGGTAAGCATCCAAAGTGTATCCTGGCCAATACATGAAATAAAAAGCGAAACCGTTAGAAGATACAGCGCAGTCCGGTTTACTTCACTCCGAGATATAAAAGCAGAGCGGAGAATTATGGAACTCCAGAAAAACATAAAAGCCAAGAGACCGAAAATACCGGTTTCTACAAGAACATGGATGAAATTATTATGGCCTCCGCTTATTATTTTATCCGACCAGAAATTGTATTCAAAAAAAACATTTTGCGAAAAGGCCCCGGGGCCGCATCCGATTATTTTCTGAATGATCGGGGCTTCAATGAAAAAATTAAGCGCTGATTGCCATATAATTAACCGACTGTATGAACTCAAATCTATTTTCAGTCCGTATCTGCTCCGGAAGGTAAGGTCAAAAATTGCCTGAAAAAGCCCTGAAAAATAGAAAAGAAGAATTATTGCGCTAAACCAGGCCGCTGCTTTTAAAATCACCTTAAATCTTATTTTAAGAAATATCAAAGCGGGCAGAGCAATCAAAAAAGATCCAAGCGCAGCTCTTGACTGTGCCATTACAAGCGCTGAGAAAAAGAAAACAGTCAAAATTATTCTCGACAGGCCTGCATTTTTGTCTTTTAGCATCATGCCGGTCAGTAGAAACAGGGGAATATGCATATTCGTTCCCAGTGATGAGTGGTGTTCTCCAAGAGTGCCTGTTGCCATATATTCAAGAGAACCGCTTTTAAGCACCTGAAATATAGCGTAGGCAGCGGGGATAATATATGCAGCGATATATGTATTTATGATATTTTTGGTCTGTCGCTCAGATGATCCGAGAAGTGTTCCGGTCCAGAAAAGACAAAAATATTTCAGGAACTGCATGATTGAAAATATCTGGAAAGCGATTGTTCCGGGGCTATACCGCAAAAAGTTTAACATAAAAGAAATAATCAGCACCAACCCCAGAATAATGAAGCGTAACGAGAAATATCGGAACAGACCGGACTGAATTACCTTTAAAGGTGCGTATGAACGAAATGTTACTATTAAAAAAGGGATTATGAGAATATCGGAAGGTAGTATGGTAATAAGTCCTCTTGTATATATCGGATATCCAAATCCGAAAGAAATAATAAAAAGGTAAATGATTAATTCTTTACGGATTAGAATTGTCAAAACAGCCAGGAAAAGGATTGGTATAATTGAAACAAGGTGTACTTCAAAATAAATACCGGTAAAAATAAGTGCTAAAGTTATCGCCGGCAGCGCGATAACAGCGGTCAAATTATATCTGTGTTCGGTTTTTTCAGCACTCATAAAAAATAAGATAGTTTTTTAATTCTTTAATATCCATATATTAAATTGAGTAAACCCGTATTGCCTTTTCAGGGTTGTTTTAACTATCTTATAATTTAAAATCAGTTGATTAGTACCAATGGAGAAAAAATGAGATTCTATGACTTACTGATACATCTTGCAGAAAAGCGAAACCGAATAATTGTTCATTTCTTTTTCGTTTCAGCTGCAGCGGTGATTTTTTCTTTGACTCTGACAAAACTTTATAAATCAACAGTTCTTTTTCTGCCCCCGTCTTCTCAGGGTAACGGATTAATGTCTCTCGTCTCCGCCGATATCAGTTCAATGGTTATGTCTTCGGATAAGTTTTCCGCGAGGCAGTATGTCACTATTCTTAAATCCCGTGAACTCAGGGAAAAGGTTATTGAAAAATTTGATTTGAAAAAAAGATACAAAATCGATAACATAATAAACCCAACAGATAAAGCGCTTGAACTTTTCGCAAAGAATGTTGATATTGAATTGAATGAGACCGGAGCTCTCGGAATGACAGAGGTTGTTTCGATTGAGTTTTCTGTAATAGACTCTGATCCTGACAGCGCGTCAATGATAGCAAATTATATGTACGAACTAATGGAAGAAAAAGCCGTATATCTCAGCAGCCGTTCGGACAGGAAAGGTATTGAATTTTTAGAGAGGCAGCAAAAGGAATATCAGTCCGCATTAGATTATGCGCGTGATACATTGAAACAATTTCAGATTCGGAATAAAATATACAATGTGAATGCCCAGGTCGAATATGTGCTGGACGCTGTCTCAGGTTATGAAGCCGAGAAAATGCTTCTTGAGAAGAAACGTGATTATCTTAGGCTAAGTACAAGAGGAGAATTTTCTGAAATAAAGGCGATAAATGAAAGAATTTCGGTAATAGAGAAAAAATTGGAAAAACTTGAATCGAAGGAAAAACCGGATTTGCTGATAGGGCTTACGCGGTCACTAAACTTGTCAGGCAGGTTTTATGATTTGAAAAAAGAAGTGGAAACATACCGCACTGTTTTGCTTCTTGTAAGAAAACAACTTGAGCAGCTGCGTCTTAAAGAAGCTAAAAACTTTTCTGATCTTTCTCTTGTTGATAAAGCCAGACCGGCGGAGTACAAATCTAAGCCTAAAAGAGCATATGTAGTGCTCGCTGTTGTTTTTATTTATATGTTGACCTACCTCTTTTATGTTTCCTCAAGGTTCTACTGGCATCGCTATGAGGAACTATCCCCGGAGAAAAGCGCCGCAGTCAAGAAGCTGGTCAGCCTTATTTTTTCACGGCATCCAAGTAAATGATTCAGTATCTGTCATAGACGGTAATACCGCTTAATATTATTGTTGCAATCGAACTGGCTATGAGCATGATGTCTTTCGTGAATTGAAACCAGTCTTTATAGCCTTTTTCCGGTATCCATATCTTATCTCCGGCCTCGATCTGCTCTACCTTCTCTGGCTCTAGCCATACACCGGTACTGTTTTTGATTATTACTGCGTCATTTTTTCTGGCCCTTGTATTAAATCCTCCGGCCTGCTTTATGTAATAGCTGTAGTCTCTGTTTTCAGAATACCCGATCAGGCCCGGGCTTATAACCGCACCGGAAACCCTTACTGTCAGGTTCTTTTTAGCTATAGAAATTTGATCCCCGCTCCTTAGGATAATATTATGGAGTTCTCCCTTGCTGTTAAACAGCTTCGTAAAGTTAATGCTTACTGTGCCTTCTTCTTCTGTAAGTTTCGACTTTAAGTAGCTTCTTTCTATAGGGGTTAATACCCCTACGGGTACGGTTTTAAGCCTTTCAAATTCTCTGTCCTTAGAACGGGTAAAGCTTTCCCGGACAACCTTGCTCCCGCGAAGTGAAGCATTTTTTGTTAATCCTCCCGCCATCTCAATTATTTCTTTGATTTTTGTTTTATCATGTCTGATAGGGTATATCCCTGGATGCATAACTTCTCCCGATATTTCTACATTAAGATGTTTTCTGTATTCGGGGAGGGGGCGTATCAGTATTCGGTCGTCCCTGTTAATTTTAAATAAACTGTCCGCGGGCCATGAGAGGGTAAATTCTTTTATTGAATCGGCATTATTTAAAAAGCGCGTTAAAAGTATATTGTCTTTGTCTGCCCCCCTTCGAAGGCCTCCGCATATTTTTAAAATATCCTTAAGACAATCGGAGGGTACCCAGTCGTATAGACCGGTATAATTTGCGGAGCCGTTAATAGATATTATCTCTTTTCTGGGCGAAATAAAAACGCGGTCTCCTTCTCTGAGATAGGGATCACCGGAAATATCGTTTGAATTCCGGAATATAGCGAGATCAGCAATCCTGTCCGGGTGGCTGGGGTTTTTTATAATTATTCCTCTGCTGCGCGCAGCTTCAGGCGGTTTTGGTCCTCCGGCGATTTTTATAAGCTCAGAAACTCTTGTTGCTCCTGTAACAACATAGCTTCCGGGATTGCTTACAGATCCAAGAACAAAAGTCTTAAAGGTCCTGAGATTGTACAAAAGCACTGAAATGTCCCGGGTAAGATACTGTGAACGCAGTTTCTTTTTTATTTCCTTTTTAAGCTTATTCAGCTTCATGCCTTTCGCCTTCAGGGGACCTATGGACGGAATCGGTATTATGCCTTCAGGAGAAACGGAAAGAATGAATGACTTATTGGTGCTTCCCCAGATAAAAACGGCAATTTTGTCATTAGGGCCTACTGTATATTCATCCGGGTCTACTATGTCATCAATAATATTTCTCGAAAAATCAGAAGATATCGGATTTATACCTTCGGATTGTAAATCAGAAACTCCGAGAGAGCTTTTCATTTTGTTCAGTTCCAGCAATTCATTCAGACTTCTCGAAGTCTGCTTATCAAATTTTTCCAATTCTAAGGGTTTTGTTTCTACAACCTGTGAAAAAACCGAAAGGGACACAAGGATAAGAAGAATCAGTATGACATTCATTTTTATCATTTCTTCCTCTATAATGGTTTAAATAATGATTGGAATTTATTTATCATTTAATATACTTAATAACCCGGAATTGAATCAATTGATAGAAAGTAACTGAACCTATATGTTTTCCATAAGGATATTTTTTCTACTTTTTGCCTCTGTTTTTTACTGTGGCGGCAAAACTTTCGAAAGGCCTTTCGTTGAACTTTTTGTTATGAGTGAGTGCCCTTATGCCGTTGAAGCTGAAAAGCATTTAATCCCGGTACTCAAAAAGTTGGGAGAATCGGTTGAGTTTCGCCTGTTTTTTATATCGGATTATATTTATAAAGTTGATATACCTTCCTCTGATATGAATGTCAATATAGATTCATACTCGTCTGACGGGAAGTGCGTTGAAATTCCTGAAGAGTCCGGCAAAAGCAGGGAAAATTATCTTGGATTTACAAGCCTTCACGGTGTATCAGAAGTTCGGGAAAATATTATACAGGTTCTTATAGCTCAAAATTATCCTGACAGGCTCTACGATTACCTCATAAACAGGTCGCTAATGACCTCAGAAATTAATTGGAAAAAAGTTGCTTCAAGTGCCGGATTTCCGGATTCAGTAATAGCGCGTCTTGAATATTTGAAAAGAGATACTAGTCAGGTTAAGAAGTTGCTGCGGAAAAATATAGAACCGGCAAAACGAAGGAGGGTTCGAGCCTCTCCCACTATTTATTTAAACGGGAGTGAATATTCCGGGCTTATAGATTCTGCCGCTTTGGGCAGAGAGATCTGCCGCTATGCAAAGTCAGAATACTGTGAGCGTTTTGGTGATTGTATGACAGATTTTGACTGTATTTCTAAAGGAGTTGAAGGATATTGCCGTGAGCCGGGGACAAAGAATTCCGAATGCATATACGAAAAACATTTCAGATTCAAAATTTTCCTTATTAATAAAAAATCATGCAGCCTTTGTAGGCCTCATCGGGCGCTGGAAATGATTAAGGCTAAATTCCCCGGTTCTGAATTAATTGAATTGAGTATTTCTGATTCGGCCGCGAAAAGTCTTATAGAGAGACATTCCATAAGAGCTTTTCCTGCGGTTCTTTTTGAATCCAAAGCGGACAGCCTCTATAAATTTCGGCAAATAAAGCATACTTTTAGAAGTTCCGGAGACAAGTACATCCTTAAAGAAGGTATAATAAAAGTAAGGTTTTTTAACAAACGCCTTTGCAAACCGGGGCGCCTGGATCTTCTGATTTCTCCATATGTTCCTGCTTCTGTAGAAACAGTTAGACTCTTGGAAGATCAAGCAAAAGCGCTTATGGAGACCGGACGTTTCGGGTTATATTACATTTTCAGTGACGATTCCGGGGCATATTCTTTTGCAAGAATTGTATCAGACCTTCAGATTAAAGAACATTTTCCCGGGAAATATTATGATTTTCTTTTGTGCAGCGGTTTTGAATTTCAAAAACTTTATTCCGGTGGGCTCCGGGATAGCATCCCTGAATTATCGCTATGTGCGGAACAAACAGGTATAGAGAATTATAAAACCGCTATACAGAACAATAAGATCGAAGCATCCAAACTTAATAATTCTTTCATCGGAGAAATTCTTCCCCTGAAAGGCACGGTCTCATACCTTATCAACAACCGGCTTCTCATTGAAACCGATTATGCTTTAAATTCAAAATTAAAAGGAATAATCCTAAACGAACTGAAAAAAGGCTGTGAAAAATGAATAACGGATCTCTTCAGCTCCTCATTAAGCCGGCCGGGGCTGCCTGTAATCTTGCATGCAGCTATTGTTTTTACAGAAGAGCTGAAGAGTTGCATGATGAAGACTCCCCGGAAATTATGACCCCGGAAGTCATTGAAGCATTAATCAGACGCTCTATGGAAGAAAGAAAACATTATAATTCGTTTTCTTGGCAGGGGGGAGAGCCCACATTGTGCGGGCTTGACTTTTTCCGCAACGTTGTTAAGCTTCAGGAAAAATACGGCAGCGGACAACAAAGCGTTGCAAATGCTTTGCAGACCAACGGCATAAGGTTGAATGCGGCTTTCTGCGAATTTCTGGCTCATTATAAATTCCTTACCGGAATATCTGTTGACGGTCCGGAAAATATCCATGACAGTCAGCGCAGAAGGGGAAAGCGCGGCTCCTTCCGGGAAGCCGACCGTGCTATGCTTCGGATGCGCCGGGCCGGAGCTGAATATAATACCCTTACCGTTGTTTCCAGGAAAAACCAGCATATGGGAGCCGAGATTTATCGGTGGCTGCGTAACAGGGGAGAGAAATATATGCAGTTCATACCCTGTGTCGAAAAAATACCCGGAACAAAGCTCACCGCTCCTTTTTCCGTTTCTCCCGAAGGCTATGCAGATTTTATGATTGAGGTTTTTGAAGAATGGATTAAAGAAGATATCCGTGAGGTTTATGTCAGGGACTTTGATTCTGCTTTCTGTAGAATTTTTAAAAAAAACGGTGCCATGTGTGTACACTCGGAAGAATGCGGATCTTATCTTATGGTCGAAAAGGACGGGTCTGTTTATCCCTGCGATTTCTTTGGATATGATGAATGGTTGGTCGGGAATATAACGGACTCTTCAATAACCGAACTTTTAAACGGTCCGGTCATGCAAAAATTCAGAGAAATAAAGAAAAATACTGGTTCGCGGTGTGCTGCGTGTCCGGTTGTCTCCATCTGTAACGGAGGGTGCCCGAAAGACCGTATGGACGGAATTGGCGGTTTTGCGGACAGGACATATTTATGCGAAGGTAATATTAAGTTTTTTTCCCATTTACAATCCTCAAGAAAAAAAGTACTGGAAAAGCTCGGATTAAACGAGGAACAAATACGGAGCGCTAAATATAATGTCTGATTTATTCGGTAATAATAATATTTCAAAAAAAAGTTCAGGTACAAGAAGGCCGCTTGCCGACCGAATGAGACCCACAGCGCTTCATGAATTTGTCGGCCAGAAGGAGATACTTGCTCCCGGGAAACCGCTTCGCAAGGCTATTGAATCTGACTGTGTCCCTTCAATTATTCTGTGGGGTCCTCCGGGCAGCGGTAAGACCTCGCTCGCAGCGGTGATTGCAGGGTCCACAAGTTCTGTTTTTGTAAAGTTGAGCGCGGTAACCTCAGGGATAAAAGATGTTAAGACGGTTATTGAAAAAGCGGCTGCTGAGTTGGATTTTTCGGGAAGAAGGACCATCCTTTTTGTTGATGAAATACACAGATTCAATAAAGCCGAGCAGGACGCTTTTTTACCTCATATTGAAAACGGTACCGTAACTTTGATAGGCGCCACAACTGCGAATCCTTCTTTAGCTGCCATAACGGCCCTTCTTTCCAGTGCGAGGGCCTATGTATGTAGTCCGCTTGCCGACACAGACCTGTTGAAGCTTAGTGATGCTAGCGTAAAAGATATTGAAAGGGGGCTCGGTAAGCTCAAAATCCGTTTGGAGGCCGACGCAGCGGCTTTTTTATGCCGCTTTGCCGACGGGGACGCCAGGTTTTGCCTCAATTCACTCGAAGATGCGGTTGCGGCTGCGAATATGGATTCTGAGGGATGTTTGGCGGTTGATATTAAAACAGTAAAAGAGTCGGCCGAAAAAAAGTCCTTGAGATACGATAATAACGGAGAAGAGCATTATAACCTTATTTCCGCTATGCATAAAAGCGTAAGGGGCTCTGATGTCCAGGCTTCGCTTTACTGGTTTTATAGAATGATAGAGTCCGGCGAAGACCCTCTCTACATCGGCCGGCGTTTGGTCAGAATGGCTACCGAGGATATCGGAACGGCCGACCCCGTAGCGCTTCAGGTTTCCTTGTCCGGATTGGAGGCATACAGAATATTGGGTGCTCCCGAGGGTGTCCTGGCTTTGGCGGAAGCGGTTGTTTATAACGCCACGGCGCCTAAGAGCAATGCGATTTATATTGCTGAAAAAAAACTTCGTGCAGAAATTAGGTCTTCCGGTTATCGTTCGGTACCGGTACATCTTAGAAATGCACCTACTGAAATGATGAAAGACCTTGGTTACGGGTCGAAATATGAATATGATCATGATTTTCCCTGCTCATTCAGCGGGCAGGAATATATGCCGGACGGTCTTGAAGGTAAATTGTTTTTTAGGCCGGGTTCCTCAGGGTATGAAAAAGAAATAAGTCGCAGGCTTGCTTTCTGGGAAGATCTAAAACATAAACGAAACTCTGATTCTTGAAAAACTTCGTCTTGAATCTTTAATATCAATTAAGCTATATTATCCGTGCGTATCGATCCCTCAGAACCAATCAGGGAGTCTTATTTGGGTAACAGAAAGTATTTTATAAAGATGAGAGGCCTTACTTTCGAAAAGGCCCGTATTGTTTTTAATCAGCTTCGAACTTCTGTCTCAGGTAATGCGTATGATCTGAAGAAGTTGCAGAAACTCACTGAAAAATACCAGGAAACCCTGATTTCTCTCAGGGAGTTTTCAAATGAAGCCATAAGATATTCAGATATTGGTGAAGGCACGGCAGACGATCCTGTCCTTATGGAGGAAGAAAAGGTTATTCTGCATTTTGTTGAGGAAATATGCAGTTTTGCTGTTTTTTTGAGTAACAGGCTTCAAAATGAAAGAACTATTTCAGCTTACCGCAGGACTTTGGAGGCTGCAAAGGTAGAAGGGATTGAAGAGGGTTACATAAGTAAAATACAGTCTGACATGGAAAAGTATCAGGAATCAACCTCCGCCGAGATAAGAAACTTTCTTGATATAGTCGAAAATAAAGAAAAAATACTTGAGGATCTTCTGGCGGTTTTCCGTAAAGGTAACTCAAAGGTCTGATCCGGAAAAACGGGAGTTATTCATGAGTCTTGCTGATCTTAAAATATTTTCAGGAAATGCCAATTCTGAACTGGCTGAGAAAATCTGCCGCGTTTCAGGTGTAAAACTCGGAGACTGCACAATAAAAAAATTTTCGAATGACAATATTAAAGTCAAATATAATGATCATATTCGCGGTGCTGATGTTTTTATCGTTCAGCCCTCATCTCCGCCTGTAAGCGATGGAATAATTGAGCTCTTGATTATGATCGACGCGGCGAAGCACGCGTCCGCCTCACGCGTTACCGCTGTTCTTCCTTATTTCCCATATGTACGTTCCGACAAAAAGGATGAACCGAGAATATCCATTACAGCAAGGCTTATGGCCGACCTGCTTGAGGCTGCAGGGGCGGACCGGGTACTTACAATGAATCTCCACTCTCCGCAGGTGCAGGGCTTTTTCCGTATTCCGGTTGATCAACTTTCATCCGGTGATCTTATGATAGATTATTTCAAACAGAATTTTGATCTTGCCAACCATGTTGTCGTTGCTCCTGATGCCGGGTCTGCCAAGCGCGCGGGTCAGTACGCTATTTCCATGGATCTTCCCATGGCTATTCTTGATAAGCGAAGAAACGACGATACTGAAAATCCGAAAATCGCTCATGTTATTGGAGAGGTTAAAGACAAGGATGCCCTTATCTTTGATGATGAGATAAGCACTGCCGGTTCTATGGCGGCTACGGCGTCCGCCCTTAAAAAACTTGGGGTTGTATCAATAAAGGCCGCTGCTACTCACGGAGTCCTATGCGGACCCGCGGTGGAAAGAATAAAAAGTTCAGATATTTCTGAGCTTGTGGTAACCGATTCAGTAAGAATAAGTGAAGATAAATGCATCGATAAGATAACTGTGCTTTCCATCGATCAACTTTTCTCAAACGCTATACGCCGGATACACAACGGGGAATCCGTAAGTGAGATGTTTCGCGCCAGTATGAATGTCTGAGTTAAACCATAAAATCCTCAGTTTCTTTCTCTTTAAGATCAATTCTATCCTCTGAAAACGGATTATTTTTAATTTGTAATGCGTTTTCGTTTTTGACTATATTAGATTCCTAACAGATCGATTTCTTTTCCGGGAGGATGAGGGTGAAAAAGATATTTAAAGTCATTTCTATTGCGTTAGTCTGTATTGCGGTTATCCTGATTGCCGCTTCAATAATATTAAACCGTATGTTTCCGTCCGAGAAAATCATGAAAATGGTTTCCCCTGAAATTTCTAAAATTCTTAAACGCGATGTAGAGATAAAAGATGCCGGAATAAATGTCTTTCCCTTTTTCGGGGTTAAAGTGACCGGACTTGATATTTCAAGCACCCAAAACACCACTGTCCTTGATACCGCCGTTAATCTTGGTTCTCTTCTCTCCTTGCGAATGATAGACCCCATTGATGCGAAAATCGTTGTGAACGGGAAAAAAATAAAAGCGCCCTGGAAAGTTAATCCTCTTTTTTCAAAAGGTGATACTGTCGTGATTTCCCGAAGAGGATTCACGGAGGATAAATCTCTTTTCAGGATAGAAAACTTTATATTAAAAGTAGGTGTAATTCCTCTGTTAAAGGGTGAACTTTCAGTAAAAAAGATTCTTCTCGATAAAATGGTTGTCTTTGCAGAAAAAGATGAGACCGGCTCCTTTAATTTTGATGATATCGCGTCTTCTCCGGATACAGCCGAAAATAAAGCAGATATTCCTGACACCACAAAACCCGGCCGGGCTACCGGCCTTCCGATAGCTTTTCGTTTAGAAAATTTTGAAATAAGAGATGCTTCTGTTGTTTTTCGTGATCGCAATGAAAAAATGGAAATTGAACTTGGAGATATAGATCAGGATGTCTCTGTTGCTGCTGACAAAAATCTTGAGAAAATTTCTACTGTCGGTTTGCTTGAAATCAAGCATATTGCTGTTAGCGGGACGGGGCTGCCGGTTTCGAAATCCGGAATGAATTTTTCAGTTTCACATGATCTCAAATTAAATCTGGCTTCCGGCGATATGCAAATAAATGAAATCAGAGCCGGATTCCAAAAAAACCTTTTAATTTTAAAAGGGACTGTAAATGATTTTGATAAACCTGAGGGGAAAGCGGACATCCGTGTATATACAAATAAAATAAAAATGGCCGATCTTCTTGAGGAAATTCCTGCAGCTTTAAGTCCAGAAATAGAAAAATTAAAAGCAGCCGGTTATGCACAGCTAAAATTATCGGTTAAAGGTAATATTGCTGACCCTCAAGGTAAACCGCCGGAAATCGACGGGGCGATTATAATGAGAGATATCTCATTCAGCTATTCGGGACTTTCTGAGTCTTTGAATTCTCTCAGGGGGGATATAAACTTTACTGAAAATTCTGTCAAAATACCTGACTTTTCTTTCAAACTTGGCGATAATCCTTTTGAAATTAAAGCAGAAGTAAACGATTTTAAAAAGCCGTATATTGACTTTTCACTGAATCAGGATCTTGATCTTGGAATTATTAAGAATCTTGTCGCTCTTCCCGAGGGAACCGGGATTTCCGGCAGAATTAAAACAGACATTAAAGCTTCCGGGCGTGTGAATCCTGACAATCCGCTCTCTGTTAAAGTAAAAGGTATCACCGAAATTGTAAATATAAGCGCGACCGCTCCGCCCGTAAAGAAACCGGTTAAAATTAACGGAAGGCTTACATTTGAAAACAACCGCATTGAACTCTCAGGCTTTCGTACAGATATCGGGAAATCCTCTGTTACAGTTAATATGAGTATACGCGATTATTTTGCAGCCGTTTTCCCGGAGCTTTACGGTCAAAAACCTGTAAAAATAATATATTCAATGAATTCTCCATTGTGGGATCTCAATGAAATTCTGGGGCTTTCTGTCTCAGATATTACCGGTGGGAAAAGCGAAGGAAATGAGATCGTTCAGGATCCCGAAGAGCCGGAAGGCAGAGGAGAGATTTCGGATGATCCGATCATAATTCCGGAAATTCCGCCTGTTGTTTTCAATGGCAGGGTAAGGTTCGCAAAGATACAGGCTTTAACCATTCCGGTTACAAATGCCTCTGTTGATATAAACTATTCAGATGGTAAATTATTTACCGGGATGGAGGCTTTCTTATTTACCGGAAAGATATCGGAAAAATTTGATCTGGATATATCCGATAAAACTGATATGAAAATAAGAAACAGATTTAGCTCTGAAAAGATGGAAGCGAATGATTTTATATCCGGTTTGAATGACTTGATAACCGAGGAAAAAGGTATTTTCTCCTCACTGAAAAATATGGATAATACCATATTCGGAAAATCAGACATAAACTCTGATATCAGAACACATGGTATAACACCGGCGGAACTTAAAAAGTCGCTGGACGGGGATATAAACATGTCTGCCTATAATGGAGAGATAAGGAATGCAGCCATTATTTCAGGACTGTCGGAAGGTGTTCCTGAAGCTCTCAGGAAATATCTGCCTGATTTGAAAAACCTTAAATTTAACCGTATGGATCTTGAGATCAAAATTCGCGATGAAAATCTAATCATCGAAGATTTTAAAGTGCGTTCTTCAAGAATGGATTTAGCATCAAGCGGCAAAGTCAGCTTTGAAACAGTTTTGGATATCCAGACTGACTGCCGATTCGGAAAAAGAAGCTCTTCTGCGATTGTTTCCGCCCAGAATAAGATCAAAAATTCCGCCCAAAAAGGACTTCAATCGTTGGCAGGCGGTAATGAATTATTATCCGAAGCCGCCGAGGCGGCCGGAGACCGGATGCAGGGCATTCCGGTGGATAAGGACGGCAGGGTTACAGCGCGTATCGGGACAAAAGGACCTCTCGATGATCTGAAATACAGTTTCGAAGGATTTAAATCAGGGAATGCCGGAAAAAGAGAGGGCGGGGCAAATAAAAGCTCCCTTGAAGCTGTCCATAATAAAGCCCGCGACAAGGCAGCGGCGGCTCGAGAAGAAATTGAAAAAAAGGTTGAGGAGAAAAAAGAAGAAGTAAAAAAAGAAGTCAGAGTGCGTACCAGGAAAGGCATAGAAAAGGTCCGGAAAGAAACTGATAAAGCTAAAAAAGCGGTTGAAAAGAAGGGGAAAGAAGCTTTAAAGAACCTTGGCTTCTAAGACAGCTATTTTTTATTTGCCATGAAAAATTTTATACTCTATTTTATCATATTTCTGGTTGCTCTTGGAGCTGGTTTTTTCGCTGCAGGACGTTTTTTCGGGAGGTCCGGGGCAGCGATAACTCCTTCTGACAAAACAGGGAGTATTGCAACCACGGACACTTCGGCTCTGGATGACAGCCTGGAAACAGGTTCGGATTTAAATCCTGTTATTAAATTCATTGTCGGCAGAGCGGGTATTGTTCGTGGAGAAGAAAAAATTAAGGCCCGGATAGGAATGAGTCTCCGTGATAAAGACTCGGTGGCCGTTTTCCCTGAGTCGCGGATAGAGATTTATTTTAATGAGGATGATATTCTTGTTGTTGATGAAAAATCCAGACTCAGGCTTGATTTTGATTTGATCGAGGAAGAAAGAAAAGAGGCCATAGTCAATCTTGTTAAAGGTCGGGTTTTTGCGGATATCAAAAGAATTGTCACAGGTAACGGTGATTTTGTTGTC
>CAYNYI010000062.1:0-18805 GCA_964401455.1 uncultured Fibrobacterota bacterium
AGTACTAAGCTTTCAAGCAGCCGCCGAATTTACAGAAAGAAAGATACACTCTCCAAAGTTTATGCGGGCATGTTCGCATAATTACACAAAAGAAACCTGGATATTGAAAATGGACATAAAGGGATATTTTATGTCGATAAACAAGGATATTTTGAGAGAGAAAACTTTTTCGGGTCTAAACAGATATAAAAACAAAACGAACTATGACCAGGATTTGGTTACTAAACTAATAAAACAGATAATATATAATGACCCCAGGAGAAACTGTATAATAAAGGGCCGTCCGGAATATTGGAATGGTTTGCCGCCTTCTAAAAGTCTTTTCAGTGCGGATACTGGCAGGGGCCTGCCAATAGGGAATCTTACTTCCCAGTTGTTCGGGAATATTTACCTTGACAGTTTCGATCATTATGTAAAAAAAGATCTTGGAATAAAATATTATGGAAGATATGTGGACGACTTTTTTATAGTACATAATAAAAAAGAATATTTAAAGGAAATTGTGCCTGTCATTGCCCATTATCTTGAAAGGGAGCTTAAGCTGAAGCTGCATCCAGATAAACTTTATCTTCAAAATATAAAAAAAGGAATAAAATTTCTTGGAGCTGTTATCAAGCCTTATCGCAAATATATTTCACGCCGAACAAAAGGAAAATTTTATAATGCGGCAGAAAAATATGCAAAAGGCATCTGTAAGGAAAGTTTGTCCGGCCATGAAACTTCTGAAATACAAAGTTCTATAAATTCCTATCTTGGGATATTGAAGCATTATAAAACACATAAAATCCGTAAAAGAATAATAAAAACAAAATTACCGGCTGATTTCTGGAATTACTTCTATTTATACGGATATAAAAAGATTGGGATTAGACGATCCCCGTGTTCAGCGGATCTGCTTGCCAACTAAATGCGGGGTCTGTTAAACCTGATTATTTTTTCTTCAGACCGGAAATTTTCTTGCGGGAGAGGCCGGTGATTTCAGCAACAAACTCTACATCACAGCCCTTAGCCAGCATCCTCCGGGCGTCTTCGATTTTGCCTTCCTCTATGCTTTCTTTTTTAAGCCTTTCAATACTCTCTGTAAGAACCGACATACCTTCCTCCGGTGTAAATTCCTCTATACACTTATTAATATATTCTGTTTCGTCTGATTTTTCAAATAAATTCAATAGAAAATCCGTCATTGCTTTTATTGTGTAAGGGTTTTCTTTCTTGATTATGTTTCTTATTATGGCAAAATTTCTTTCAACCTCTTCTATGTCCGTGTTCTCCGCCATCATGGCGGCGGAAAGGGCGGAATGCATCTTTATCAGATCTTTTCTTTTATATTTATTAATGCATACAGGATAATATTGCAGAGATGGGATATACCGCTTCGTAATATCATTACTTATCATGTCCTGTAACTCAACAGGCGCGTTCCAGGTGGATTTCCCGCTGTAAACCAATACGGGAAATACTGAAGGCAATTTGCCGCGTATTTTTTTGCGTTTTATGAGCCTGAAATAGAATTCCGTAATGTAACGGTTAAACCGTAGGGACATAAATCTGTCATTTGTTGATTGAAACTCGGTAAGGATATATATGTACGCCTCCCGTCCCTTAATTTTTACAGAATACAGAATATCATTATAGAGGCGCTTATCAAGATGGGTAATGAATTCTGTAGGAACCGGTTTTATTACCGATAAATCCAGATCCTTAATAAAATCCTCATGAACAAACTGCGTTAACAACTGTCTGAAAATCTCGGGATTCGAGAAGAATTTCTTGTATCGTGTATCATGTGGATGCGGGGCGTACTTTCGTTTCATGATATTGTTATTATAATACAATGGCGGCAAAGGTGTCAATGTAAAATACGATGAAGGCTTCGTGCCTGCACCAGCGGTACCAGATACCTTTTACCCCCGCCAAAGAAGGTCGTAACACATAAACAAATTTCTTGCGACTATAACACGAAAATTATTATCTTGTTATGCGTTTTGCGAAAAAACAAATTTACATCTAAAAAGGAGCGTCCGAAAATGAAAACAGGTGAATTGAAAAGCATAATTATTTCAATCTGTTTATCGTTTACTGCTTCGGTATGCGGCGATGCTAAAAAAGCAGATTCTTCAGATGTTTATGAGCTTGGTAAAATGGTGGTTACCGCCACAAAATCGGAAAAAGCCGTTGGTGATGTGCCGGCAAGTGTTTCGGTTATTTCCGAGAATGATATAAATCAAAAAAACGGTTATCTTGCCGACCAGATTATGTCTGATATACCCGGTGTTTATATGCAGAAAGGAAACATTGCCGATATAGCGGCAGGGTCGGATATGAGTATGCGCGGTGTGCCTGGAGGAAAGAATATTTTAATTATGTATAACGGAGTGCCGCTCAATGAGCCGTTCTGGGGATCAGGACATATAGAGCTGGCCGCGGTTTCGCTCGGAAATATTGAGCGGATTGAGGTGGTCAAGGGGCCCTTTTCTTCCCTTCACGGAGGAAATGCCATGGCTGGTGTTATAAATTTGGTTACCAGAGACCCCTTTGAAGACAAAGTTGTATTGGCATCTTCCTACGGAACAAACAATACCATAACAAACCGCTTGAATATTTCAAAAAAAATCGGCCCGAATCTGGGGCTTTCTTTGAATTATGATAAAATATTCTCAGAAGGAATAGAAAGCGCTTATTTTTCTGCTTCAGGAGTTACAGAAGTAGAAGGAACAGATGATCTGACCGAAATGACAGAAGTTACAGGTGTCCGGGCCGTAGAAGATATTTCCGGAGAAGGATATAATTATTTGATTGGAACTCCGGGGAAATCAGGATGGGATCAGGATAAAATCGGCGCGTCTTTGAGTTACAGACTCAACAATGAACATTCTCTGATGTTCAACAATATCTTCAGCGACAGGACCGTGGATCATGATGGACCGAAGAGTTTTTTAAGAAACGATGATGGAAGCATATTCACAGACGGGGATTATTATTTTGAACATAATGGAGATACTTTAAAAAGCTCGGCATCAACCGTTGATTTTCTGCAGAGAATGCGGGTAACTCCGAGAAACGAAAAAAATCTCCTTTCATCGCTATCTTATGAAGGACTTATAGGCGCCAATGAATTAAACATTACTGTCGGTAGAGTAACCCACCAGCTAAAAAGAGTAAAGAAAAGATATTCCGGAGCAACAGTTTTTGGAGGCCCCGCGCAGTTTAATCAAATAAACAATCTGAGTTATTCATTTGACGCGTATGCCCTGCGGCCGGTAAAAGATCATAGTATAACTCTGGGAGTGGCGGTAAAAAATAACAGAGGAAAAGAGGATCTGATAAGCGTATCCGACTGGAGAAACCCGGAGGACAGCAAAGAAACTGTCACATCCGAAGTCGTTGGGAGAAACATGCTGTATTCAGGTTATTTACAGGGAGTTTTGGCTGTAATAGAAAACCTGGATCTTTATATCGGCGGCCGCTATGATTATTGGGACAATTATTTCGGCGAAAGCATACAGAGAAGCTCAGACGGCGAACAGTCCGAAAAGATTTCTTACGAACCAGCCGGTAACTCTAATTTCTCCCCCAAGGCCGCACTTAGGTATAAACTTTCAAACAAACTTTCCCTGAGGACCTCAGTCGGACAGGCCTTCAATGCTCCGTGCATTGCCGATCTTTACCGTACAACAATGAGCTGGGGCAGAAGAATAAGTTACTCTAACCCGGAGCTTGACCCTGAAATCATAACTTCCGGAGATTTCGGCGCAGATGTAAAACTTTTCGGTGCAAAAACTCTCCTTAAAGCGGATTTTTTCTATAACAGGTTGTCAAATATGATAACTTCTAAAAAAATGGATTACCAGGAAAACGGGTTCGACGTATATAAAAATGTAAATATCGGCCTGAGTCATTCAATGGGAACAGAGCTTGAGGTAAACCATAAAATTACGGACTGGCTGGATTTTTATGGTAACTACACATTTACTTTCTCGGAATTTCTTGAAAACGACCTGGATACAACCATCATCGGCAAGCAGTTTCCGGAAATGCCCGAGAATATGTATAACCTGGCTCTAAGAGTAAAGTCCGGGGATTTTGGAGGTAATATCGCGTGGAATTATGCGGACAAGGTTTATATGGATGCGGCCAATGAACAGAAAGTCTGGGATGTATACGGCAGCAGAGACGCTGTGATGCTGCTGAATTCCAAGGTATCCTATAAACTGACCGATAATTTTAAAGTGGCATACGGTGTGACAAATATTCTTGACAGAGAATATTTCAAAGGGAAATGGACAGGAAAGGCAGATGGAAGGCGTCATGTTTTTGAGACTCAGGCAGAATTTTAAAAGGCAACCGAAAGTTATTCGGGGTGTATTTGCCGCAATTTCCGGTTTGATTGTTCTTCTGTTAATGAACGGATGCGGCGAAGAATCAAGCTCTTCATTCGCAATAGAAATAGAAGATGCTCTGGGAGATACTGTAAGACTGCAAAACCCGGCGGAGCGGATTCTTGCCTCATTCTTCTTCGAAGAACTTTGTGCCCTTGGAGTACAGGACAAAATAGTCGGATGGAGCAGGAAGTACTGGGAGGGCAGGCGTCAGCATGTCTGGAAAAAATATATAGAGGAAGCAAATTTTCCGGTAGCCGGGATTCCTGACATAGGGTATGCATCAAGCGGAACCGCGGACATTGAGAAGGCAGCGTCTTTAAGGCCGGATTTGTTTATTGCTCCCCACAGACTTCCGGAAATAGAAGAAAAGCTTGGCAAGTACGGAATCCCGGTATTGCATGTTGATTTTCATACCGAGACGAATACGCAAAAAAGTATAGAAATTCTTGGAAAAGCAACCGGCAAAGAGGAAAGAGCAAAGCATTTGTCAGATTATTATAAAAAACAGACTGAAAAGGTCGCGGCCGCTCTGAAAGGATTGAGCAAAAAGGACAGGCCGTCTGTCTATGTTGAAACCGGCTGTAACAAATACAACACATACGGCCCAAGTTATATGTTCGGAGCTATTGTTGAAAAAGCCGGGGGCAGCAATATCGCAAAAAGAGCGGGCATGATAAAATCAGGAAAAGTATCCGCGGAATTTATATTGAAAGAAGATCCGGACTTTATTATCTTCACCGGTGCTGCCTGGGTAAGAGATTTTGGTCCCGGTATTAATGGTCCGCTTCTCGGCTACTACGCAGGCAGAAAAAAAGCGGAAGAAACTCTTAGGGAAAAAATTAACCGTCCGGGATGGGAAGAACTCAAAGCTGTTAAAAACGGGAATGTTTTCGGCATTTTTCACGGTCTTTCACGGCATATTTATGATTTTGTATGTCTTCAGTATTTTGCGTCATGGTTTCATCCGGAAAAATGCGGAGAATTCAACCCTGAACTCTCATGGCGGGAATTCCACGAAATGTTTCTCCCGGTCACATTTTCAGGGACCTGGGCGGTGCGGATAAAACCCAGAAAATAAAGGGAATTAGTTGTCAGAAGCATATTCGAAAATTTTCCGAAAAAAGATATTGTTTCTGTTTTCCCTTCTTCCCTTCCTTGTCGCCGTGTCGTTGTGGTCAATTATGTCGGGCTCAATGGATTTGTCTGTTGCCGATGTATTAAAAGCTGTTCTTGACAAAACAGGCCTGTTTTCATTTGAAATACCCGAATTCAACAGCGTTACGGTCTGGGATTTACGTTTGCCGCGGACAATGATGGGAATTGCCGCGGGTTTTGCTCTGGGAGCGGCGGGGGCCGGAATACAAACGGCATTAAACAATCCGCTTGCCAGTCCGTACACAATGGGTGTTTCCGGGGGGGCCGGATTTGGCGCAGCCTCGGCTATAGCTTTCGCCTTTAAAATACCTTTTCTTCCGGACATCTTTCTTGTTTCGGCTTTTTCATTTGCCGGGGGGCTTATTCCCTGTGTTTTGATTTTTTTTATAAGCAGGATTAAAAAAGCCTCTCCGGGAGTTGTTTTGCTCTCGGGTATCGCGCTTAGCTATCTCTTTACTTCTTTAACGGCGGTAATACAGTATTTTTCCACTGAGCAGGTTTTGCAGCAAATCGTTTTCTGGCTTTTCGGAAGTTTATCGAGGGCAACATGGCCGGCTGTCGGTACTGTTTTCGCGGTAATTGGAATTTCGGCCCCCTTTTTTATAATAAATGTCTGGAAGCTTACCGCCTTGAGACTAGGCGACGACGCGGCAGAAGGTCTTGGAGTGGAAACTGCAAGGCTGAGAATAGGTGTTCTTGCGGTGTCTTCTGTTGTGACAGCCGCTGCCGTTTGTTTTACAGGAATAATAGGCTTTGTCGGGCTTGTTGCCCCTCATATATGCAGGATGTTTTCCGGTGAAGACCACCGCTTTCTTTTGCCCGGCTCTTGTCTTACAGGTGCAATTCTTCTTGTTACAGCAGATGCTGCGGGCCGCTATTTTACAGGCCCGTACATATTGCCGGTTGGTATAATAACTTCTTTTATAGGAGTTCCGTTTTTTCTCTATCTGGTTATCTCCGGAAAAAGGAATTATTAGTGATGCTTAAGGCCGAAAAAATATTTTTCAGTTATTCCGGAGAGCCCGTGCTGCAGGGTGCTGATATAAGTGCCATTCCTGGAAAAGTTACCGGATTAATCGGTCCGAACGGATCGGGGAAAAGCACATTGCTCAAATGCATGGCGGGAATTTTAAAACCATTGTCAGGAAAAGTTTTTTTTAGACAAAAGAATATTTCTGAAATCAAAAGAAAAAAACTCGCAGGATTTATCAGTTATTTTGCTCAGGAAAACAGTTTCAGCGGTGTTTTTACGGTTTTTGAGACGGTTTTGCTCGGACGCTGTCCCCTTATCGGCTGGAGCCCGGGGAAAAAGGATCTTGAGGCTGTGGAAAAAACTATCGCGGTGATGGGACTTGAAGGCTCGGAGGAGAAAAATATTAATGAATTAAGCGGCGGAGAAAAACAAAAAGTTTTTATTGCTCAATCGCTTGTACGGGAACCGGAAGTCCTGTTACTTGATGAGCCGGCCAATAGCCTTGATATTAAACATCAGCTGGATGTTTTCCGTCTGGTTGTAAAAACAGCAGCACAACAGAAAACAGCCGTTGTTGCCGCTGTTCATGACATAAACATGGCGTCAAAATTTTCCGATACGATTACTCTTTTAGAAGAAGGAAAGACAGTCAGAAGTGGAACACCTGTTGAAGTTATTTGCCAGGAAACAATAAGCAGGGTGTATGATGTTGGTGTAAAAGTAAGTATTGAAGAAAATGTACCGTATATAAGGTATTGCTGAAAATATTGAGATTAATTTTTTAAGGGGAAAAAAATGGACAAAATCGATTGGGAAGAAATATGGAGAGATGCTGTCTGCGGCCGTACCGATGAAATGCTTGAAAACCAGAGAGACGACAGGCTTTACTGGAGCAAAAGAGCGCAAAATTATTCCGATTCCCAGACCGCTGATGATTTTATTTTCGGACGCAGCGTATGTGAAGCGCTGGAGGAAAAGCTAAATCCCGAGGACAGTATTATAGATATAGGAGCCGGGCCGGGTACAATAACCATTCCTCTGGCAGAAAAAGTCCGTAAGGCTACAATTGTAGAGCCGGCATCCGGCATGGTGCAGGTTTTTCGCGAAAATGCCGCAAAGAAAAGACTTAATAATTATGAGGTAATTAATTGTGGATGGGAAGAATATGATGCCGAAAAAAATGAAGATGTTTTTGATCTTGCCGTTTCTTCACATGTGCTTTGGCATTTTTCAGATATATGGAAAGAAATAAGCCGAATAGAAAAAGTGTCAAAAGGTTATTGCTGCCTTGTTAACGGAATAAACGGTGATACGGGATTTGAAAAACTAAAAGAAAAAATTACAGGAAAGATAAATACAAAGGGTTATTCTCCTTCATTGCATTTAATTCTTTATAATCTACTATTTGAAAAAGGTAGAAAAGCAGATGTGAAGATAATAGAGTATAAGCAGAATATTCCGGTGGAAAGCTGGATCTCTTCACGGGAAATGGTAATAGCGAGATATATCGATATGACTTCGGAAATAAAAAAGACTATAAGGGAGTATTTTTTGTCAAGAAGCAATGATGGTGTGTTCCCCGCCAGGACCACTGCGGCGGTTATGACATGGAAAAAACCTGAGACAGGAGAAATGTATGAAACTGTCTGAACTTGTTCAGAAATATTGGGACAAAAAGGGCGCCGAGTATTACAGCCGCAATCGTTTTCTTGACTCGGGGAAAATGAAAAGAAAGTTAATCGAAAATCTAAGATCCGGCATTTCGGGAAATGTTCTGGATTTCGGAACCGGCACCGGCCTTTTAGCCGGGATGCTTTGTTCAGAAGGATATAAAAATGTAGTTGGCATTGATATAAACAGACACATGCTCAGCAAGGTGCGGGGACGGCTGGAGGAAAACAGCCCGCACCTGGTAAGGGGAGATTGTATGACCCTTCCTTTTAAAGACTCTGTTTTTGACGCAGTTGTAACAAGATGGGTTCTATGGGTGCTGCCCGATCCTTTTAAGGCGGTAGAGGAAATGAAAAGGGTTTTGAAGCCGGGCGGGGAAATTCTTGCATTTTCTTCCGGATCGCTGAGAGAAAAAGATCCTTTTTTAAAAAGGGTAATGCGCTATCCTTTTCGGCGCGGGCGCTCTTTTTTTATGGACAGAAAATACAAACGGGAAATTTCTACAGAAGAGTTCTGGAAAATCTCCGAAGGAAGGCTTCCGAGGCTGACA
This sequence comes from uncultured Fibrobacterota bacterium, assembly GCA_964401455.1. GTDB lineage: Bacteria > Fibrobacterota > OXYB2-FULL-49-7 > CAYNYI01 > CAYNYI01 > CAYNYI01. Next base: position 8,732 of record CAYNYI010000062.1, read on the forward strand.
CTTGAAGAATATGAAAACCTTTTCAAAGAAAAAGGTCTTGAGAATGTTTCGAAGTCACCGCTCGAAAGATACGGTACTCGTTTCTCAAGAATATTTTTTAATTCTTATAACTTTTCCATGATAAAGGGCCGCGTACCCGAAAAGAAAATAGTGGAAAAAACCGCTGGAAATAAATCGGAAAATACAGAAGGCGGTTATTTATCTATGCTTGCCTGTCCAACCTGCAGGATGGGGGTTGATAATCCGGAAAAAGACTTACTGGTCTGTAGCGCCTGTAAAAAAGAGTACAATATCATTGATGGAATTCCGGAAATGATGCCTCCCGAAGAGATGCTCTTTTAACAATCTCGTTGTCTATCAAAACACGATGCGGGTTATAAAAAAATAACGCAAACAGTCTGTTTTAAACAGGGAATTATTAATTATCTTTTTTCGATTTAGCATACAGGATTAATATTTTATGGAAAAAGAAACTGTTAAGTGCGAAGTTATCGGACGGGTTGAAAATCCGGTAGAAAAAATTCCTGAAGACAGGTCTGTTTTTAAAGAGCTCGAATCGAAAATAATCATCAAACCCGGACTCGAAGAAGGCCTTTACCGAATTTCAGAAAGTGAATATGTGGACATAATTTTTAATTTCCACCTTTCCGGAGAGTATTCTCTCAAGTGTAAAACCCCCCACTGGGGAATTAAAGGTGTCTTCGCGTGCAGAAGCCCCAAAAGACCTTCCCGGCTCGGTCTTACAAAAGTAAAGTTACTGGAAACCGGAGATAATTTTATAAAGGTAAAAGGGCTTGATGCCGTTAGCGGAACACCGGTCATCGATATTAAACCTTCAATAAACTGAAAAAATCAAGAGGTATTCAAATGGATATAAACATGAAAGCTCCCCGAGAAATAATAAAAAAAATGATAATTAAAGAAGAAAAACAAAAGCTCCTCGAAATTTCCGGGCTCCTGCACGGGCATTATTGTCCGGGGCTGGCTTATGGCGTACTCGCAGCGTATGAGGGCATGCGGAGGCTTGAGGCCGATACAAATACCGGTATGGAGGAAATAATGGCGGTAGTCGAGTGTAATAACTGCTTTGTTGACGGAATTCAGTTTGTTTCAGGGTGTACTTTGGGCAATAATGCACTCGTTTATGCCGATGCCGGAAAAACAGCTGTTACTTTTTATAAACGAAATGAAGACTATGCTGTAAGGCTGAGAGTTTCCGACCACCGGCCACCCGCAAAAAATGATGAAGGTGCGGCCCTTTTTGAAAAGGCCGTAAAAAGAAGGGAAAAATTAAGTGATGAGGAAAGAAACAGGTTCGGAGAATTATGGAGAAAAAAATCTTTGGAAACTGTCCTTGCTCCGGCCGGTGAAATTTTGGAAATAAATAAAGTTCCGGTAAAAAATGTAAAATACGCTCCTATTATGGATTCTCTCACTTGTGATGAATGCGGGGAGGTTTTCATGGAATCCAAGGCGGCCGAAAAAGAAGGAAAGAAAGTTTGTCTGGCATGTTCCGGGAACGGTCTTAACGCGGTAACCGGAGAAGGGATTAGAAAAATTGAATTGTAAAGGTCGGAAGTTTTTTTTGAGCGCGGTCTGCGCCGTGTGGATAATTGCTTTTTCGGGGTGCTCAGATAAAAAAGCTGCCGCGGGAATAGAGATAACAGATATGGCAGGACGAAAAGTCATCGTGCCGGAAAGTGTTGAGCGGATCGTCTGCAAAGGGCCGGGGGCGCTGCGTCTTTTAATATATCTTGGAGCAAAAAATAAAATTTGCGCTATAGAAAGCGGCTTTGAAACGAAAAGCTTTTCCGGACGGCCCTATATGATGGCGAACCCGGAATTAGCCCGTCTCCCGAAAATCGGCCCGGCCGGACCCGCTCCGAGGCCGGACGCGGAATTGATATTGAAAGCGGCACCGGACATTGTTTTTATGGCTTATACCGGAAAAAAGACAGCTGATGTATTACAGGAAAAAACCGGAATTCCGGTTGTAATGCTTACATATGGAGATCTGGCAACTTTTTCCGATTCGCTTCTTTTTTCTTCTTTGGAGCTTGCCGGAAAAATTATAGGGAACAAAAGCCGTGCGGACAGCGTTATAACATTCATAAAAAAGACAGAAAAAGATCTTCGGGAAAGATCTGCCGGACTTGAGGCCAAGGATATAAAAAAAAGGGAAGCCTATGTAGGTTGTCTGGGGAGCCGGGGCAGTCACGGGATTGTCAGTACCCGGGCGAAATACCCTCCTTTTAATCTGACAGGAATAATAAATCCGGCGGACAAGGTAAAAGAAAAAGGGCATATTTTTCTCGACAGGGAAAAGCTGATTGAATGGGACCCGGAAATAATTTTTCTCGATGCTGCGGGAATCAAGCATGTAAAGGAAGATTTCAAACAAAAGCCCTCTTTCTATAAGGCGCTCAGTGCCTTCAGAAACGATAATGTATATTTGCTGTTTCCCTATAATTTTTATACAACAAATATTGGGACCGCTCTTGCAGACGCATATTATGCCGGAAAAACGGTTTATCCCGAAGCATATTCAGATATTGATCCTTCCAAAAAAGCAGATGAAATCTGGGCCTGTCTTTGCGGAAAAGCTCTTTTTAAAGAAATGAAAAACGATTGGAACGCTTTTAAAAAAGCCGGTTTTAAATGAAAACCGTCGGCAGCCTATGAAGAATATTCTCCTCGAAAAATACAGACGCTATGCCCTTAGAAAAATCCTCGCCGGTCTTGTTATATCGGCCGGACTTCTTTTACTTATTCTCTATTCACTTAAAATAGGGTCTTACGAAACAGGAATAAAAGATTTGCTCAGAGTTATTACCGGCGTCGCTTCCAACCGTCTTGAGATAATTATTTTAGGGATAAGGCTTCCAAGAATAATTGCGGCTGTTTTTGCCGGAGCAGGACTTGCGTTTGCAGGAACTGTGATGCAGTGTCTTTTAAGAAATCCGCTTGCTTCTCCGTTTACTATGGGAGTTTCGCAGGGTGCCGCTTTTGGCGCTGCTTTTGCCATAATCGTTTTTGGGGCAGGACAGGCGTCAAACGGAATCTCCGGTAAATACTTAACCGGGTTGTGCGCTTTTTCCGGGTCACTGGCTTCGGTCACGGTAATTTTGTTTCTGGCCGGCTTAAGGGCGCTTGATTACAGGGCCATTATTCTGGGAGGTGTTGCGATGGGGTCTCTTTTTGGGGCCGGCACGATGTTTCTCCAGTTTTTCGCCGAAGATGTAGAGGTGGCGTCGGTTGTTTTCTGGTCATTCGGTGATCCGGGAAGGGTTTCATGGGGGGACCTCAAGATTATAATACCGGTTGTTACGGCAGGCGGGCTGTATTTTTTTCATAAAAGCTGGGAATACAATATAGTTGAAGGGGGAGAGGAAACTGCCGCTGCGCTTGGGGTTAAAATAAAGAGAACCCGGATTTCAGGAGTTTTAATTTCTGCCCTGATGACTGCGGTTTGTGTTTCTTTTATGGGAATAATCGGTTTTACGGGCCTTATAGCACCTCATATTACCCGGAAGATAGTCGGAGGCGACCACAGATTTCTTATACCTGTTTCTGCGGCTGCCGGAGCACTGCTGCTCCTTGGAGCCGATACCGCGGCCAGGACTATTATGTCTCCCGAAGTTCTTCCGGTCGGTATTCTTACGTCATTTTTCGGTGCTCCTCTTTTCATTTATTTGATTAGCCGTAAAGGAGGACGCGGGCTTTGAAGTTGGAAGCTGAAAACATTTCTTTTTCCTATCCCGGAAATAAAGTTCTAAAAGGAATATCATTTTCGGCGGATAGCGGTGAATTTATATCGCTCGCCGGACGAAACGGAACAGGAAAATCTACTCTTCTGAAATGCTTTTGCGGAGTGCTAAAAACCTATACCGGGAAGGTTCTAATAGAAAATTCGGATATTTCTCTAATGGATTCCCGGCATCTCGCCGCGGCTGTTGCCTATCTTCCGCAGAAACAGTTTTACCCTTTCCCTGTAAGCGTGTTTGATGTGGTTTTGTCCGGTCGCTATCCATACAGAGGATGGTTTATGAAAAAAAAGAACGAAGAAGCGGCCGCCTCGGCTATTGAATCTCTGGATTTGGAAAATCTGGCCATGAAAGATTTCAATACTCTTTCAGGCGGACAGCAGCAGCGGGCCCTCATAGCACGAACTCTCGCGCAGGAGGCAGGTGTTCTTCTTCTTGATGAACCCGTTTCCGGTCTTGATATCGGACATCAGCTTGATGTGATGCATCTGCTGCGCAAACTTTCTGAAGAAAACGGTATAACTGTAATCTGCGCTATTCATGACCTCAACCTGGCCTCAAGGTTTTCTGACAGAATCACTCTGATAGACAAAGGAGTTCTCGCCGCATGTGGAAAGCCGGGAGAAATTCTGGCTTCCGGGACTATAGGCCGAACATACGGTATTGACTGCGAGATTTATCATCACAAAGAAAACAGGCTGATTTTCCCAAAAAAATCATTATAAAACTAAAAATTTTAGCACCGGGTTTTAACGGAGGCTTTCAAAACCCGAGCAGCCTGCCTCCCTGATATACAATAAAGGACATTGTCCAGGCGAATGCAAGCTGATAAGCGACCGCAAAAACAGCGAACTTCCTGTTTCCGAGTTCCCGAATTTCTGTTACAAGCGCTACAACACAGGGTGTATATAAAAGCACGAAAATCATGAAAGAGACACCCTGAAGAGGAGTGAAATTGTCTGAAACTTTGTTTTGAAGCGACCGGTCATCAGCTTCTTCTCCGTCCGCGCCGTATAAAATACCCATTGAACTGACAACAATTTCTTTTGCTACAAAACCCGTAATAAGAGAAACCGAGGCTTTCCAGTCAAAACCGAGCGGCTCCACAAGGGGGGAAACCGCTTTTCCGAGTTTGCCAATGTATGTATTGGGTTTTATTCTGGAGTTTTTCTGGCTTCGAAGAGAGTCGATGGTTGATTCCGGGGCATTCTGCATGCGGCCGGTTGAAATAATTTTATCATACTCCGATGCGATTTCAGGCGATTTCGGGAAAGAGCCTGCGAACCAGAGAATCGCGGAAAAGACGAGTATAACCGTGCCCATTTTTTTTATGTAATGACCGGCTTTCTGCCACATGTGAATACTGACGCTTTTTAAAGTCGGAAGCCGGTATGGAGGAAGCTCCATTACAAAGGGATGGTTTTCACCCTTAAAAATAGTTTTCTTGAAAATATTGGCCATAAGAAAGAAGGCGGCAAAACTAAGTATAAACTGAAACAGAAAAACAACGTTTCCGGCGTTTTTCGGAAACAGCGCTCCGGCGAAAAGAACAAATATAGGAAGCCGGGCAGAGCAGCTGATCAGCGGGACAAGAAGTATTGTTTTTATTCTGTCTGTCCGCGATTCAAGTGTTCGCGCTGCCATTATAGCAGGCACACTGCAGCCAAGTCCCATTATCATAGGTATGAAGCTTTTTCCGTGGAGACCCATTTTGTGCATTATTCTGTCCATTATAAAGGCGGCACGGGCCATATATCCGGTGTCTTCCATTATTGATATTCCAAAATACAATATCATGATGTTCGGTAAAAAAGAGGCGACGCCTCCCACGCCGTCTATGATTCCTTCTATCAATAGTTTTTTTAATATACTGTCGGGCAGAATATTGCCGAGTAATGAAGAAACACCTCCAAAGAACATGTTTATCCATTCCATGGGATATTCGCCTAAAACAAATGTTGCCTGAAAAAGAAGCCACATGAATAAAAAAAAGACAGGGTAAGCCCATAGGGGATGCGTCAAAACGGCATCAATCTTATCAGATATTTCCCGGCGGTCTGTTTTTTGGAAAGTTACCGTTTCGCGGATTATTCCGGTTATAAAGCCGTATCGTGATTCTGCTATAAGCGTTTCCGGGTCGTCGCCCATAATAGAGGTTATTCGCTCGGAAGTACTATTTACTCTGGCGAGAATGTCTTCCCCCCCCTCCAGAGAGAGAATATAATTTGTAATTTCCTCATCTCTTTCAAAAAGCTTAAGGGAAAGCCATCCCGGAGGGTATTTACCGTTATCCTTTAGTACATCAGTTTCTGAAATTTTATTTATCTCCTCCAAGAGTTCTTCCGGAAATCTTTGATATCTTTCTGGAGGAACTTTGGAAGAACTTTCAGATTCTTTAATACATTTTTGCAGGAGGGCTTCCACATTTTCGCCGGTGCGGCCGACAGTCGTCACAACAGACAAGCCGATAAGCTTTGAAATTTTATCAAGATCAATTTTTAGATTTTTATTTTTGACCTCGTCCCACATATTAAGAGCAAGGACAGGTTTTATACCCATTTCCATTAGCTGCAGCGTCAGGTAAAGATTTCGTTCTAAATTGGATGAGTCTATTACATTGACAAGAACGTCGGGTTTTTCTTTTACAATGTAGTCTCTGGCGACTTTTTCATCATTAGAATATGCGCTCAGCGAATATGTTCCGGGCAGATCAATAACTCTAATTGCTTTTTTTTTGTATAATGCGCTGCCTTCTTTTATCTCAACTGTAACACCGCCCCAGTTTCCGACATGCTGCCGCGATCCGGTAAGTTCATTGAATATGGTTGTTTTTCCGGAATTTGGATTGCCGGCAAGAGCTATTTTCATAAAGTGTCCTTTTCTACTTCTATCCGGTCTGCCTCCGAGACCCTGAGGCTTATGTGGAACTTACGGATTTTTATTTCAAGCGGGTCCTTTAGAGGGGCGTATTTGACGATATCTATTTTTTCACCTTTAGAAAAGCCCATTTCAAGAAGGCGTTTTTTTATCGGACCGGTTCCTTCAATAGAAATAATTTTAAGAGTGTCGCCCTGTTTGGCTTCGCTGAGTCTCATAAATCCTTTTCCAATATTTTAACCATTACCTTTTTAGCCATTCCTCTTCCGAGAGCGATTCTTGTTTCTCCTGCGCTGACAACGGTTTTTCCAAAGGCATTTGCAAGGACACGCCCTTTCATGCCGGGGTGCAGACCCATATCCGACAGCCTGCATCCGAACCGGTTCTTATGACCGTGTCCGCTTTGAATAAAGTTTTCGACACGAAAAGCGCAGCCGGCGCCGGCTTCTGATAGAGGAATGCTTTTTTTGGAGAGTTTCTCGCGGCAGTCAGAGCAAAAACCGCTTAGTACCATTTTGTGAGAAAGAAGATGAAACCCTTTTTCTCTGGCAAGACGTTTTTGAAAGTCTTCCATTTCAGGAGAAAAAAACTCAATGATTTTTCCGCAGCCGGCGCACGTTATGTGGTCATGATGCGAGTGGGGATGCAAGTGTTCGTACAGGGTCGGTTTGCCGTCGAATTTTTTTTCCGCAGCGAACCCGTATTTAACGAGTAATTTCATTATCCTCCGGACACTTTTTTGGTCCGTCGCGTTGGAGCAGCCGCATTCTTTTACAAGTTCATCTATGCTGATATGCTTTTCTGTTCCAAAAAAACATTCTATTATATTTGTTTCTTTGCCTGACAGATTCTCATTCTGCTCCGAGAGAAAATCGATGCAGTATTTACAGTAATTTTTATTTTCCGAGTTGTGAAACGACATTATTAGCTGCCCCTAACTTTATTAGTGCTGGCTAATGAATATACTACTTTTACCAAAAAAAGTCAACGGCAGCCCGGTTTTTTATCAGACAGGAATGGAGGCGCGATAAAGAACCGCATTTCCCGAAACTTTAAAATCGTCGGTATCCGCCGTAACGGCGAAAGAATCTCCTTTTTTAAATAAAACAGCCTGATTTGTTTTATTGTCTTTTAATGAGCCGCTTCCTTCAACACAAATCATAATAGTAAAACCGGCTCCCGGAAAAGGCCGGCAGTCAACTTTTTCGGAGACCGTTATTCCGGATAATATGAATTCGGGACTTTTCGATGGATAAAAAACCTCACAATCCGCCTTACCCGGAAGCGTTGAAGGAACAAGGATCTCTGGTATTGCGCTTTTAAAATTCATTACCTTGAGAAGCTCTTTAAGGTCTATGAATTTAGGCGTAAGGCCGCCTCTTAAGACATTGTCAGAGTTAGCCATTAATTCCATTCCCGTACCTTCAAGATAAGCGTGTATTTCTCCGGCCTCCAGAAAAAGCGCCTGCCCCGGCGACAGAACAACGAGGTTTAGAATAAAGGGGGAAAGAACCCCTATGTCTTCGGGATAGAAACGGCATAGTTTACCCGCCCATTTTTTTTCGAGAGAACAGTCTTTGCAATCAGAAAATTTTTCTGAAACCGCGGCTGCCGCCGCCTTTTTATCTTCATCCGGCATATCAAGGAGGGCTGAATAAAACCCGGCGAGAGAATTCTCTTCATTTGCGGGGTCGAGTTTACCGGCAATTTTATTCACCTGCTCAATATTAATTTCCAAAAGGTTTTTCTTTATCTCATTAACCGGTCTGAAACCTTTCATAGCTGTGAATTCGGTAAGCGCGCAGATTATTTCCGGTTTGTGGTTATTGTCTTTATATGTCCGGTTGAAGGCCGTCAGCTCGACTCCCATACGGTTCTCTCTTTCAAAACCTTCCGCGGCCTGTTTGAGGTCGGGATGCACTTGTATAGAAAGTGGAGCGGCGGCGGAGAGGACCTTAAAAAGAAAGGGAAGAGAATTATTGAAAGAGTTGGCGGCTTTTTTGCCGAGAAATTTTTCCGGATCTTCTTTTATCCAATCTGGAAGGGGCCTTTCCCTGTCATTAATGAACGCCTCTGAAGGGGCCATGGGGTGAGCGCCCATCCATAACTCAGCCTGGGGTATTCCTTCTTTATTACTATAGCCAAGAAGAGCGGGGATAGCGTCTTTTGAGCCCCATTTATAATCTTTTACCCGGTTTTTAAGTTTAAAAATGCTCATTAATATTTCTCCTTTTGGCATAAAGCTGCAAATAAATATTTCTTTCGAATAAATTAAATAATTAACTCTTGCAATATTAACTAAAAATTATCGATCTTTAAATTATATGTCTGATGAAAGAAAAATTAATGTGAACTGCAGCGAATGCCCTCTTCTGAATTTTGAGGAGAGCCTGGCACCTGTATGCAGTCTTGGAAGCCCTGTCGATTCTTATACAATTAAAACTTCCGACGGGGAATACGAGGAGCTTTTTTATTCGGGCTTCTGTATACTTAAAAAACTCGAAACAACAGACTTTAATTTTTCTCCGGATTCGCTGACAGAGGAAGACGTTCTTTGCGAGCATTCCTGCGATGAATGTGCGAGCTGCCGTATTCCGGAGGGAAACTGTATGTATTGTAAGCATTCAAATTCCGGAAAAAGCGGAACATGCATGTTTTACAGTAAATTCAAGCCCGAAGAAGGCAGAAAAAGAAACGGAAGCGATTTTCAGGGTTTTTTTTAAACAACGGGCTTTTATTCTTTAAGTCCGCCGGAGTGTCTTATGTCTTTTGCTTTAACATAGTAAATGATGTCTTCGGCAACATTGGTAGCCAGGTCTCCGATTCTCTCAAAGCACCTTATCATTAGAAGCACATTCAGGGCCCTTTTTATGTTTTTAGGGTCCTCTTTCATTATGTGAACGATCTGCTGAGTGTATTCTATTTGATATTCATCCATTTCTTTTTCTTTTGCCAGTATTTTCTCCGCGAAACCGGTATCGTCTCTTATGAGAGAATCAACAGAGAGATGAACCATTTCCTTTGCCAGAAGGGCCATGGGTGTGATGTTTATATGAAGCTCGGGCCTCGGCAGAATATATAGAGCCTTTTTAGCAATGTTGACGGCCTGGTCACCTATTCTCTCAAAATCATTGTTGATTTTAATTACGCTGGCAATAAATCGAAGGTCAAAAGCAGTTGGTTGGAATTTCGCGAAAAGAGTTATTGAAAAATTATCATTGTCTATTTCCATAGCGTCTATGCGCTCATCGTTCGCGATGACTTTTTCAGCGTTTTCCTCATTGCCGTTTATGAGAGAATCAATAACCATACTCAGCTGCTTTTCAACTTCGCTGCCCATGGTAATGATGTTTTGTCTTATTGACTCAAATTCTTTTTCGAAATGCTTCATAGTGCCCTCCAGAAATATTAACCGAAGCGGCCGGTTATGTAT
>CAYNYI010000063.1:0-18561 GCA_964401455.1 uncultured Fibrobacterota bacterium
TTATTATTAGTCTTTGAAGGCTGATGAGTGTTATGAAATTGTTAAGTTCATGTGTGAGTCCGTATGTGTATGAGGTAATAGTTTTGGTGTTATCGGCGGCCCGGGTTCTTTTTTTTTTTTATGTTTCTTTTGTGGTGTCCTTCACATTGCAGAAGAACCTTTCCGAGCGGACCTGAAATGAGAATGTAAGTTCATCGTTTCTTTTATTAATCTTTATTCTTCTTATGAATGATTTTTTGTTTTTTGGATCAGGCGGGTTAGCGATGGAAAGCATATTATAAAGAGATCTGCCTTTTGATTCTTCAGGGTTTATTCTGAGAACCGATGCGAAAGCGATGTTTAAAAAAAGCACCTTGCCTTAGGAATCTATCAGGGCGATTCCGTCAGGAATGGTGTCGAATAAATTTCTGTATTATTTTTGATTAAGTTCCATCTTATCCTGTGAACCATGCAAGTTCGGTAAAATCTGAAGCTTTATTGACTTTTTTTCTAAGTTTGCCGCCTATTTGTTCAGCACTGTAGCCGTCAAGTGTAAGTCCGTCTTCGTTAAAACATACCGAGGGTAATATGAGAGTCCCTTTTAAATCTTCTCCGGCAAGCTGCCTTATTATATCCTCTGCTGTAAGCAAACCCGCCGCATCGACATTGCCGCCCCAGAAATTGTTTTTAATAAGATAAGCTCTAACCTGTGATTTCCGCAAATGTGAGATAATCCGGCAGGCTTTTTCTACATATTTTCCCGCTCCGTACCCTGAAACAACAGAGAGAGGGGCCATTTTATTATGCGAAGGGGCCATTTTTCCCATGACGGTGATTTCCGACATTAATTGTCTGATCATTCCCACGCCGTTTTCGAGCTGCGGGTAATCTTTGTAGAATTTATTTCCGGGGATATTAAATCCCGCTTTAAGATAAAATTCATCTGAAGGATAAACCGAAGACCATCTTTTTCTGAAAGAGGAGATTGCTTTTATTATGCGGGCAGCCTGTGACGGAGAATAGTCTTTAATACCGAAAAGAGATTCCCTGTATTTGGTAAGACCCGCAGGCACAACTGCCGCGGATAAGACCGAGCTTTTCATTTCATAAAGAGTGTTTAGAGTTTTCAGAAGCTCCGGCCCGTCATTTAAACCGCGACAGAGTACGATTTGTGTATGAATATTGATGCCTGAATCCGCCAGATCACGCAAAAATGGGATGATGTCGTGGGGAGCGCGGCGTCCGAGCAATTTTTGTCTTATTTGCGGCGTGACAGCGTGCACCGATATATAAAGAGGGGAAAGGCGAAGGTTTTTTATCCTGAGAAGATCTTTTTTACTTATCGAGGTGCCTGTAATATAATTTCCGTACAAAAAAGAATGTCGGTAATCTTCATCTTTAATATAAAGCGGCGGGCGGAGACCAGGGGGCTGTTGGTCAACGAAGCAGAATATGCATTTGTTTTTACATCTCTTTATTTTACAAGATGAAACGGTTATCCCATGGAAAGTCCCCTCCGGGATTTCCAGTACAGTTTTTTGTTTTTTGCCTGTTTTTGTAATATATTCAAATTCAAGAAATGTTTCGGAGGAGGTCTGGAATATAAAATCTAAAATATCTTCAATACCATTTCCATTTACGGATACAATCCTGTCTCCGGCAGAAAGACCCGAATTAAAACCGGGAGTACCCGGGTAAATATTTATTATTTTTATCATATAACTGAAAAGATAAATAATTTCTTTTAATTGAACCTAATTTTGAGTATTTGCATCAAACCTTATAAAAGATGATTTATGGATAAAGCCCGGGAAAACGAAAACAAGCTTATTGCGGAATGCCTCAAAGGTGAGGAGACCGCGTGTAGATCGCTCTTTACCAGATACCGTCCCCTTGTTTCGGGGATTGCCTACAGGATGAGCAACAGCCGGGAAGACTATAAGGACCTGGTACAGGATATTTTTATCAAGATATTCAGGGCGCTTAAAAGTTTTAAGGGGGGTGCCCGGCTTTCTACCTGGATATACCGTGTTGCACTGAATGAAAGTTATGCTTATTTAAAGCAGAACAAAACTGAAAAATCCCGGACGGTGTCTTTAATTTATGATCCCAAGGATCCTGTACCGGACTCTGCGGAGAATGCGGAAGAAAAAAGGCATAAAAAGAGGATCAGGGAAATAGAGCCTTTTATAGAGAGAATGGGAGAAAAGTACAGCCGCATATTTAATCTTTTATGTATGGGGCTGAATCAGGAAGAAATAGCGGAAGTGCTGGAAATACCGCTCGGAACGGTAAAATCCCGGCTATCGACAATAAGAAAGACAGCAATAAATAGTATGGGAAAAAGGCAGGAAAATGGATAAAAATAAATGTAGAAGAATAAGTGAAATTCTTTACTCTTCCGGTCCGCATGAAGAAATAGAACGGGAAGCATTGATTCATATCAGCGAATGCCCTTCTTGCGGCAGCGTCAAAAACCGTATTGATGAGTTTAACAGTATTCTTCTCTCCGGAGGAAGTTATGATATCTCCGAAGAAGAGTGGGAAGAAACCGCCGATAAGGCCATTCGTATTTCAGGAATATTAAAACAGAAAAACCGAACAAAAAAAACACCGTATTTTTTTGCCGCGGCAGCGGCCGTCCTGATTTTCTTGGGGATTTTTGCGTTTCAGCAAAGTTCAGTTAGTGCTCCCGACTACAATACAGCTTCGGTTATCGGGAGTTCTTCGCTTGGTACAAGAATTGTGTATGATTCTTCAACTGTAATTGATATATCGGATGATGCGGTCCTTCGGCTTGCCTCCCGAAGCGGAAGATCCATGAAATTTGTTCTGGAAAAAGGTTCTGCTCTTTTTTCGGTACGGGAGGATTACTATGAAGCTTTCCACGTTGAAACAGACCGGTTCCTATGCCGGGTTATAGGTACTGTTTTTAAGATTGAAACCGGCGAGAAGGGTGCTTCGGTTGCTGTCAGAAAGGGTATAGTCTATATAAATGACTCAAAATGGGGTGAAGCAGTTTACCTGAAAGAAGGAATGAAGTACGCCACTTCGGATGACAGTATGGCTGTTTTTGCCGCAAACGCTGAAAAAGAAACAGACCGCAGTGATTTCGAGAACTGGTCTGAAAACCGCGAAGAAAAATCCACCCGCCGAAGCGTTGCAAAACATCCTTCCGACGAAGGAGCCGCTCTTTTTGAAAAGGCGCTCTCTTTTATCAGAAAGAAAAAATATAACAAGGCGGTTTCGCTCTTTTCGAAAGTTAGCGCTAAAAACGCTCCTTCTTTTCTTGCAGATGAAGCTGTTTACAGGAAAAACAGGATACTCATAAACAACCTCGGCAAAATCCGTCAGGGTATTGAAGGCCTGGAAGAATATGTTGTCAATAAAAAGAGCGGAGACTGGAGAGAAGAGTCGCTTTTGCTTTTAAGCAGGGCCGAATTGGGGCGTGATAACTTTAACAAGAGTGTAAAGTGGCTTGAAATTTATTTGAGAGATTATCCTGAAGGTGACTATAAAGCCTCTGTGCTGTATTCAATGGCGACCATATTCAATAACTATCTGGGGAGAAGAGAAAAAGCCCTGGAAATGTACCGGCTCTACGCTTCGGAGTTTCCGGATTCAGAAAATGTATCCGGAGCGAGGGCATGGATTGAAAAGCTTTCAGAAAACACCCTCTCTATTCAGGAAATGGCAAAGCCCGGTCATAAGGGTAAATGAAAAGGTGATATTCCTGTAGACTCTGGCAGTTTCATATCTATTATTGCTTTGTGAGTAAACCGTGTAAACCAGAGAGGCAAGAGATGCCCCTGCGAGTACCGCGGTCGGGTAAAAGGGCTTTTGGCTTTTTTCTTTTATAACAGGTCGGAGAATACTGTGAAAATGGTTGCTTCCGCTCATTATTTCAATATTTTTTGAATATGTCCTGAAATTTTCATGACTCACCGAAAGAGAACACGGCCCTACGAAGTGGATAAATTCAACCGGAGTTATTCCGGCGTATGAGTTATCTATTTTAACATATGCGCTTTCCGGATCGGAAGTGACCTTGACAAAGGCAAAGAAGCCTGTTTCTATCTTTGAGCACATAGCAAGTGATATCCCTGAAACCCTTGCCGGCGAATAAGAGTCCGAAGGTATGGAATTTTTATAGCTTTTAACCTCGCCGTTGAGTGGGTTCGTTACTTTTAACGCCGCGACAACGGTGTCCTCTCTTGCCGAGATATCGCCGTATAAAATGAACCTGCGGCCCGCGCCTCTGTACATTGACGGGGCAAGAAGGGAGGTCTTCAACCTGTTGGGAATGACGTCTTCACTCACTATATCCGCCGCTATTCTGTCCGGGAGTTTCTCAGCGGCTTCTTTGCATATCGCGCAGTCAGTGTCGTAGGTAAAATCATAGATGTCGAGTATCATTTCTTTTCCGGTATAACAGAAGACTTCTCCCGAAAATAGAAAAATTATAACAAACAAAAGCTTTGTCAATCAGAACCTCTTCTCGGTGGTTATATGTATGCCTTTTTCATAAGGTAGTACTGCGGTCCTGATTTTTAGTTCTTCGTCGAAGGAGTAGAGGTGAGCATCGACAAATGCATCAAACAATGAGTAAATATAAAGTCCGCTGATGTACCATATATGCGAATTTCTCTTTGATCCGTATTTTATTCTTTTATCCTCCAGTTCCTCATAATAAGCTGCACGCCGGTTTTCGTTTATAGATGAAGCGACATTTTCTTTGTAAAACTTTTCTTTACTCTCATAATAATCCGCAACAGAATTACGGGACAAAGCAGCGTGAATGAGGCCGATTTCCGCCATAAGTATAAGTCCGGCCTTGGAGTATTGGCGGTTATAAAGTTGGCCGAGGGGAGGCATGAGTAAAGAAAGCATTACCGCAGTGCGGGGGGAAGGCCGCCACTCTTTTTTATCCCCGGATTTTTTGATTGCCTGAACAGCGTCCATTGTATTGAAAACCGACACGCCGGCCATCCAGAAAAGCGTTATATCCCTGTCACTTTTTTTTTCAAGTAATTCCCCTTTGGTGAGTATTTTTGAATACTTCGCGGAATTATATTTACTGTGTATGCTGTCCGGGTCGGTTATGGTCCCGGTAAAAACAGTATCAGGCAGTGCCGAAGTTTTTCTTGAAGTCAGGGTATCGCCGGCATAGACAAAAAGAGAGTCTGTATAGCTGTAAGACCTGCCGTATTCCTCCAGTGATGCCGCGGCTTCTCTGAAAGACTCAGCTGCTTCGTCGCTTTTTTTTTCGAGGTCGCCCAGAACAGTGTGCTGGTTCCAGGCTGTGAGCCCGAGTGCTGCGTCGAGGGCTAGTATTCCCGCGCCCTTAAGGTATTTGCCGTGCATTGCTTGACCGAGCCCCGGTACAGCATAGAAAACAAAGCCGGTTTTTTTTACAGCCCCGTTTTCACCTGTTTCCGGGTAAGTGAGGAATATCAGGAATAATATGAATTTTATTATCTTTCCTTTGAACATCTGACCATAAGATAATAAAGAATAGCAGACACTGTAAATCAAAAAAGATGAACTTTCCTGAAACAGAGAATAAGATTCTTCTGAAATTTGAAAAATATGTCAAGGAAAACCGCCTTGACAATTTCTCGGCAGAAACTCTTCGGCGTTTATCCGACGGTCTTATAAACGGCGGTAAATTCGTGTCTTCAGGATACATGAATAAAGAGTATCTGAGTGCATATACAGCTTATTACTGGCCCGTATCGTTTACGCAGTTTTGCCGGATTCTTGACGGCATTGCAGGGTTTAAACCGAAATCCATGCTTGACTTCGGATGCGGCACAGGTGCCGCCTCGGCGGCCGGTGCGGCATATGGAGCACATTCAGTATCGCTTTATGACAGAAGCGAAAAGGCATCTGCGGAGGCCACAAATATTTTGGATTATATTTATGACGGGGCACTCTGTATCCGAAAGATACCGCCGTCAATTCCCGGAAAAACATTTCCTTTCTCGGAGACGAAGGAATATGATCTTATTACCGCTGGTCATGTCCTTAATGAAATTGATCCCGAAAAAGGCGCGAGCGGGACAATGGATACTGTTCTTTGGCTGATCGGGCTTTTGTCTCGGCAGGGCAGGATTATTATAGTTGAACCGGCCCTTAAAAGAACTTCGGAAAGCCTTATTATGCTTAGGGACATGCTCCTAGATGAAAAAGACGTTTTCATCGAGGCACCGTGCGTTTACAGCGGAAAATGCCCGGTCTTAAAGAGAAGCTCGACAAATACGTGTCATGGTGTCTGGGACTGGACCCCGCCCGAGAGAATAAAGAAATCCGCACGGAATATGGGCCGTACGGACAGGGACAAGGTTAAATGTTCTTATCTTGTTTTAAAAAAGGGAACGGCCTCTGCAAAAAATAAGACTAAGGGTGATTTCTCGGGTATTGTGGTCTCGGATATAATGACAAATAAATCGGGTAGAGCTCGATTACTCGTTTGCTCCGAAGAAGGACGAATCTCTTTTTCGGCTCCCCGTAATGGAAGCGGGAATGCTTTTAATAAATTTATGAATCTGAAAAAAGGAGACAGAATTACTGTTTATACTCCGCAGCGGCGTGAAACAGGATTCGGTGTTGTCGATGATACTACAATAGAATTAAACCAATAAAAGGAGATTGCATGTCAGAAGGAAAATTTTCTCAGGAAGAATATGAAAGATTGAACGGATCTTTTAAACTTGGAGCTGTAGCAGGTTTTATAGCTTCTGCGAAGGCCTTTATATATATGATAGTTCATTTTGTTGACGAGGTCTCCAGAACAAGAGTTATATACAGCGCGGTTGATTTTGCTTTGCTTCTGATTATGTCCGCGCTTCTTTTTTCATTTAAATCCATGCGGCTTCTTGTTCTGCTTTTAATTTATTACATAACTTCATATTTTACTATAGCCGCGAGATACAGTGAGGCATATGACGGTATTTTTGCTTTGCTTGTATGTTATTTTATGCTGCAGGCGGTATATTCGGGTCACCGTCTCCGGATTATGGAAAAATTTAATATAAATAATTGAATGTGTTTTCTTTTTGGCTCAAATTTACTATATTCCTTTTAAGGGTATTTTACAAAAAATTATAGAGGCGGTGATTATCGTGAAATGTTCAAATTGCGGCAAGCCCATCATGCGGGAGGAAAAAAAATATATCTTAAACAGGAGGTCGCGCCTGATTTTCTGCCGTGTATGCTATGGAGCCTACAATCATGGTTTTCAGGTTTGCAAAGCTTCGGGACTAAAAAAGAGACCGAAGTGCTAAAAAAGATTTTGTTGCCGCAGAAATTAAAAAAAGGCTGTCCCGGCTATTCGAGGCAGCCTTTTTTTTCGGAGAGACAGGGATTCGAACCCTGGGAGGCCAAAGACCTCAACGGTTTTCGAGACCGCCCCGTTCAACCACTCCGGCATCTCTCCTTGAATTTCCTTCAAAAATATAATATTTTATGCTGAGCTAGTAGGCATTTTTTCTTATAAATCGGAGCCGTTTATCGACAATCGGGGCTTTTTCATCGGAGGAATGGGAAGGAGCGGAACCACCATGCTCGTGAATATGCTGGGGCTCCATCCAAAATTATCACCCATATATGAGACAGATTTTATATATGAGCTTCTTAAAATTTATTTTTATGAACCGGAGCTTTCTGCAGAAAAAAAAAGTTCAAGATTTATTCGTTTTTTAATAGATTGGTCCAAAAATATAGGCAATTTCCCGGATATTAAGAACAAAAATGAAAAATATCCCATCGGCTTTCACAGATTTGCCATGGATCAGAAGGAACTTCTGGAATTAACAAAAAAATTTCTTCTAAAATTCGAGTCACTCGGATCCGTAAAAAGCATCAGATGGTATCTGGACAAAGTTTTTCAGTATCACATAAAAACGGACAAAGCTGAATTTTGGCTCAATAAGTCTCCCAGATATATTTCGGTTGTTGATTCGCTTGATATAATATTCCCGGAAATGAAATTCATAAACTGCATCAGAGACGGCAGAGGCGTTCTGAATTCTGTAAAGAAAGTTATGGGAAAAACATATAATCCTGAGATAATTGCAAAATGGTGGATAACTGCACTGATAAGAGCGGAAAAATTTTCAGAGAAGTGTCCGGAAAAGATTGTTAATGTGTATTTCGAGAAAATGGTTGAGGGGAATCCCGGCTTTCTTGCTGAAATCATTGCTTTTCTCGGTATTAAGGATTGCTCTGGGGAAATTTACAGGAAGCTGAGTGACGAATATTCCATAGTTTTTTCTAAATCCAGAAGGCGAACCTGGGAAAAAGAGCTGCCTGCCGAAGATATTAAGGTATTTGAGTCTGTAGCCGGTGAAATGCTTGAAAAGTATGGATATAGCTGATTTTTCCGCCTAACCGCTCTTCCGGTCAGACCTTATTTCTTTAAAGAATTCCTGAAGCAAACCTTTTGAATCTTCTTCCATAAATCCGCCGAAAACGGATATTTCGGGAGTAACAGGATTATTCTTTAAAATATCCCATTTTGTGCCGCAGGCTCCCATTCTGAGGTCAAATGCCCCGAAAACAACCCGCGAGATCCGGCTGTTCATTATGGCGCCCGCGCACATCGGGCATGGCTCCAGGGTTGTAAATATTGTATGATCCGGAAGGCGCCATGTTCCTGCTGCTTCGCAGGCGGCTGAAACTGCGATTATTTCTGCATGGGCTGTAGGATCAATGAGTTTTTCTGTTTGATTATAGCCTTTTCCGGTGATCATTCCATCAGGGGAGACAATTACCGCTCCAACCGGGACTTCTCCGCATTCATAGGCCGTAACTGCCTCTCTGAGAGCGGATTGCATGTAGAATTGATTATTCATATAAAGAAATACGCGCCCTGGAGGACTCGAACCCCCAGCCTTCTGGTCCGTAGCCAGACGCTCTATCCAATTGAGCTAAGGGCGCGTGAAAGGAGAAGATAAATAATTATCCCCTCTTTTTCAACAGAATTCATCTTTGAATATATAAACTGTAAAAAAAATATAAAGAATTTCAAGATAGGTGTCGATAAACATTAATGACAGGTGATTGTATCTTAATGGAAACAGGGAGAAAATATGAATTCAGGCGGAATTTCTTTAGGCGGGCTAGCTTCCGGGCTTGATACGAATTCCATAATCGATAAACTTGTATCCCTTGAGAATAACAGGGTATTGATGGCGGAATCAAGGAAGGACAAAATTTCCGTTCAGCTTGATTCATACAGCAAATTCAAGTCAAGACTGGGCGATTTTCAGGATGTAGCGGCAGAGCTTCGCGATGCTGACTCGTTCAATATATATTCGTCTTCAAGCTCAGACGAAGATATTCTGACACTGGAAGGAACAACCGATGCCCAGGTCGGAAGTTATGACATAAAAGTCTATCAAAAAGGAAGTTCTGAAAAAATAGCATCTAATGTTTACGGCTCAAAAACAACAGCGCTCGGTCTTTCGGGAACATTTGAGGTAAATAAGGAGGAGGATGCCGATGTTTCCGGCCCGGTACAGATCGAGATTACAGCCGACGACTCTCTTAAATCGATCGCGGAGAAAATAAACAGCGCTGAAGATATCGGAATTACAGCTTCGATACTGCAGATCTCTGAAGGAAATTATCAGATGATTTTCTCCAGTGTTGACGAAGGCGCTGACGGAGCGCAATATACAGAGACCGCCGGGACCGTTCTTCAGGATCTCGGTATTCTCGACAGTAGCGGAGGAAAGGGAAATCTTTCTCAGATTTTGACATCATCGGTCTCTCATAACTCTTCGGGAGCGGCAATCACCGCCGATACTCTTTTCTCGGATATAGACGGAGGCGGTTTCGCGGCCGGCGATACGCTTACCATAAACGGAAAAGACAGCAGCGGAAATGATGTTTCGGACGTTTTTGTAATATCTGACCCGGCGAACACAAAGGTTTCCGACTTTCTGGCGGAAATAGAGAACGCTTTTCACGGTATGGTGGACGCTTCTGTGAGCGCTTCCGGTGAAATACAGATTACCGACGTCAACAGCGGTGAAACCCAGACTTCCGTATCTCTTGGCTCCAGCAATGGGTATGATTTTGGCTCGATGGATATATCTCAGGCGGGATACACGGGAATTCTTCAGTCCGGTAAAGACACTTTTCTGAATATAGACGGTCTTGACGTCAGATCTTCATCTTCAACGGTTGAGGATGTAATTGAAGGTGTAAAAATAAATGTTAAAAAGGCCGATGTAAATACAACGGTAAAGACAACCATAGGAAGAGATACAGAGGGGCTCAAAAAGCTTGTGAGCAAGTTTATTGACGGATACAACACTATTATAGACTTTATTGACCGTGAAACAAAGGCCTCAACCGCCGATTACGGCGAAGAAAAAGAAGGCAATGACGCAGCCCTCGCCGGAGACACTACGGTAAGAAGGCTTCGTACTCAATTCAGGGATATAATAGGAAAACAGCTCGGTATAGACGAAGACTGGACCACTCTGAGCATGATAGGTATTGAATCTGACAAGACAGGAAGCTTCTCTCTCGACAGTTCGCGTTTTGAGGAAGTAATTTCAGAAGATTTTGATAATGTGGTAAAACTTTTTACTACGGGCGGTTATTCAGATAATACGAATGTGACTCTCGGTAGAAGCACCGATCAAACCCAGGATGGTGTATATCAGATTGATACCGATAATGACACCATAACTATCGACGGATCTACTTATGCCGGAACAAGATCCGGTGAAATTCTGAAATTCAATGATGGGCCCGCAAAAGGGCTATCGGTTACCGCAGCATCAGGAAACGGCGTTGTTGAATTCAATTTTACCAACGGAATAGCCGGGAATATCGATAATTTCATTGAGACAATTACAGACAGTGTTGACGGTATTCTTAAAACCAAGACCGACAGCATCAATACCCAGATAAAAAGATACAATGAGCGTATCGATAAATTAGAGAGGCATGTGGAAAATTATCGTCAGACGCTGATAAGGCAGTTTACTGCTATGGAAGAGAGTATGAGCACTATGCAGTCCCAGGGACAGAACATGCTGTCGCAGATCGGTATGGGCGGCTGATTGCCTGAATTAAAGGAAGGGAGCGAGAAATGTCTTCATTGAGCGGTTACAAAGCATACAAAACAGCTAATGTCAACACCACCGACCAGGGTAAACTTATCCTGATGACGTACGATCTGGCCATAAAAAGCTGTATGCAGGCAGTTGAATGCATAGGGGCTAATGATTTAAGCGGAAAAACAAAAAAGCTTTACAAGGCGCAAGACTGCGTAACCGAGCTTCGCGTGGCGCTTGACCACGAAAAAGGCGGTGAAATCGCGGCGAATCTTGAAAAACTTTATGAATATTTCGACTGGAGAATAACCCAGGCCAACATCAAAAACGACACGGCAATGGTTACCGAAGTAAAGAATCATCTCACCGAACTCAGAAAAGCATGGGCCGAAGCCATAAAAAAGACAAGAGAAACCGGCGCCGCTCCTGAAGAGAGTACGGACAATTCCGACAATAACGGCCTTAAAATGGTAGGTTGAAACAATGAATACGGCAAAAAAAGTAATCGTTCATACAGAAGAAATAAAGAAAAAATACAAAAAAATTTCGGAACTGACAGTCTGGAAAAGGGCTTACAGCGAAGATCCGTTACTGATAAAAGAGGCCGTAAGAAAACGGCAGTCGCTTATTGATGAGATTGAAATAATAAACAAAAAACTTGAAATATTGAGAAAAACGGCTGATAACGGCGCCACGAGCGATTTTGTGAAAAAAATTATCGAGGAAAAACATAAAGAAGCCCAAAAAACCGTGCTGGAAATACGAAGCAGCGAGGCTGATTTTATTCATAAATTAAAAAGAAAAATGGCGGCTGTGAAAGAGGAACTGCTAGGCTTGAACCGTAATGTCGGAGCCATTAAAGGTTACGCAAAACAGCAGTCTTTCGGGGCTTGATAATATATAAAAAGTGATTTATTTTTAACAGGACCTTTTACGGGTCCTGTTTTTTTTATTTGAATTTGAATAATGCTCTGGCAATTTATTAATTTTGTTGGCTTATGGCCAGCGCGATACATGTGAAAAACTGTGACACGGAAATGACAGCTGAGGAGTACGGGGAGCTTCCCCGTAATCCGGTGTCTGTTATTCTTGATAATCTGAGAAGCGCATATAATGTCGGGTCCATATTCAGGACTTCTGACGCTGCGGCCCTGCAGTCTGTATGTCCGTGTGGATATACAGTCTGCCCTCCAAGCCCTAAGCTTGCGAAAACAGCAATGGGTGCCGAGTGTTTTATGGCATGGGAACATTTTGACCGGACTATTTCCGGCGTGCAGGAATTCAAAAGGCGCGGATATCATGTAGCCGCCCTTGAAACGTGCGACTGCTCAGAAGATTATTCAAAAAGACATTACGATTTTCCGCTGTGT
Source organism: uncultured Fibrobacterota bacterium (assembly GCA_964401455.1). Taxonomy (GTDB): domain Bacteria; phylum Fibrobacterota; class OXYB2-FULL-49-7; order CAYNYI01; family CAYNYI01; genus CAYNYI01. Next base: position 12,425 of record CAYNYI010000063.1, read on the forward strand.
CTTGTAGTTGGAAATGAGGCGCTGGGTGTTTCATCAGGTGTTTTGAAGGAAGCGGACAGTATCATTAAAATTCCTCAGATGGGTTATAAAAATTCTCTGAATGTTTCTGTGGCGTTCGGGATAGTGGTATTTGAGATAGTCAATCAATTTAAGAAAAGGGAAAATAATGTCTGAAAAAGGGGCAGTGCTGTGGTTTACGGGGCTTTCCGGCTCCGGAAAAAGCACTATTACCGAGTTGCTTTATAAAAAAATGGAGGAATCCGGTATAAAAACCGAGCATCTGGACGGGGACGTTATCCGTGATATGTTTCCGGGTACGGGATTCAGTCGGGAAGACCGTAATGCTCATATAAAGCGGGTAGGGCATATGAGCTCTCTCCTTGAAAAGCACGGTGTTTTTGTGCTTGTTTCTCTAATTTCACCATTCAGGGAATCGAGGGATTTTGTAAGAGGAGTCTGCGGCAACTTCGTTGAGATATATGTAAGCACCCCCCTTGAAGAATGTGAACGCAGAGATGTTAAAGGGCTTTACGGAAGGGCAAGGAAGGGGGAAATAAAAGATTTTACCGGGATATCCTCGCCATTTGAACCGCCGGAAAAGCCTGAAATTGAGATTGATACCAGAGATGTTTCGGTGGACGAAGCTGCAGAAAAAGTTATGAAATACATTAAAGAAAAATTTATATAAAGGACTGATATATGAGTAAATACTCTCTAACACATCTTAAAGAACTTGAGGCGGAAAGTATCTTTATTATGCGTGAGGTTGCCGCGGAGTTTGAGAATCCGGTCATGCTTTATTCGGTGGGAAAGGATTCTTCTGTTATGCTTTGGCTGGCACAAAAGGCATTTTATCCCGGCAAGATTCCTTTTCCGCTTATGCATATCGACACGGGTTTTAAATTCAAGGAAATGTATGAGTTCAGGGAAAATTATGTTAAGGAAATCGGGGCTGATCTCGTAGTTTACCGTAATGAGGAAGCAATTGCGAAAAATGTGAATCCTTATGGTCTCGGTACTCAGAAATGCTGTGCTCTACTTAAAACGACCGGGCTGCTGGACGGTCTTAAAAAGGGCGGATATGACGCTGCCTTCGGCGGTGCCCGGCGCGAAGAAGAGAAATCAAGGGCCAAGGAGCGGGTTTTTTCTTTTAGAGACAGTGTGGGGCAGTGGGATCCTAAAAACCAAAGGCCTGAGCTCTGGAACCTTTATAATTCGCGTGTCAACAAAGGTGAATCCATAAGAGTTTTTCCGCTCAGTAACTGGACAGAGCTTGATATCTGGCAGTATATATATATGGAGAATATTCCGATTGTTCCGCTTTATTATGCCGCTGAACGCGAGATGGTTGAGAGAAACGGACAGCTTTTTCCATATTTTGATGATGTTCCTCTTAAAGACGGGGAAAAGCCTCAAAAAATCATGAGCCGCTACCGGACGCTGGGGTGTTATCATTGTACCGGCGCGATTCGTTCGACCGCGCAGAGTGTTGAAGAAATCATTGAGGAGATGATGACCGTACGGATTTCCGAAAGATCGACGAGAGTTATAGATCATGATTCAGAAGGCAGTATGGAAACAAAGAAAAAAGAAGGTTATTTCTAAATATAAAGGCGGGCAAAATAAATGAATATTAAAGAATTTCTGGAAGAAAACGAGAAAAAAGAGCTGCTTCGTTTTACTACGGCGGGAAGCGTGGATGACGGTAAATCCACCCTTATCGGGCGTCTTTTGCATGATTCCAAAAATATATATGAGGACCAGATTGCTTCTGTTAAAAAAGTCTCTAAAATGGACACCGACGGAGAGGATTTTGATTATGCTCTTGTGACCGACGGTCTTAAGTCGGAGAGAGAGCAGGGAATAACTATCGATGTGGCCTACAGATATTTCTCAACCCCAAAGAGAAAGTTTATAATAGCCGATACACCCGGCCACGAACAGTACACCAGAAATATGGCTACAGGTGCCTCAACGGCTAATCTGGCCATAATACTGATTGATGCCCGTAACGGCGTCCTGACCCAGTCAAAACGCCATACATTCATAACCACGCTTCTCGCTGTGCCTCACATTGTTGTTTGTGTAAATAAAATGGATCTCATGGATTACAGCAAGCAGGTTTTTGACGAAATAGTTTCTGATTTTACCGATTTTGCAGCCAAACTGAACCTCAAGGATGTTCGTTTTGTGCCTATCAGTGCTCTCAAAGGCGATAATGTTGTCGAGCCCGGTTCAAATAATATGCCCTGGTATAAGGGTGAGAGTCTTATGGATATTCTTGAAACTGTATATATAGCAAGCGATTATAACCTTATAGACCTTCGTTTTCCTGTACAGTATGTACTGCGGCCAAACCTTGATTTCAGGGGGTACAGCGGTCAGGTATTCAGCGGCATAATCCGAAAGGGCGACGAGGTCACCGCGCTTCCGTCCGGTAAAACGAGCCGCGTAAAGTCGATTGTGACTTTCGACGGCGAAATTGACGAAGCCTACCCTCCCATGTCTGTTACTGTTACTCTTGAGGATGAAATCGATATAAGCAGGGGAGATATAATTGTTCATAAAAGAAACCTTCCACATACGGAGCGCAGGTTCGAGGCCATGACTGTTTGGATGGATGAGCAGGGTCTTGATCTTAATAAGCCTTATTTCATAAAGCAGGGTATGCAGACGGTGCGGGGGAGAATAGACAGGGTCATGTACCGCACCGATGTGAATACTCTTAAAAAGGAGGATTCCGATTCTCTGAATCTAAATGAGATAGGAAGAATTATTTTTACGGCTAACCGCAGTCTTTTTTTTGACCCGTACACAAAAAACCGCTCCACGGGTTCATTTATTCTAATAGATCCTATTACCAACAATACTGCGGCGGCGGGAATGATTATCGACCGCGAGCCTGTGGATAAAATACCAGCCGATATGGACCGCACGCGGTCGGCCGTGAGCGCCGGCGGGAAGAAAAGCCTTATTTCCAAAGAGGAAAGGCAGGAACGGCTCGGTCAAAAACCGGTTACTCTCTGGCTTACGGGTCTTTCCGCTTCGGGTAAAACCGATATCGCCTATGCTCTTGAGAAGAGGATCTTCGATATGGGAGGGCTTGCTTCTGTTATACATGGCGGCCATATGCGTGAGAACCTGAGCCGTGAGCTTGATTTTTCGCCCGCGGGCAGGGCGGAGCATCTGCGCCGCGCAGCCGAAATGAGTGCCTTTTTGAACCGCTCTGGCGTAATCTCTATCTGTTCATTTGTTTCTCCCGATAAAAAGGTCAGGTCACAGGCAGCGGAAGTGATAGGCCGGGATAACTTTATCGAAGTTTCTGTTGACGCTACTTTGGAGTATTGCCGCAGCAGAGAAAAGTCAGGCCTGTATGACCGCGCGGACAAGGGGGAAATAAAGAACCTTGCCGGAGTGGATCTGCCCTATGAAAAACCGGAAAATCCGGCTGTAACGGTTAAGCCGGAAGAGAAAAATACAGTAGAATCCGTCGATCAGATACTCGCATTTTTACGGGACAGGAAAATATTCCCTTTGTGATCGGGTTTTCTCTCTGTAGTATCCGGATTTCCTGACGGGTACTATATATTTGACTGAAGGTTATGCATATATGTATATATATGCATAACCTTTTTTTTATTCAGGAGGTACAATAATGAACAGAACTACCGTAATGCTCCCCGAAAATCTTAAAAAAGAAATCATGAAATACGCTTCAAAGAACGGCATGTCTTTGGGAGAATTCATCCGTACATCCTGCGAACGTTATCTGGCCGAGCACGGCGCCAAGTCCAGAGGCGATTCGATTTTCAGCGCCAGATATATTATCAGGCAGAAGGGTCCGTCTGATGTATCTGAGAATATCGATAAATATATTTATGGGATTAATAAATGAAAACGGCTCTTATCTGGGTGGACACCTCTTTCTTATACGCTTTCTTTGTAGAATCCGACCGTAACCATAAAGATGCCCGGGAGCGTCTTCAGAAATGCGCCCTGGAAGGTAATCTCCTCGTTATTTCAAATCTTATTGCCGGAGAGCTTTTAACTCTTATAGCCGCCGAATTCGGCCATGAAACAGCGGTTGAGACAGCGGAGTTGTTAAGAGAGTCTGATTTCATCAAAATGGTCTATTCGGACTTTGAAATAGAGAAAAAGGCCGTTTTATGGTGGAAAAAATACCTTTACCGGAATTTCACCTATACCGATTGCGTCTCTTTCGAATTCATTAACGCACTCGGAATCCAGCATATTCTCACATACGGCAAGAGCTATATAGAGGCCGGATTTAATTAAACCAGATCCTCGATACATATTGACAGATATTGTCAATTATTGTATATTATATGTCAGTATGAAAGAAACACCTTCCGACATAAAAAAAATATATAAATGGTCTCCGGAAATGCGGGGGGTTTTTTCGCTGAATGATTTACGGAGTATTATAAAGGTTTTTGATTCGACGATTTTATACAGGCGAATCCGCTCTCTTGAGGAAAATGGAATAATAATCCGCTATATTCGCAGGTTTTATGTAACGGAAAATTTTGACATGAAAACTCTGGCCGCCAGAATATACGGAGCTAATTCATATGTTTCCTTGGGCTCAGTGCTTTCAGAAAAACTTATTACCGGAGTTTTGCCTGCAAAAAATTTGTATATGGTTAAAACGGGAAAAGGTCGTTCTTTTACAAATGAAAGGGGAAGCCTGACCTTCTCCGGGATAAAAAAAGAGCTTTTTTTTGGGTATAAAAAAGAAAAATTCTGGAATGAAGCACTGCCGGAGAAGGCTTTTCTGGATACCCTCTATTTTTATCAGAAGGGTATGCGTTTTCCTTTTGATATATATTCCGATATCAATATTTCCTTGATAAATAAAGGCCTTGTCCTTAAATGGCTGGATAAATACAGAAATCCCAGGTTCAGGGGATTTGTAAGAAAGATCCTGAATGGCTGATTTTGAAAAAATTGAACTTCTCATGCTTGAAGTACTGGGGAAAATCAGTGACGAATTTGGTAATTCCGCTGTGTTAAAAGGGGGGATGGAACTGCGGTTCCTGGATTGTCCCCGATATACGAATGGTCTGGATTACGTTTTTATTCCCTTTACTTCGAAGAAGAAAATCAAGGACAGACTTTTAAAATGCCTCTCCGGCATAGATGGTGTTGAAATATCCCATTCAATGGATTCGAAATGTATCAGATGCTATATTCAGAGAGATAAAACAGGAATTCAGGTAGAAGTAACCGTTGCTCGACAATGTAAGACTGAAGAATTAAGTACATCTGCCATGGCACGGGGTACGAGGACCGGTCCGAGAATAATCAGCGTCATGAAGCTGGATACGGCTTTTTCTCATAAACTGGCGGCCTGGTTTGAACGAAGACTGTTTAAAGACCTTTATGATATTTATTTCTTTTCTCTTGTGATCGGCATAAAACCTGATTTTCCTGTTTTATTATCACGACTCGAATCTATGCGTGTAAGGGATAAAGGTAGATTCAGGCGGAAGACGGTTTCGGTTGAGGATTTTATTGCTGTTCTTGAAACAGAAAAAAAAAGAATTACGCACGACGTTGTGGAATCAAGTATGAAGGACTTTCTTGCTCCCGAAGAGTTGCCGGGATTAGAATACAAAATAAAATCAGCCATATCCCGGGTTATTTCAACACTCACGGATTATAATGCGGGCAATTTTAACCCAAAATAAGGTCTTTTAGATATTTCCCGATCGCAAGGCATGATGTAAGCCCCGGCGATTCTATTCCCACACAGTTATAAAAATCCGGAAGCCCCTTGTCTGATTCTTCTTTGATGATAAAATCGCGCACGGGTTCCCCGGGTTTCTGCAGTTTTGGCCTTATTCCGCAGGTGTCAGGATAAAGGTTTTCGTATTTAAGCCATGGAAGGTATTTTGATGCCAAGCTGAAAAAGTCGCTTTTATGTTTTTCGTCCATGCCGTAATCTATTTCATCAACATAATATGCGTTCGGCCCGAGTTTTTTACGGCCGTCGAGTTCACGTGTAAGGTGAATTCCGAGGCTTTTGAAATCGGTTTTTACTACCGGATATATGAGATGATGCACATCCGGTGCCTTTCCGGAGAAACGGTAATATTCACCTTTGCAGTATTGCA
>CAYNYI010000064.1:0-18524 GCA_964401455.1 uncultured Fibrobacterota bacterium
CGCTTCGGGTGAGCCGCCGGGCATGATCGAAGGGCCCTTCAAGGCTCCTTCCTCCCCGCCGGAAACTCCGGTGCCGATATAACGAAGTCCCTTGCTTTCGACATATTGCGTTCTGCGGATTGTATCGGGAAAATGAGAATTACCGCCGTCTATTATTATATCGCCTTCCTCAAGAAAGGGAATAATCTGTTCAATAAAATCATCAACAACAGAGCCGGCCTTGACCATCAGCATGACTCTTCTCGGCCTCTTTAAATTTTTACAGAGTTCCTCGATTGTATGATAACCGCCTATGTTTTTTCCTGATGCGCGCCCATCCATAAAACGGTCCACTTTAGCGGTCGTCCGGTTGTGGACACCTATGGAATACCCTCTGCTTTCAATATTTAAAACAAGGTTTTCGCCCATAACGGCGAGTCCGATAAGTCCGATATCATGCTGTGCCATTAAATCCTCCGGTTTTTAATTTATATTAAAATTATTTTAGTCTGTACAAAGTTTCTCCGGCCCTTGAAACATAAAGCCGGCCTTCTTTTTCCCGGCCGTCCCATTCAGACGGGTTGATTTCTTCGGGGTCCATATATCCGAGATTCACCTTTTTGCAGCGCTCTTCGGGAATTCCGGTTGCCAGAATAACATTGATCCTCGGTTTTTCTTTTCCGTCTTCAAAAGTGCCTATACCTTTTACATGTGTTGAATGGGCGAGCACTCCCCAGGGATACTTCTTGAAATCATCCCACTGCTTTGCGAAATAGTCTCTGACATGATAGCCGACCTCGTCCAGGACTTCGCCGTGCGAGAAGCTTATTTCTTTAACATGAGGAGCGTAAATAATCAGCTCCCCTCCGTCTTCGACCGCTGTTTCCATTTTATACATACATTTGGCTGCGGTCCATATATCTTTATACATAGGCGGGGCTTCGGCCAGTATGGATTTATAGCGTCTGTCAATAAACCTGATATGCGTGGCTTCGGCTATTTCCGCGGCCCTTCTCCAGGCATCGTCAGGGCCTCCGAAATACATACAGTGAATATCCTGCCCATGAACAACAAAAGAAAATATCGGAATATCTATTGAAAGAAATTTCCCTGCCCTGTTTATTACGTCCCTCACGGGAGTATCTATTGTTCCGATGATTTCAGAACTCAGCTTTACAGCTCCGAGCCAGTGGAAAAAGCCTATAAATCTTTCCTCTCCGATCCCCGGAAAAAGGTATTTATAGCCGCCCGAAAACCCGACAACCTCATGCGGAAAAACGGGGCCCAGAATGACCGTTTTATCATATTCAAAAACAGCCTTATTTAAAGCGACCGGAACCTCCATACTGAAAAGGCCGTCAGTTATACTGCTGATATCTTCTTCGGGAATGGTCCCGATCTCCCGAAAAGTCGAAGTATTTTCCCAGTCATGATTAAAGACCTCTACATTGCCGTAATTCTTATCTATTTCCTCCCGGCTAATTCCCAGAAAATCCTCCAGGGCTTCGGCGCTCATGGGTTTATGAGTTCCAAGAGCAATAAGAAAACCGAGTTTTGACACATAAGGGGCAAAGACATCACAAACTGTCTTGAAAAGAAAAGGCATCGGGCAGGTCCTGGTATCATCCGGAATTATAAAAAGAAGCGATTTACCGGCACAATCAAGTTTAATCCGGCCCTCTTCGAAAATACGTCTGACTTCTTCGGCACTTAAAAAACCTTCAGACGAGCCTTTTCCAATCATATATTAAAACTCCGTTTATTTTATTAAAAACCGGTTATAAGATAAACATATTACGCCGCGGTTTCCAAAAAAATACGCCTTTATCCCGTTCATTTTACTTCGACGATGCTGTATTCCCCGTTACTTTTCATATATTTGCCTAGATAGTTAACCATAAGATACGGGTCCTTTGCGTGAAGCCTCTCGAAAAGATGTCCGTCACCCTCCAGAAGTTCCCTGTCTTCAGGTATTCCCTGAGGAAGAAGGTCCTCCGTTTTTATCATATCCAGCGATGCTTTTTCGACAGCCGTTATATCATCAGATGCGAGTATACCTATATCCGGAACAAGAGAAGGCGTTGTAAGACCCCAGCAGTCACAGTATATGGTAATATTTGTGAGAAAGTTTATGAAGAGAGTCTCTTCCTGTTTGAATTTTTTAAGAAACTTCCATGTAACTTTGGCCATACCTTTTGAAAAGTCCTCGAATTTTCTTCCCCCCATTTCAAGTGCCCCTTCGGGACAGGTCATTACACAGTGCTGACAGTATGTACAGTGGTGAAAGAAGATATGGACTTTTTTATTTTCTTTGTCGCCCCTTATGGCACCCCTCGGACAGGATTCAAGACATTTTTTACAGAAAGTACATTTCTCGGGGTGATAGACGATCCCGCCTTCCAGAAGGTGGAGTTTCGCGCGGCTTGGCCCGTTGACTACGCCCATGGCTATATTTTTAAGTGCGCCTCCAAAGCCGCAGTCCCCGTGCCCCTTGACATGTGAAAGGTCTATGAAAAAATCACAATCCACGGCTTCTCCTCCGAAAAACACATGGTCCAGATTTTTAAGACCCATTTTTTCTTTATAAAGATACTGCTTTGTCTGCCCGAAACATGATACGACCTCGCATCCGAGAACTTCTCTGACATAGCCCCTCGGGATTGCGTCGGCGGGATTATTATCCATAACTTTCACCGATTTCGCGCCAGCGTCCATAAGTTCTTTGACCAGAATTCTTATAAAAAGAGGGTGTATCGTAGTATAACCGAGATTTCCACCAAAATGCATCTTGATACCAACATTCTTTCCCGCAGCTCTTTTTTTGAATTTGAACTGTTTAAGCATTCTTTTGAATTTGGCAGGAAGAGTCAGTTTAGGCTCAATTTTCTTCACTTTAATGTCCGCAAAATAAACTTTAGACATAGAATCTCCATTTCATTAGTTAAAAATGCCGGCTGACCACGGTTATAAGATAAATTTTTTGATGATTAAGGGGAATAATTTTATATTGGATGTGTTTTGACCGGTTATAATAAAAAAGGAGCGGGAAAATGCGTGTTATAATAGAAAAAGAATATAATTCACTAAGTAAAAGGGCCGCGAAATTTGTCGCCCAGCTGGTAAGCAGCAAACCGGATACCGTCCTCGGAATGGCAACCGGCAGCACACCGATGGGACTTTACCGGGAGCTCATAAGAATGCACCGCGAGGACGGTCTCGATTTTTCTCATGTAACAACTTTCAACCTGGATGAATATTACGGACTCGTTCCCGCTCATAAACAAAGCTATCACTATTTTATGCATGAACAGTTTTTTAAACATGTCAATATACCCGACAATCAGATAAACATCCCGTCCGGAAGTACACGGGATGTGAAAAAATACTGCAAAGCTTATGAAAAACGGATTAAAAAATCCGGGGGTATAGATCTTCAGATTCTTGGTATCGGGTCGGACGGCCATATCGGTTTTAATGAACCGGGCTCTTCGCTCGGTTCGCGTACCAGAATGAAATCTCTCGACAAAAAAACTATCGAGGACAACGCGAGGCTTTTCTTTGGCGATAAGATAGAAGATGTCCCGAAATTCGCCATAACAATGGGTGTCGGAACTGTCATGGACGCGAAAAGCTGCCTTCTTTTGGCATCCGGCCCGAGAAAAGCAGAAGTAATAGCTAAAGCGGTTGAAGGACCGGTTACCGCGCAGGTCACCGCTTCCGCGCTTCAGCTGCACCCGGACACCACGGCTGTTCTGGATGTGGAAGCCGCTTCAGCGCTTGAAAGAAAAGATTATTATCACCATGTCGAGACCCTTACCAACGAGCTCGAAAAAAGCGACTACTTCTCATCCTTATTTGTTGACGAAGAAGACTGAGCCGGCAGCGAAAAAGTAACCCCGGCGGATAATACGTCCTTAATCCTCGCGTTCTCGCTGATTTCCCTGTCATATAAAAGCTGCGCGTTTATATTGATTATTATAAATTCAGTCAGATTGATTTTAAGAGTATTCTGCCAGTCCAGATCGGGGTATTTCCATTTATCGTCCGAAGCCTCATCGGCGTCCGCCCTTACAAGAGCACCGAAAATATCAAGAATACTCGAATAAGTAATAACCCCTTCCTTAAGCCCGCCTGAATAATCCAGCACAGCCTCAATACCGGCGTCATTTACCGTTTTATTTTGAACTCCCCCCTGCCCGTCGGGAAAATACCGGTCTATATTTTGATTTACCGCAGCACCCAGACTGAGCATAAGTCTGCTTTTTTCAGAGTCCATAAGCGTCTTTATAGCACCAAAACTTTCAGTGAGCCGGAGAGGATTTACATAATGCGCGGCGTCCGCTCTTTCATCTGTAAAACGGCTTTCGGCTTTAATAGTAGCGAAAGGATCCGCCCAGCCTCCGAGAGGAAACCGCTGCATGGACTCAAGTTCTATAAGGTCCGATGAATTAACCGTCTCGCCCGAAGAACCGTCTTTGCCGGCTATCTTTGTCTGTCCGAATTCCAGAAGGAATTTATTTTCCTGCCTGTAATTCGCGTTGAAGTTTTTCGCCGCCGAACCCTTTAAGACAGAAGCCCATGAAAGGGCCCCGGTTTCCGCTCCATCCCAATTATCGCTGTAGTAACTGTGCGCGGCGGTGGTGCTGAACTCAAGAGTATTTTTCCAACCTGAAGTTTCAGCCATCGAAGATACGGCGGTTAAGAATAAAATTACTGTTGACAATAAAAACATTCGATCCTCCTTTTTTTCGTTATTTTTCTTTTCCTTAAGATAATTATCATACCAAGGCAAAACGTAAAAACTCACGACACCTGACTTTTTCTGTCAAATATCCGAAAATAACAACTTATATGATATGGACAGTATCTGAAAAGAATGAAAACACCTCAAGTAAGAACGTTTATTATAAGCGGGATTCCCGGGGTATCCATGCCGAATCAAGAGATATTAGAACAAAGAGCAGGGGGAACAGTGTTTTTATGAAGATAATAAAAGACGAAATAATGCACGCAATGCACCTTCTTGAGGTCGGGCTTTTTCTCCGCAGTCTTGCAATCCGGCTTCTAAATACAGACCTCAGCAGAATCTCTTTCGCTCCTCCGAAGCAGCCTGTACTCCTTCGATACAAAGAACGATGTTAAAACCGCAGAAGCGGTATCGCCGAACGGGAAAGCGAACCATAGACCGTTCAAACCCATAAACACGGGTAAAACAATCGCGGCCGGTATAAAAAAGACAATCTGGCGGAGTGAAGTAAGTAAAAGCGCCCTGCCGCCTTTTCCGAGCGACTGAAAAGCGGCGCTGCCGGTCATTTGATAAGGGATAAAAATAACTCCGGCCATGCATATCGGGACAGCCGAATCAGCAAGTTTTAAAAGCGCCGGGTCGGAGGAGAAAAGGGAAAAAATCTCAGCGGGGAAAATTACTATAAAAGAAATACCCGCCGCGGCAAGAAGGGTTCCGCTACCCATGGCTTTTTTAACAACACTTATGACCCTGTCATAGTTTTTTGCCCCATAAGCGAAACCCGCTATCGGCAGCATACCCTGCACTATTCCCTGCACAGGCATCGCTAAAAGCGAAAAAAGTCTCATAAATATTCCGAAGAATGCAACCGCTATGTCACCGCCGTAATACTGAGCACTTTTATTCATAACCATTGAAATCACCGCCATCATAACATGCTGGAGAAATGCGGACGAACCCACAATAAAAGCCTCGACCAGTATTACACGCCTTATAATAAAATTTCCGGCCCTGAATTTAATAATGCTCCGTTTTGATGAGAAATAATAGATCGCGTATAGCGCGGAAATCCCCTGCGCGGTTACGGTTGCCAAAGCGGCGCCTTTAACCCCCATACCAAGCACAAAGATAAACACAGGATCCAGAATAATATTCAGAAACGCTCCGCTGATCATTACCGCCATCGCGTCGCGCGCATTACCCTCCGCCCTGATGACGTTATTTGTTATCATTTTGAAAATTATAAACAGAGCGGCCGGCATAACAAACAGTATATATTCCATCGCAAGCCCGAGAATATTTTCAGATGCTCCAAGCGCTCGAAGAAGCGGCTCTCTAAAGATGTAAACAAGGATAATCAGGAAAATACCTATTAGAAATCCCGCGGACAAAACAGTCCCGAAAGCTCTCTCCGCTTCTTTTACTCGGTCTTCCCCGAATCTGCGGGATATGATGGAACCTCCACCCACACCCATCCAGATCCCGACCGACATAACAAAAAGCTGCACAGGAAAAGCAATCGCCAGAGCGGCTATAGCGTCCGGGCCTCCGTCTCGGCCAACGAAGAACGCGTCGGCAACATTGTACATGGCCTGAGAAAACATTCCCGCGATAGCCGGCACTGAAAACCGAAAAAGAAGACGACCTACTCTTTCGGAGGCGAGTTTCTCCCGGCCGTCTTTCAAACTTTGAAACTCTCTTTGTATTTCAGCGGATCATACAAAGAAAACGGGACCTTCCTGAAAAATTCAACCGGGCCGCTCATGCGGACTTTTTCAACAAGCTTTCCAATCTGCTTTTGGGAAGAGAATTTCTCCACAGCGCGGATTTTCGGTTCAAAATCTTCTTGCGAAGAGTCCAGCATCAGTTCCGGCGGTTCCGGAAAATCACAATAAACTGCTGTTTCGAATACGGGAGGAACTTCAAAAGGAGGTCCGTATTCCGGCCATATTTCACCTGAGGCATGAAATAGACTTATAAGAAATTCGGAATAGGTCGTTTTATGATCGGGGTGATAATCCTCCCCTGTCGGAAGAAAACACGCAGCAGGCCTTGTTTTTCTCAAGAGCCGGGTAAAACCGCTCTGAAGTCCCTGTAATTTGTCTTCTTCCGGAAGCCTTCCGGTAAAACGGGACAGACCGCAGTCCGGATAACCGAGGAAAATGATATTTTCCTCTTTCAGGCCCATAATTTCCGAAGAACTCAAGGTCTCCTTTTTTCTTGTGGCGCTTATATTTTCTCTGTCTTTTTCCGAACAGTACCCGAGAGATCCATCGGTAACGACGCAAAGGAGCGCCTCATAACCTTCGGAAACAACGTGCCTCATCATCAGACCAGCGCCGAGCACAGCATCGTCATCATGCGGAGCAATAAAAAGAACTTTCCCCTCTGCGGCCCCGAAAATTTCTTTACAGCGGACTTCTTTAATTGATTTGCCTTTTCTAAGGATCAACCCCATTAAAAGCCCTCTTCAGCCGTCCTGGAAAGCGCGGCAAGACCGGCGCCGGCAAGATTGGGATTTTCGGCCCTCCTGAAAATATAATATCTTTTATCGTGCCCCAAAATAAGAGGCATGTATTCCTTTATAGTATCCTGATAACCCGGAAGCCCAAAAAAGGTGGAGCCGTCAGGCATTATGCCAACCGGCTTATCCGGGTCTTTACCGTCGCCGGTTTTTTTGAGAACGGCGCACAGTTCGCACGCGATAAAAAAGGCGCTCCTTCTTATCATGCGGCGTATGATAAGAAGCACTCCCTCAATATCTTCCTTTGTTCCCTCGGCGAGAAGCATACCGGTAAAACCACCGAAGCCTTTTGACGGGTCGGCGAGAAATCTCGAAATTTCCTCTGTTTCAAGTATCGGAAATTCCCGAAGGCCTTTGGAAACAGTCTCGGAGAAAAGCCCTTTGTTATATGCTCCCGAAATCACCAGCGCCGTAAGCGCCCCGAGATACTTTCCGGATATCATTTTTTCAGCCCGGTGAAAACCTGGCGCATCGGAACCGGAGTCAAGCCCATCGTCATACGCTGTGTAAGGCAGAACACAGATATCGCCCGTCTCGCAGTTTACGGCCATTTCTTTGTCACCGGCGGCGGCGGCTTCGTCCGGAGTCAGCTTTGAAAATTCAGACACTCTTTCAATATAGGCCATATTCGTTCCGGTGCCGACTATAAGCCCTATCCAGTTTGAGCAATTCTCATTCATAAATGCAGATTTGCCGCCGAGAAGGGCCGCGACCGTATCATTTATTACCGTCACCTGAAATTCTTCCGGATTTCCGGGTGAAAGATATTTGCGAAGACTCTCCCCCACCATCGTTCCTTTAACTCTCGCCTTCCATTCTTTAATAACGAGAAGGACTTCAGCGTCTTTCTCGGGAGTAATACGTGAAGGATAAGAAAAACAAAACCCGATTTTATCTGATTTGCCGCTTACATGTTTAACCCGGGATGCCAGCTCGGAATAAAATTCATCAGCAGAAATAGGTTTTTCCAAACCGGGCATTGCGGATTTTTCGAGCTCATCAATAACCGGCTTCAAATCTTTATCGAAATACATGGTACCGATCCTTAGGTTTGAGCCTCCGGCATCGATTATTATGACAGGCTTTTCCGCTTCAGGAACTCCTCCGCCCACAAAAGATGGAAGCATTTTTAATGAAGACCCCTCCGGAGAAAGACCCTTTTTCATTTCAATAACGGCTTTTTCGCAAATTCCGGCGCCGAGTTCCGGACTGAGGGAAAAACCCTCACTGTCGAGAAATTTTTCTATTTTCATGATAAGAGAATTAATTAATTAAACCGACAATTCGCAACAAAAAAGATACCGGAAAAGCCCTGTTTCCTTTATATGTTGCCTGATTGGCCGAATAATCCTATATTTTCAGATAGTAACATACTGAATGAAACCCGGGGAAGAATATATGGATCTTATAAAAAAACTGAATGAAACGATAAAAACTTCCGAAGCCATAAAGGATTTCGGTGACTCAATGTCATCCTTTCCGAGGATTGAAGAGTACAGAAGCCTGTCAAGTGGAGAAATTGAGTATCTGAAAAAAAACGGAAACCGCGCTTCAAGAGAGAACTGGTCCAATATACTTGTGTCCTCTGATTTCATACCCGATAATATCGAAAACTGCAGATTTCGTAGAAACATATTCATTGGTAAATTATCCGAAAAGCATAATATCGACGGTCTTTCCATAAGAGCAGGGCTTTATAACAGCACGATTTCCAATTCTTACATTGCCGATAACTGCCTTGTACGGGATGTCTCCGCACTGGTAAACGTTAATATGAACAGCGGGGTCCGCATCTCAAACTGCGGACATATATCTCATGACGCGGGTGCCTCTCTCGGAAACGGGACAGAAATACCGATTGTCATAGAAACGGGAGGCCGGGAAATACTCCTCTTTGCCGACATGACAATAGAAATTGCCGCAGAGCTTATAAAACGCCGTTCGGACAGGCAGAAACTGGATGAGTATACAAATATCATAAAGGACTACTGCTCGTATTTCCATTCCGAATTCGGCATTATAGGAAAAGACGCCGAAATAAAAAATACCACAAGAATCAATAATTTCTTTATAGGTCAGAAAGCCCTAATCGACGGAGTCTCCAGAATAGAAAACAGCACTATTTTAAGCAACCCCGAAGAACAGACAAAAATAGGAGACCTCGCCATTATACAGAATTCCGTAATTCAATGGGGCTGTTCGGTCCTGACCGGCGCCCATGTTGAGAAAAGCGCGATGCTGGAGCACAGCGTCGCAGAAAGACAGGGCAAAATAATGTCATCTGTAATAGGCCCAAACTCATGTGTAGGTGAAGGAGAAGTTACATCCTCATTGATGGGGCCTTTTACCGGATTTCATCATCAAAGTATGCTTATAAGCACGTTCTGGCCGGCGGGCAGAGGAAATGTAAGCTCAGGAGCAAATATAGGCTCAAACCATACAACAAGAAACCCGGATCAGGAACTTTTTGCGGGGGAGGGGATGTTCTTCGGTCTCGGCACAAATATCAAATTTCCTTCGGATTTTACAGACGCCCCCTATACAATAATTGCTGCGGGAGCCCATACCCTTCCTCAAAAAGTGATTTTTCCTTTCAGCCTTATAAGCCCTCATGACCGAGAAATGCCGGGTGTTTCTCCCGCTATAGACGAAATAAGACCCGGCTGGGTCCTTTCCGACAATCATTATATGTTAAAAAGAAACAATATAAAATTTAAAGAGCGAGACAAAGCACATCGCCACGACTATCAGACTGAAATTTTCAGGCCTGAAAATGTAGAGAAGATGAGAAAAGCACTGTATATGCTTCGTGAAACTTCAGGAAAAGACATTTATACGGAGCACGATATTCCGGGTATGGGAAAAAATTATATGTTTGAGAAATCAAGGCTTAAGGGCATTGAAAATTATGAGACCTACATAAAATATTCCGCCTGCCGGGGAATCTACAGAATACTAAGAAACATCCCCGAAAATGAAAGTTTGCCTATGTCTCCGGAAAAATTATCCGCAAATCCCGCAAACGTAACAGAATACTGGAAAGAGATACTGGATGAATTCAGCAAAGAAGCGGGAATAAAAGACATTTTGAAGGAACTTGTTAAAATAAATAAGATAACCATGGAGAACATCTTTTCTTCCAGGAAAAAAGACGAAATGCGCGGAGTAAGGATTATTCCCGATTATATCCCGGCTCACGGTAAAACAGAAGATTCTTACTTCATAAAAAATATCAGAGCTAAAATAGAAGAAGAGAACAAGTTCATAGAAGAACTCTGCTCAAGAATATAAAAACTCCGGAAAATAATTCCCTGTTTCCTTAAGAGAAAATTAAACCGAAAATTGAACCGGCCCTTATTTTCATCAATATGGGCATATTATTTGAGGGCATGCGAATTGCTTTCTAATAAAGTATTATGAATATTTCGGCAATGAACAGCTACAGGTCTCAGCAGAGGCTTTTCTCAAACAATGCGGAAAAAACTGCCGAGAAAGAGAAAACCGGTAATCAGCAAGAAAACGCGCCTGTCCCCCGCGTATTGAAAAATGTCAAACCGGCGATAGCCGACAAATACATGAAACTTCGTATGGCTGTAGAATCCTGTTCAGATGAGGCGGGCAGAAATCTAAGAAACATTAGAGACAATATTATTGTATCACTAACGGCATCCGGAACAGAAGGGGAAAAAGCGGCGGCGGCTGTTTCCGCAATTGAACCTGTAAGCAGAACGGGGCTTATAAATTTCCTCAACGACATCGACCCTTATAAAATGGAAAGCGCCGATACCATAGAACTGATACCGGCGCTGAATCTTAAAGGGTAGAAAATTTTTCAGATGAGTCTGACTTTAATAACGCCCTCTATTACAGAAAGCTTTTCTATCGGCTCTCCGGACACGTCGCCTTCTATATCAAGTATATTATAAGCAAAATCTCCCTTGCTTTTATTAAGCATCTCAATAATATTGATCCCGGAATCCGCCAGAACGCTGGTGATCTGGCCAACCATATTAGGGATATTTTTATTGATTATAGCAATGCGGCTGTCCCCGCAGCGGTCAAGAGTGCAGTTCGGAAAATTTACCGAATTAAGAATATTACCATTCTCCAGAAAATCCTTAAGCTGGTCGGCAGCCATTACGGAACAGTTTTCCTCCGACTCCGCGGTCGAAGCACCAAGGTGAGGAATACCGATGACATTTTCCACACCGATAAGCTCATCAGTAATAAAATCTGTAACATACTTGGAGACTTTACCTTCTTTTAAAGCTGCGATCAGATCCTTATCGTTAACCAGACCGCCTCTGGCGAAGTTCATAATTTTAACTCCGTTTTTCATGAGAGCGAATTTATCGGAATTTAGAAAACCTTTTGTTTTGTCATTTACCGGCAGGTGAAGAGACAAATAATCGGAGGAACTTATAAGATCCTCAAGACCTCTTGCTTTTTTCACCTCACTGGAAAGACTCCAGGCCGCATCAACAGAAATAAAAGGGTCGTAGCCTTCAACTTCCATGCCGAGGGCTATAGCGGAATTAGCAACAAGCGACCCTATAGCACCCAACCCTATAAGACCGAGCTTTTTACCCTTAATCTCGTTTCCGGCATAATTCTTCTTGTTTTTCTCGACAATTTTTGAAACCTCTTCTCCCTTGCCTTTAAGAGTATTCACATAACCGATGCCTTCTACTATACCCCGCGAGGCGAGAAGCATTCCGGCAAGAACAATTTCTTTGACGCCATTGGCATTGGCACCCGGAGTATTAAAAACAACGATCCCTTTCTCCGAACATTTATCAACCGGGATATTATTTACGCCCGCTCCGGCTCTGGCTATTGATTTCAGGCTCTCAGGGAATTCCATTTCATGAAGTTTGGCGCTTCTGACCATTATGGCGTCCGGGTTATTGATTTCCGAAGCTGTCTCATAATTATCGTGGGGAAGTTTATCAAGGCCCGCCGAGGCAATCTTATTCAGGGTCTGAATTTTGAACACGTTTTCTCCTTTCATCCGTAATTTTTCTAAAAGATTCCTGATTAATATAATTTATGTCTGGGTTTTAAACAACCGCAAAGAAGAAAGAAAAGACATCTTTATTAAAAGTTTGCATAAACAAACTATGGCCGATTATTTTAAACTGAACGATTAAAAAGGAGTAAAAATGGACATTTCTGCAATAATAGAAAAAATCAACGGCTTTATCTGGGGCCCCCCTCTTATGGTTCTACTTGTCGGAACGGGTATATACCTGACAGGAAGGTTCTTTTTCATACAGTTCAGGGGTTTCCACCATGCGGGGAATGTGCTCCGGGGAAAATATGACGACCCCAACGATCCGGGAGAGATTTCTCATTTCCAGGCGCTTTCAGCCGCTCTCAGCGCTACAATCGGAACAGGAAATATTGTAGGGGTGGCCGCCGCAATCGCAGCAGGAGGGCCGGGCGCGGTCTTCTGGATGTGGGTAACAGCACTTGTGGGTATGGCAACCAAGTTTACCTCCTGCACCCTGGCGGTACATTTCAGAAAAATAGATTCCGAGGGAGAAGCCCACGGCGGCCCAATGCATTATATTGAGATGGGGATGGGTAAAAATTTCAGATGGCTTGCTGTGCTTTTCGCTTTTTTCACAGCTACAGCCAGTCTCGGCATAGGTAACATGTTCCAGATAAACAATATAGCGGTAAATCTAAATGTGCTTACCGGAGGAAGCGGAGATAGTATCCCGTTTTCTTTCCGGTTTATATCCGGTGTTATAATCGCGGTACTCACCGGAATGGTAATTCTCGGAGGAATAAAAAGTATCGGGAGTTTTGCATCAAAAATTGTCCCGTTTATGAGTGTTTTTTATGTTTTCGGGGGACTCGTAATTCTGGCGCTTCATTTTACGGAAATCCCTTCCGCTTTCGGGAAGATTTTTTATTTCGCTTTCAATAAACCCGAAGCTCTTGCCGGAGGCCTTCTGGGAACGGTAATACGTTTCGGAGTGGCAAGAGGGCTTTTCTCCAATGAAGCCGGCCTCGGATCGGCGGCAATGGCGCACGGAGCCGCAAAAACAAAAGAACCCGTGCGGGAAGGGCTTGTCGCGATGCTCGGTCCCTTTATAGATACAATAGTTATTTGCTCAATTACGGCCCTTGTTATTATAATAACAGGCGCCTATGAAATAGAGGGCATTAAAGACGGTGAGCTTACCGGCAAAGCCTTCAGCCTGGGGTTGGGTAACTCCTTCGGAGCCACACTTGTGGCCGCGGCAGTGGTCTTCTTTGCGTTTTCTACTATTATTTCCTGGTCATACTATGGGGACAGGGCCGCGGACTACCTTTTCGGCAAAAGAGCAGTTCTGCCTTATCGTTTTATTTATCTGGCGTTCATAATAATAGGCGCGACAATAAAACTCGACACAGTCCTTACTTTCAGTGACGCCATGAACGGCCTCATGGCCGCTCCCAACCTTATAGCGCTTATAGTATTGTCGCCAGTGGTAGGCGCCTTGATTAAGGAGTATTTTGGAAAATACCGGGAATAAGTATTCTCGTTGCTTTTTGCTTTTAAATCAGCTCGCCTTTTTCAGCAGTCTCTGCGCCGCGGCGCCGAGAATTACAACACCTCCGCCTACGATAATAGCACTGAAATAATTTCCGGAAAGGTCGTAAAGCCAGCCGCCGGCAGTCGGACCGACTATGCCTGAAAATCCATAAGCGAGAAAAATGAAAGGATAAACACTGGCCATATTCTCTGCTCCGAAATCATTAACCGTCTGCGCCATATACACAACGAAGCAGGCCCCGAAACCGAAACCTGTCAGGAAGGCCGCTACCGGGAAGAGCCAGGCTGCGGGAAAAGGGAACATAAGAATAAGGATAGAAAGGCTGAGGAAAATAAGCGAGGCCGTAATTGTTCTGTCGCCTATTTTGTCTGTCAGGGCCCCCCAGCCGAGCCTTCCAAGGCTGTTGCCGATCGCGAAACTCCCTACAGCGGCAGTAGCTAAAACTTTCGGAATTCCTCCGGACAAACCTATGGACTGTAGATTGCCTATAACAAGCAGACCGCCAAATGTCCCGGCCCAGATCCCGGTAACAAGGCGCCAGAAACGCCTGTCCGAAAACAAATTCTCAGGGCCTTTATGGGGGCCCGATGAATTTGCGGTTAATCTGCCCGGATTTGAAAGAAAAAACGAGGCCCCGGCAATAACAAGACCATACCAAATACCGATAAACCGGAATACGTCAAGCACTGTTTTTCCGTCGGCAAAAAGACTGTCAGCAAGCGCCGAAAGCAGGACTGCGCCGCCGCCGAAACCGGCAACAGCAATTCCGCTGACCAATCCTTTTTTGTCCGGAAACCACTTTATACAAGTCGCAATCGGACAAACATATCCGAAGCCGATTCCGGCCCCGGTTATACCCCCCCCGCCGAGCAGGAGCGGCAGGAAAGCCCCTCCTGAGAAAGAAGCGGTAATATATCCCGCCCCGAAGAGGAGTCCGCCGGTAAGAGCAACAGGAGCCGGACCATAGCGGTTCTGGAGTCTGCCGGCAAATATCATGGAAACAGTAAAGACAGCTATTGTAATACCGAAAATAATCTGAGACTGCGCCTGGGTAAGCCCGTAAGAATCCGTAAGAGAGGGTACAAAAACACTCCATGCATATACACTGCCAAGCCCTATCTGAATGACTATGGACGCGGCCAGCACCATATATTTTCTCATACAGAAGTCCTCCTTAAAGTATGATACATTTCATTCGTCATCTTTTCCCGAATCGCTGCGGAATGCCCTGCTGATCCGATCGTTAATCGCCATTCCCAGCCCGTATTCCGGCATTGGAGATGTAATGATTACATCAAGATTCATAGCATCAAGCCTTCTCATAGCTGCGAAAAGCCTGCTGGCTGCTTCCTCCAAATCTTCCTTTTCTGAAAGTACCTCAACCGCCTCATATTTAATATCGGAAGATGCCTTTAAAGGACCGTATGAAAGGTATCCCATCCTGCCCCACTCAGCATGGTCCGCCTCAGACTCCGGAATTAAAGGAGTCGCGGGAGCATAATGGCGCATCTGTCTTCCGGGAGAAACGTTTCTCATTGAATACTTCGACGGTATATTGACTTCTCCGGTAATAGAAGCTATTTTCTCAAGAGAGATACCCCCGGGACGAAGGAGAAAGGGTACATCGTCCGTAAATTTTATTATCGTTGATTCCACGCCGATTCTACATGGACCTCCGTCAAGAATCATATCGATTTTTTTCCCGAATTGTTCCCGCACATGTTCCGGAGTTGTGGGGCTTATCCTTCCGAATTTATTGGCACTGGGGGCGGCAATCGGTGTACCCGCGTTTTTAATGAGATTAAGCGCGATTTTATTATCCGGCACACGAAGAGCCACATCAGGTAAACCCGATGTCACTATTTCCGGAATGATACTTTTCTTAGGTAGTATAAGGGTAAGAGGACCAGGCCAGAATTTTTGCATCAATTCACGAGCTTTTCCGGGTATATCCTCCGCGAGCCGGTCAGCCTCGGACGAATCAGCAATATGAACAATAAGCGGATCAAATTTCGGCCTCTGCTTAGCCGAAAATATTTTCGCAACAGCCTCCGGATTAAGCGCATCAGCTCCAAGCCCATATACTGTTTCGGTAGGAAAGGCTACAAGACCGCCGCCGCCAATTATTCCCGCCGCGAGCTCAATTGCATTTTCTGAGTTTACGGACATATTCCGGTCAAATACCTGTTCTATTGTCAGAAACGGATAAGATCCTCATAATCCTCTACTGAACCGTCATCATTGCAGCATTCGATTATTTTCTTACCCATCGGGTCGAGTTCATCACACAGGTACTTGTTCAATTCTGTCTTAAAGAAGTCCATGAGGATTTTGGCGCCCTTATCATAGCCTTCTATTCCAACTTCAGGCTGTTCATCCACACGTAGAAACTCGTGCGGTATCATGCTGCCCTCAACCTGCATTGATTTCAGGGTATTTCCGAGTATAGGACACCTTGCCTTAATGAGCTGATCGGCTTTAAACTTTGCCATACCGCGCCGCGCCATATATTCGCGGGAGACCCACTGAGGCATAAAGCTCACAGCCCAAGCACCCACGTGCTGATTGGGTGTAAGAGAATACCGGGTTTCCGGAGTATCTATAACCTGCTTTAAAAGCAAATTGGCATGATCAACAATTCTGCCCGAAGCAAAAGGCCAGTATGATCCTACCCCCTCGCTTGTAAGGGCTTTGCTGTCTGTAATGCTCGGATTAGCATAACCGCGTGGAGAGACGAGACGCCACAACCAGGCCAGAGCAGGTGGCAGAAGATGGAGATAGCCTACTATACCGTAGCTGGGATCATCCTGTGAGCACGGCGGGGTGCGTATCCCGAAATTCCTGAGCTGTACTTCAACAACCTCATTAACAGAACCCGGCACAAGTTTTCTGGGCATAATAACCCGCGGGTTTGGACAGGGAACTCCGGGTTTGTCTTCGATATGTTCCCAGATAAGACAGGTTGAATCGGGAGCGCCCTCAAGATTCAGGAAAATCAGAGGCTCATCCGGATGAATCGTCATTCTTTCAAGGTACGGGTCTGTACCATAGTTCTGGATATGATTCAGCCTTAAAAACCATGATTCTTCCGCGTCGCAGGCCACAACCCTGCCTTCCCCGTTCTGCACAGAAGCGTGACACATTGCCATATCATCAGTTACCGGATTAAGAACACAGCCTCTAGGAAGGGTAAGAAATTTTTTATCTCCGCTTATAAGGTTCTTACCAAGGAGGAGACGTCCATCTTCCTCCCGGTGTACATGCTCAAGCATTTCGCTTTTCCCGCTGCCGCTTGCTCCTTCGTGCATAATAGTAGTAACATTATCATAAGGTGTAACAACCTGCACCGTAGAAGCATGCAGTGTGGTCCATTTTTCTTCTTCACCAATGGAAAGCAGGACTCCGTACACACCCTTCTTTGCGCTTGGTCCGGGATAAAGATTAAAAGAAAAAATCTCGTAAAGATCATCGCGCCGATTATGCGTCACAACCTGCTTTCCTCCAAAATGAGTATGCCGAAAAGGAGGCGCGACAAAAAGAGCCATATGAGCGCTGAATTTATTTTTCAAAGTGGTAACATCAATTATTCCCTGAAGATCGGCAAGACCCGCGATAAAAAAGCCGGCATTCGCGGGTGATATAAGCAAACCTCCATAGCCTTCATCCTCAGAAAAAGCACCAATATTAAAAGCAGTGACCACAAGGTCCTGCGTTTTCATCCATTCAAATGTTTCATCGCGCAGCCCGCTGAACTTTTTGTTGAACTTTTCCTCGAACCGCATTTTATCTGTCGGCTTGTCATCTCCGATCAACATGCAATCGGGATCCCGGCGCCGCATATACTCTTCAGGGTAGTTAACAGCAAAGCCGTTTTTACATCTGTTTACATTTACTTCGGTTACAAATTTACCATCAACATCATAACCGACCTCAAAGGTTTTATTTTCGGAATTTCCCAGAACAAGGTCTATGAGAGTCTTACGATCTCCGGCATAGCGGCACGACCTGGCGGAGACTAAAAGATCTCTTATATGCTCGGGTAAAACCATTTTGTCAAGATAGCTTATGTTAGATCCAGACATAAGGTTTCCTTTCTTTTTTAATAAACTAAATAAAGAAGGCCATTAGTAAGAAACCCTCCATCCTTACTAACGGCCCGTCCGAGAACCTGGCGCTCAAGAGCCACCCTTTTCTCCAACTTTCCGTGCTGAAAATATAATAATTCAGCCGCTTATAGTCAAAATAAAAAAAAATCCCCGGAACGAGTAATCAACCGCTGAAGTCCGGCGCTCTTTCCAGTGTAAACACAATTACCCTTTCGCCAGTTTTAGAACTGATATCTGTGTGCAGAGAAACAACTTTTATGCCAAGTATATCCTTTATTATTGTCTCAAGAAGAAAACGGGCCTTTTCAATGAGTTCCTGACGGACCTCCTTTATCAGCTTTCTTCCGGTATCTCCGTTCTCGGCTTTAGTCAAATGTTTTTCTGCGCGGGTCAATACACCACGCAGCCTTATAAAAACCGTGTCGGCTATTATATAGGTAACGGCTTCTTCAGGGCCGCGTCCCATATATTCCTGCTCAAACTTTACTATGGCTTCGGTTATCTGAGACTCGGCTTTACCACGGGAATTTTTCTGCATAGCTGTTTTTCTATTGTGAGTGGCTGTACCAAAAGGTGCCAGGTGTGCGTGTTAGGTAATTCGAGGACACTTTTCCAAAAAC
>CAYNYI010000065.1:0-18435 GCA_964401455.1 uncultured Fibrobacterota bacterium
AGTACTAAGCTTTCAAGCAGCCGCCGAATTTACAGAAAGAAAGATACACTCTCCATTGAAGTCGCGCCCGGATTTTTCTGTATATAGAAAAGTATGTCAAGCCAGCGTTCAAGCGTCTTAATGTCTGACATATACTCCCCCCCCTTTAATCCCGCTATTTCACTCTTCCCTTACCCGAATCCGAAACTTCGGTAAGCCCGGGAGGAAAAGGATGAAAAAAAGTCTGATTCAAAAGATAATCGGCTTTAAACCTCACAGCCCAGCTGTATAAAAGCCTCGTCACGGCACTCAGGGGAATACGCTCATCCCTGTACTCTTCCACCGTATCAAGAAAGAACTTTTTCTCTTCCTTACCAAGCTCTTTAGACATACCGCCGAAAATGTGAGAAAGAACATTAATAACGGAGTTCTGAGACGGGTGTTTCTGAAGAGCTTTCGCGAGAAGCTTTTCATATTCAGAAAAAATTTCATCGATATTTTTCTTGTCGTGAGAGGCAACCGTTCGCCCCATTTCCCGAAGCGCGCTCTGATTATAACCCATCAACAGGTATTTGTTCCGGCTGTGAAAATCCACAAGGGAACGGGCCGAAGGATTTTTTTTCAATTCACGAAAGGCGGCATTCCTGTATAAAACCGTTAGAAAATGCTCCCTTATGGTAAAATTATTCAGCCTTCCTTCTTCCTCAACAGTACTTCCCGGATATTCTTTTAAAACCGCCTCTCCGAAAAATCCGCTGCCGGCTTTGGAACGGGCCTCCTTATGACGCCCCTGATAAACTTTAACATTCAGGGGACCGCAGCTCGGGCTGCGGGACTTCAGAATAAAGCCGTCGATATCAAGACCGCGCGCCATAAAATCAGCGATGAACTTTTTCATTTCTGAAGTGACGTCCTTCTCCGAAGAAGGCTGGTACAGAAATTTAGCGCCGTCTTCCTCTATTACCCTTATCGGCTGCCGCGGCACACCAAGCCCGATTTCCACTTCCGGACATTCAGTAACTATGTCCGCGAATTTTTTGAGACGGTCAACAAAACGGTCGTTTATTACCTGACGGTTATAGCGGCAGGCCTCAAACCCGAGACACTTTGAGACAAACACAACAGGACGCGGAAATTTCATTTCATTACTCACGCGAACCTTGCCCGATAAAGCTCGGAAACGGCGGCCGCGAAATCACGGCAGTCCTTTATGCTGACGGAAACAGGTTTTCCCTGCTTTTTCACAATTTCCTCGGCTTCGCATCCGAACAAAGGAAAGAAAACGGTATTATTTTAAACAGAAGGGATATCATTTTCCATGTCTCCCACAACGAGAGAGAAAAAGTCCTCATTTCCAAAAACATCTTTCGCGTATTCATGCAGACCGTTTTCCTTGCTGAAATTACCCTCTTTAGCTTTTTTGGAATGAAGATCCAACCCGTGGTCGCGGTGATACTGGGGAATTCTCCCGGTCGCCTCTCCGGCAATTTTGCTGAACTCCGCGAGTTTATCATAATCAAACTCAGGTTTATCCTTATCGTCAATCCATATACCGATGCGCCCGTCCGGAATTTCTTTTACTCTGACAGAGATAAGTGAATGCTTCCGTGTAAGTGCGGTGTGGACACCCTTTAGATTTGAAACATCGTTTTTAAAAAGTATCAGATTATTGTCCTTGTCGAACTCCGCCTCGGAGCCCTCTGCTATCGCGTCATAGAGCTGGACCATTGTGGGGCGCCTTCCATCTACAAGAGGATGCGAAAGAAGATCTCCGTGCTCGTCACCCTCCACAACAAGAGCTCCGGTGCCCGCGGAATAGTTTCCCTGAAAGGCGACTTTGAGACCGTGCTTTGCCATCAAATCGAAAACAGTCTTCATAAAACCGAAGCTCTCCGACTCGTCGAAAGGATAGAGATATTTTACATCCTCTCCCTTAAAATATACCTGACCGTATTCACATACTATATCAACAGGGGCCTTCAGTTTGTTTTGCTGGTAGTACTTCATTGTGGCAAGGTCCCAGCCGGTCATGAGCGTAACGGCGATACTCTCGTTTTCCATAAGCATCTCACAGGCTTCTTTGCTTCCCGGATACGGCGTCAGGGAATTATCGGCCGGGTCCACCATCGGACCGTTAACATCAAAACCGACTACCATATTTTTCTTTATGCTTATTGTTCCCTCGTTTTCGAGCTTCTCGAGGCTGTTCATGGTATTCACGATATTTTCCGCATCGACCCCGAATTGTGAAGCGAATGATACTGTTTTTTCCGAGAGGTTTTCTTTGGTAAAGGGCATTTTCTAAAACTCCTTTTATTTATTTTTCTATAAAATACTTACTTAAACAGCCTGAAATATAACTAATTTACCGGACCTGTGTGAATTGCTTATTCATGCTTTCGGAGGTTCCGGACAACCCGGCTTTTACTCTACCGTCACACTCTTGGCGAGATTTCTCGGCTGATCAACATCACATCCGCGGATAACGGCTATATGGTAGGCCAGAAGCTGAAGGGGAATAACAGTAAGAAGCGGCATGAGTTCCGGCATTGTCCGGGGAACACGTATAATATGATCGGCCATACCCCTGAACTTTTCCTCGTCCTCGTCGGTAATAACAATTATATCGCCCTCCCTCGCTTTCACTTCCTGCATATTGGAGAGCACTTTATCGAAAAGAAAACCGGATGTGGCAATAAAGACCACCGGCATATCCTTGTCGATAAGGGCGATCGGCCCGTGTTTCATCTCCGCGGCGGGGTAGCCCTCGGCGTGAACATAACTGATTTCCTTAAGTTTTAGAGCGCCTTCAAGAGCTACAGGAAAATTATACCCCCTGCCGAGATAAAGAAAATTCGAGGACCTGGCGTATTCCCCGGCGTATCTTTTTATGCGGTCGTTATTCTCGAAAATTTCCTCTATTTTAGACGGGAGAGCCTTAAGCTCCCGGCATATTTCTATACCTCTCTCCTGAGAGAGCCGCCTCATTCGCCCGAGCATAAGCGCGAGCATGGAGAGCACAGTTACCTGAGAGGTGAAAGCCTTTGTGGAGGCGACTCCGATTTCAGGACCGGCATGCAGATATATTCCGCCGTCCGTTTCTCTTGCTATAGTACTGCCGACAACATTGGATATACCAAGGACAGTCGCCCCCTTGTGGCGCGCTTCACGCAGGGCCGCCAGAGTATCGGCCGTTTCACCCGACTGGGAAATTACAAAAACGAGGGTCTTGTCGTCAACGATGGGGTTTCTGTATCGGAATTCCGAAGCGTATTCAACTTCCACGGATATTCCCGCCAATTCTTCGATTAAATACTCCCCGACCAGACCCGCATAATAAGAAGTACCGCATCCTATAATTATTATTTTTTTTATTCTTCGGAGCTCCTGATGGACAAGATTCAGCCCGTCGAGCCTCGCGGTACCGTGTTCATCGAGGATCCTGCCGCGCATGCTGTTTCTGACTGTGGAGGGCTGCTCAAAGATTTCCTTGAGCATAAAATGGTCGAAAAGCCCTTTTGAAATATCCCTTGCATCAAAATCTACCTTTTCCTCACATCTTTTAACGGAAGCATTGCTGAGATTAGTGACATTGTATCCGTCCTCGGTAATCTCGGCGACATCGTTGTCGGCAAGATAAACAATCCGGTCGGTGTACTCCCCGAAAGAACTGATATCGGAACCGATAAAGTATTCCTCTTCGCCGATACCGAGAACAATAGGGTTCCCCCTGCGGGCCGCTATTATTTTACCGGGGCAGTCCTCCGAAACGACCGCAATACCGTATGTGCCGTGCACAAGGCCGAGTACTTTAAGAACGGCTTTTTTAAGATCACCTTCATAAAAATGGGCTATAAGATGGGCAAGAACCTCGGTATCGGTTTCCGACTCGAACTCAATATTCTCCGCGGCCGGAATTTCTCTGAGTTCCATATAATTTTCTATGATACCGTTATGAACAATAGAAATTTTTCCGTCATAACTTGTGTGGGGATGAGCGTTTTTTACAGAAGGGGCTCCATGTGTGGCCCAGCGTGTATGGCCGATACCGCAAGCGCCATCGCCCTTTATTCCCGAGGTTTCTTTCTCGAGTTCCGCCAATTTGCCGAGTGCGCGGTAAACATTCGTTTCTCCTTTGCCCTGAATACAAATACCAGAACTGTCATAACCCCGGTACTCAAGTCTGCGGAGTCCGCCGATCAGGACGTCTTTAATATTCCTTTTTCCTGTATATCCTACTATTCCGCACATAACTAGCTATAATATAACAAATCCCCCTTTAAAATCAAAACCAGAAATATTACCGCCGGTACTCATAGAAAAAATTATCTTTTTGAAATCATGAATAAACATCCTGCAGCAGTCTATCAATGTTTCGTAGAAAGCTTTTCGGACGGAGGAATCCCCGTTTCGGACAGAAAAGGGCTTTATCCCGGAGAAATCCACGGCACGCCGGCTAAATTTCTCGACTGGGAAAACGAACACAACGAATACAGTCTCGGAAGTTCCTTTTACGGAGGCAACCTCTATGGTGTGGATAAAGCCGTAAACGGCTATCTGCCGGAACTCGGTATCGACATGCTTTATCTCACCCCGGTTTTTAAAGCGCCTTCCAATCACAAATACGATACAGAAGACTATGAGAAAATAGACCCGTGTTTTGGCGGAGCAGAAGCGTTCGGAAAATTGGCAGACTCCTGTGCAAAAAGAAAAATTGACCTCATACTTGACGGAGTTTTCAACCATACCGGAGACACTCATCCATGGTTTAAAAAAGCACTGGCCGGAGAAAAACTTTTTGAGGATTATTATATAAAAAACAGTGACGGATATTTTATTAAATGGAACGCGATAGAAACCCTTCCGGTACTGGACCATAATAATCCGGAAATCAGAAAATACTTTTACGGCCCGGGCGACTCCATCGTAAACCGTTATCTTGAAAAAGGCGCTTCCGGATGGAGGCTTGACGTTGCGGAAAAACTCGGCAAAGATGCCATAAAGGGAATAAAAAGAAGAATAAAAGAAGACTTCCCCGGACGAAAGCTGTACGGTGAAGTAATGGACACCTATGGAAAAGAATGGCTCGGAGACGGCCTTCTCGACGGTGTAATGAACTATGTTTTTCTCGGAAATACCGTCAACTTTTTAACAGGAAAAATTGACGGAGAGGAATATCTGTTTGAGCTGGATAAAATGTACCGCGAATACCCCGCAGAAGGGCTTTTCAACAGCTGGAATATAATCAGCACTCACGACACCAACCGGATGATCTTCGAGACAGGCGGAAACCAGAACCTTTTTAAATCGGCTGTAGCGCTTCAGTTTACATATCCCGGTATTCCCATGATTTATAACGGTGATGAACTCGGAATAGTCCCCGGAGAAAAAGACATAAACCAAAGAAGCGGAATAGACTGGAAAAGGACAGATATGCTGGGGCTTAAATCAGGAGGACCGTCTAAAGTAACGGGAACCATGGACTGGAATAAAGTCAATGAATATTCCAGCTTCTACCATTTTTACAGACATCTTATATATTTGCGGAAAACTGCTCCCGCCCTTTCTGAGGGAGACTTCATTCCTCTTTATTCAGGAAAGAATATCATAGCTTTTGCCCGGAAAAAGGCACAGAGCATCGTCCTTACGATAGTAAACCGCGGTCCGGTAGAGGAAATTGTTTTAAAACTGCCGGAAAATGTTTTCGGAGAAATCAGAATTTTAAAAAATGAGCACGGCCCTCTTCGCGACATAAAAATAACAAGCCCGGAAATAAATATAAGAGTGGAAACCGAGAGCTCGTCCATACTTTGCGGCTGAAAAGCTAAAGAGCCTTTCTTAACCGCCGGAAGCACAGGATATTAGGAGACCGGGGTTTTTAAAAAAACCGCCGGCAGGGAAATAATAAGAATTATAAAAGCCAACACTCCGGCCGCGTCTCCCGCCTTTGAAAACACTGTCTCCTCCGTAAAAAGCGGAGCATCTCCGGTATATGCCGCCGCCTCAAAAAGCGGTGTTTGATGAGAAGCTGTTCCGTCCGGCAGAATGATCGCGGAAATACCGGTATTGGTTGCCCTTATTACTGTTCGCCGGTTTTCCACCGCCCTGAATTTAGCCATGTTGAAATGATGATGCGGCATATCGGAATCTCCGAACCAGCCGTCATTAGAGATATTGATAATAAGATTGGCGCCTTTATTAACAAATTTTCTTACATGCGAGGGATAAATAATCTCATAACAAATAAACGGAGCGGCAAGCACTTTTCCTGTTTCAAAAAGCTTCATCCTTTTCCCGAAAGAGAAATCCGCTTCCCCGAGATCCACCCGGCTCAATACCGGAAAATAGTTTTCGAAAGGAAGATATTCGCTGAAAGGAACAAGTTTGATCTTGTCATAGTCCTGTATTCGTCTGTCTTGCGGACGCGCGAGCATCATAGAGGTATAAAATTCAGGTTTATCGGCCATCTCATAACGCAGAGACCCGAAATATAAATCGGTGCCGGACTCGTTTACAAAATCCCGTATTCTGTCTCTGACCTTTCTGCGGAGATTAAACCAGCATGGTACCGCCGACTCGGCCCAGATAATCATATCAGGATTTTTTGGAAGGATGCTTCTTGAAAGTGAGATATTACTGTCTATCACCCGGTATAAAAATTCCGGGTTCCATTTTACATTCAAATCCACATTTGTCTGCACCAGACCGGCCTTCACCGCTTCAGACTCATCAATATTCCTGGCTGTCCGCTTTTTCTCAGCAAAACCGTAAATCAGCATAAATACGCACAAAGCGATAAGAAACGCGCCGTATAGAGCGCCTCTTTTCCGGGAAACCGCTGTCGAAGTATAAACGGCGCTTCCAAAAGCGCATATTAAAAGCGAGTAGAAATATACTCCGGCAACAGAAGAAAACTGCATAAAGCTGTTATAAACTCCGGCTGTATATCCTACAGTCGTCCAGGGAAAGGATATCTGTCCCAGACTGCGCAGATATTCCAGACCGGTCCATAAAAACGGAAAGGCTGTAAGAGCAAGCCCTTTTCCATACCTGGTCCTGAACCGGGAAAGGAGCCAGCCGCAGACGGCCTGATAGAGAGACATATACAGGGACAAAGCCGCGACACCGGTAAGGACAGCGGCCTTAACCTGAAGAGTTATCTCGCCTTTAACGACATTACCTGCCCAGTGCAGAGTATAGGCATTAAATACAAATCCGAATAAAAACCACAGAAGAA
The DNA here is from genome assembly GCA_964401455.1 of uncultured Fibrobacterota bacterium. Classification (GTDB taxonomy): domain Bacteria; phylum Fibrobacterota; class OXYB2-FULL-49-7; order CAYNYI01; family CAYNYI01; genus CAYNYI01. The sequence continues at coordinate 7,217 of CAYNYI010000065.1, forward strand.
ACACCCGCGCGGGTTTCTCCCGGAAAGCGAGGCCTATCATAGCGGCGAGTACAAGTGGAGTTACCGGGGCAAGCCCGTGAGGAGGAAAACTGAAAATGAAAACAAACCCGCAAAAGGCGGCGATTAAAAAATTTTTTTTGTTATGTTTAATCATTCCTTCTCTCCGCGGTTCTCAGGTTAAACATTACCGCAAATTCACCGCGGATTTTACCTTTAGAGAGCCCTTCATGCAAATCGCTTATAAAGCCCCTCAGAAATTCCTCATGAAGCTTGGTTATCTCTCTTGCGACAACTATATTTATGTTTCCTAATACTTCCCGCATGGCCGCAAGCGTCTTTAATATTCTGTGCGGAGACTCATAAAAAATCACAGTACGTTTTTCTCCCTGCAGACTTTCAAGCCAGGTTTTCCTTTTTCCGCTTTTAACCGGAGCAAAATTTTCAAAAACAAATCTGTCGGCGGGAAGCCCCGAAGCAACCAAAGCGGCGAGAAACGCGGACGCGCCGGGAACCGGAATCACTTCTCCCCCCTCGTCAAGAAATGCCCGGACAATTCTGTAGGCGGGGTCGGCTATCCCCGGAGTACCCGCGTCACTGACTAATGCCGCGGAAGAAATTTCATTGTTTTTCAGTTTGTCTATTATCTGCAGACTTCGCGAATCTTTATTATGATCATGATAACTTATTGTCTTCCCTGCTTTAATATTATGCATAGAAAGAAGCTTTCTCGTGTGCCTCGTATCCTCGGCGGCTATGAGATCGGCCTCTGAAAGAATCCTCAAAGCCCGCAAAGAAATATCTTCGGAATTGCCTATAGGAGTACTGACGATATAAAGAGGCCCCATCAGCGCCTTACCCTGAATATTTTTATGGTTTTTTCGATTGTATCAGAACCGCTGTCAGCCTGTAATTTCAGGTAGTACAGTCCGGATGCGACCTGTTCCCCGTTGGAGGCTTTTCCGTCCCAGACTACTTCATTATAACCGATGCGTCCCTTATTTTTGAAAGAAACAACCTTCCTTCCGGCCATAGAATAAATATCAATTTTTACAGTCTTCGCGTAGTCAGTCAGGCTGTATGCGATTATGCCCCTGGTATTGAAAGGATTCGGATGAAAAGCCGCGAATTCCAGTCCGAATTTTTCCCCCATGCGATACAGATAAAGGGATGTGTCCCGGTTTCCGTTTATATCAGTGAGAAACAGTCTCAGAGAATCGAGTATTCCGGTTTTTCCGGGATAATAGGAAGCTGTGGCCTTATTTCTGCTTTGCCCGTTGAACGAAACAGAGTAATCATCTCCGGATACTTCCGATGAATTTACAGAAATTCTTACCGAATCAAGCAGAAGTCCTGAATTATCATACATAAAAATATCTATCGGGGAGCCCGGCGGAATATAGTCGCTTGTTAATTTTGTACCGGCCGAATACGCCTCCGCCGAAGGAGGCTCAGAGTCTGAATTTATACCTGGCGCAAATACAGAAAAATGCCCTGCCTGAAGAGAAACCGTTCCGGATGAGGAATCCGCCTCTCCTCCCTGCCACAACCATTGGCCCGATGACGTGTCATAAAAGAAAACACCGGCTTTTTTACCGGATCTTAAAACAGATTTCAGGGAGTCCGTATCCGCTTTGAAAAGTACCAAAGCCTTGAAGCCGTCTTCAGACCCGGCGGCCGAAACATCAAAATCCCAGGCTTTTTTCTGAAAACCTTCATAAAGGCTGTCTTGACCTTCCGAAAAATTTCCGGGAAAAGACTCTTTTGCTATAAGCGAGAAAATCGAACTGTCAGACGCTGATAACGGCGAGACCGCGGCACCTGAATCCAGCGACCACAATGTATCCCCGGAAGCGAGGTATTCTCTGTTTATTTCAAGCCTTGTAAGAGTATCGAAAGCATTATTGTCCTCACGGGTCTCTTTTACCGTGGAATCAGGATCTATAACCGCTGTTATCATAAAAACTCCACGGCTCAGGCTGTCGGGCCAGGGCATATCGACATTGAATACCCGGTTCGGAGAAACCGTATCGCCGGAAGAAGATGCTGCCGAATAAACAATCGTATCTGTGCCTCCTCTGTAAAGTTTTACAGACGGACGAATTCCCGCACCCGTACCGCGGTTCTGGAGATTCAGCCTCAAAACGGCAGAGCCTGAAGAATCACTTATAACCGAGAAATAATCGTCCGCTGTAAAAAGATAATCCGGCAGCGGCAGGACTTTTGTTCTGAAAATACCGGACTCCCATAAAAGCCCCGGATCAGAAGCATCGCTGCCCCGTACCGAGACATAAAGATCGGTATTCCTTCCGAAATCCCCGGGGTCGAGGTAAACTGCCTCTGATTTAAAAACGCTGTCCCGCGGGCTGTATGTAAGATCGGAATAATAACCGGGTACCTCGGTTACGGCATTGGCGGTTATAATGGTGTCGCTCGGCAGAAAAAACACCCGGCTCTGCAGTATGCTGTCGCTGTACCCCGGGCGCACGCTTATAACAGCTCGTACCGAGTCGCCGGGATATACAAGAGAAGGGGTAATTTCCAGATTTGTAACGGGAGATGAGAGTATCCCTTTTTTAAAAAGCTCGACAGAATAATATTCACCGGATTCCGCGCCCGCGTATATGCGGATAAAGCCCTGCTGTATTGTATCGGGGCCTGTCGGCAGCGAATCCGCGGCGTAGCCGGCGGAGTTTAAATTTCCCGATACAAATGAGATTCTGGAATCACCGTCATAGAGAGAAGCCTGATAAGAGGCTCCCGGAGCCGATGAGTCGCTTATGGTAAATCCGGCATATTCATCGGATGTCGAAAGAGAAGTCTTTTCTATTTCGGTATTCAGTTTTGAAGGCGGAGTCATGATAACGGCCGGATCACCGAGAAGGTTGTAAGTATAGAGAAGCCGGTTCATTGCGGGGTCATCTTCCAGATGAAGAGCGGCCTTCACTGATAGTACAAGACCTCCCGTCGACAAAGTATCGGTCCGCGGCATAAGGCTTATCATCGTGCTGTAAATTTTCGCATCCAGTTCGATTTCAGATTCTCCCGCTGCCCCCCAAAAACCTATACAGCCGTCATTTCTCTTTTTCAGAAATGCCTCGCCGAGGCTACTGTAATTCGCGGAATAAACGGGAGACCATTCAAAAGCACCTGTAAAACATGTAAAGCTTCCTACAAAAGGCATTTTTCCGCCGCTTTCAATATTCTCAACAAGGTCGGCATTCAATATTATGAGTCCGTTTTCATCCATCCATCCGAAACCTCCGCCGTGTCCGTAATAGAAGCAATAGCGCTGTCCGACGTTCAAATAATCACGCACCTTCTCATCGGTAAATGAGCTGTAGTAATATCTGCTTTCATCATAAGAATCGACACGGTCAATAGTATTACCGGGGCGAAGCATATCCTGAATCACATCAGTAAAATTCATAAAAGCATTTGTGCGTTCATTAAATGTAAGCGAATTCTCGGCTCCGCTTGTCAGAAGAATGTTCTTTTTCCAGGGGCCCGGCGGGGCGCTTTTACCGTTATAAATAATATTGTCCACCATGGCCGAAAGTTCGCTGCCGTTATCCGCCGGAAGTCTTCCGACCATCATGTCCGGAACAGGGTCGTTCCCGGAGACGGTCACGAACCATGAATCATCGGCAACCAGGCCGAAGTTCTGAGAGTATGAAAGGAATGTAGGTACAAAAGCGGAGGTGTTATTTCTTATATCATACTCATTAACCGCCCCGCCGGCTATAAGAAGATATTCGGGCGGGAGACCGTCGCTTCCTTTCCAGTTATTATACGCGTAAGAAATGAATTCCCTGACGGCGAAAGGGCTGTATATTCCCGAGTTAAATGTATCGAATATCTGGCTCACGGAAACTTCGCGCACTTTAAGACCGCGGGATTTTCTGAAATTTTTCAGCTTTTCCACCCGGCTTCCTCCATAGAACCGGTCGGCGCTGATTATTATATAATCGGCTTCTTCGTTTGCGGTTATTTTATTCCTGTCGGTCATAAGGCTGAAAGAGGAAGGAGCCTTTATACCCGATGAATTATGAACAAGAAATTCCGTATTACTGTATATGCTGTCCTGAAATATCAAAGAAGAGTCCTCGGCTATATACCCCTCAAGTTTTCTGGCGCCTTCAAGGTCCCAGACATATGAATTTCCGGTTATCTTTGTTACCCGGAACTCGGTAAGGAAAGAAGTATCTGAAGGGCAGGCATTAAAGTAAAGCTCATTATTGTAACATTCAAGCCCTTTTTCATAGATCACCTCGACCCAGTTAAGAAGCTCAAGTTCTTCGGAAGATGAAGAAACTATGGAAAGCGGGTTTTTGCCGCCTGTTAATTCGAGATCGTTTACAGCATATGGTTTTGACCTGAATACAAAATCATCGAAACCGTTCCACGAGGCACAATTGCCCGAGGAATCCATCAGATCATTCCCGTTTACCGAGAAACATATCTCATGATTATTACAGGAAGGACAGGATTCATCAATACTGGCGCCCCGCATGGAAATTCTGAAAATAACATTCGCGGCATCGGCGGCATACGGAGACGGGATTGTCAGGTCGATCTCATGAGATCGCCTGCTCAGTGTTTCCCAGAACCACTCGTCTCTGATAAGATAGCAGGCACCGTTCCTGTCGGGGACGTCTATTCCCGCTTTAGCTGTTCTCCAGACAATGTCGTTTTCCAGATGCAGAGTGTCTTTACAACTCGTTGCTATTTTGACCCGACCGGAGGAGGAAATATCAAAAGGATCAGCTTTTCTGCCCGCGAAAGTCCTGACATAGCGTTTACCGAATCTGCCCCCCCACTTAAGTATATAACAGTTTGTGTGGGTATATTGATTGTAGTATGAACTGTCTCCGGGAAGGATGTCACCGTGAAAGAGAAAATAATCTCCGGACCTGAACGAATCCGTCTCTGAGGAGGAAACATAAAGCGGTAGTTCAACACCGTCTTTATTAAACAGTCTGAATGTTCTCGGGTCGGCTGCCGAAACAAAGGAACTGATATCTGAATAGCGAACCCGGAACATTCCGCGTCCTTTAAAAAATATTTTTAGACCGGGAGCCGAAACCGGACTGAATGAATATGGCTTCGACAGACTTTTATGAGAAACGGCTTTTTTAGCGAAAACAGCGGCGCCCGCCGGATTAATAAATATCCCCGCGGACCGGTAACTGCCCGCGTCAGGCAAATTAAGAGCGAAGGGCCTTGTAAATTCCACTTTTATATTTCTTGCTGTACCGGGAGGCATAAGTGAGTCATCAGCGGAATTATAAGCAAGGACACAATAGTCGGTCCTTCGAATAACAGAATAACCTTCTATCCGCGCAAAGCCTCCGCCGCCTGAAACAGAAGCACGGGACCCGGGAGGAAGGGCGACCAGACATCTTTCGGTACCTGCGCCGGAGTTATCGGTATACAGCATAATACCCGAAGACTCTTCGGAAATGAGTTCAAATCCGGGGAGATCGGCAAACAGGATAAAACAGCATATAATTGCCGCTGCTAAAGGAGACTTAGTCATGAATCCGACTCCATCATCATGGATTCCCGGTCTGGCATGGAATTAAAGCGGCAGCAATTGACCTGCAGCCGCTGTTTGAGCCTTCAGCGCTGATCCAGAGAGTCAATTCATTTTTCTCTGCGTCTATACCTTCCGGTATGTCTGTACTCATAGAAAACTCCCTGCTTTCACCCGGAAAATACACCCGGGAAAAGTCTTCCCAGTAAACGGTATCATTACGGCTTATTCCCGTGCGGAATGTCGTGGCCTCAGATCCAGCGAAGCTCCAGGAAAAAGAAAGCGGATTACAGTAAATATCCGGGTCCAGGCCCGGCTTTTCGCATATAACTATCGCTGAGGATTTGGACAAATCGGATTCTTGCCCTTCATGAACAGACTTAAGACTGTAGCTTACTGTATCTATACCTTTTAACGGCCATATTGAGGCGTCATCATCCATAAAAGAAGAAGCCCCTCCGGAAACTCCGGAATAAGCGACTTGACCGTTGCGGTAAATTGTGACAGTATATGAAGACACATCGGAGGACACGGATTCGGACCAGCTTAACCTTATTCCCGGAGCGGGTTTTTCGGAATAATCAATACGGAGTGAGTCGATCCTGAGTACAGGAGGTATTTCTTTTTCCCCGCTTACAGGTGGAAGCTGCTCAAAGCAGGATAATAAAGAAAAAATAACTGTGAAGGTGAAAAGTATTTTACCGCTCATTTAAAGGCCCTTTTCACGATTCAGATAACTCTCAAGAATAATGCATGCGGCAAGAGAATCAATGCCTTTATTCAGACTCCTCTTTTTTCCCGCTTTGCCGCGCATAATGTCTTCCGCGTCTTCAGAGCTGAAGGACTCATCGTGTTTAATTATCTCCGCTGTGCCGGACATTCCGGAAAGTTTAACGATGAATTCATCAATACGTGTACAGATTGTTCCTTTTTCGCCTTTTGAACGGATGGGATAACCCACGATAATCCCTGCCGGTCTATATTCATAAATGAGATCTTCAAGTTTCCTGTCAAGGTACGGGTCATCGGCCTTCAGAATTTCAAGCGGACGCGGAATTATCTGAAGTTCATCGGTTACCGCGGTGCCTATCCTTTTGAGACCGTAATCAAAAGCCAGCAGCCTTCCTTTTCCCGGCACTTACTCTTTTCTGGACCTTATCAGAAGAAAAGCGGTAAGAGCGGCGGTAACGGCTAAAAGAACCGCAAGACCTATCTTCCATCCGCCTGTTTTCGGTTGACCGATTACGAGATCAACCTTGGCTTTGTTGACCCATCCGTATTCATACGGAGCCTTGTCGTTCTTAATCTGGACCCAGTTTTCCCCGACTCTGACTACCGGAAAAGCGTCGTTTTTAGTGATAAACCTGGCCCATGTTTTTGACTCCGGACGCCTTTTAAGCCTCGGCGCTATCATTTCATCAACATTGACAACAGCCATCTCCCCCTTTTTTGCCGATCTTCCGACTTCCTCGGCTCCGGAAAAGGAAAATAACGCTACGATGAATAAGGAAATTACTGCAAATCTTCTCAAACTGTCCTCCTTTGAAGTGCTCATTTATCAGCAGTCAATAAAATAGCATTTTTATGCCGCTTCATACAACTATTTAGAGTGATTAAGGGCCTCGAGCACGGTGTTTCTGAATTCAGATGAATTCTGAATTTTGAACCGGATCTTAAGTACATAAATATTTTTTGATCCACTCAATTTTTCGGGAATTTTGACAGCGTCTTTCTGTGTCATCACAACCGGACCTTCAGACAGCATGTCATTAAGTTTTTTTAGAACTCCGCCTTCTAAAAAACTATGATCTCTCAGGAAAAGTTTATTCTTAATCTTTATTCCCTGACCGCGAACAGAAGATTCAAAGGAATCCGGAGAAGCAACAGCGCTGAATATGGATGCGGATTCCGGAGCTTTTTTCTCTATGCCGTCTATTCCGAAAAACCCTGCCGTTTCATGAGAGGCGAAAAATACCCGGGCTTCCGGAGAAGTTTTTTTTACCATTTCCACACGGGAAGAATCAGGCAACCCGGTATGTCTTGTAAAGATAACAAGGTCGGCTCTTTTTATTCCGTCAAAAGGCTCCCGAAGACGCCCCGAAGGCAGGAGTCCTCCCGCGGACGGTTTTTTTGAATCAAGTAGAAGTATATTCAGGTCGCGGTGTATTTTCCTGTGTTGAAAACCGTCATCAAGAATAACGGCATCCGGACGGATGCCTTTTTCTTTAAGCAGAGCGCAGGCCTCCATCCTTGAAGCGGAAACGCACAGCGGACATCCGAGTTCACGCTGAATAAGAACAGGCTCATCGCCCGCTTGGCAAGGAGACGGTTTGTCCTCAGGTAAAAAAAGAAACGTCCCCCGGCTTTTCCTTCCGTATCCCCGTGAGACAACGGCGGGTAAAAGCCCCTCTTTTTTAAGCATTTTCCCGATCATAATAACGGCGGGAGTTTTCCCCGTTCCGCCCGCGGCCAGATTACCGACCGATATCACCGGAAATCCGCACTTTTTGACTTTTATTATTCCACGGTCATAGGCGAAGTTCCGCGCCAGGACTGCGGTTGAATAAATACGGGATAGAAGTTTCAGCATGATTTCCCCATCACAAAATGCCGCTCAATCCCTGAATAATCCTTTATGACCTCCAGAACGTCAAGCCCCGCTTTTGCCGCCTCTTTTTTAACCGCATCAGCCTGACCATACCCCGCCTCCATATATAACCTGCCCCCGTCAAAAAGACGTGACGAAACTTCTTTCAAGAAACGCGAAATGATTTCCATTCCGCCGAGGCCACCGTCAAGCGCAATGCGAGGTTCATGTTCCCGGACTTCAGGCTGAAGAATTTTCATTTCCTCATTAGAAACATAAGGGGGGTTTGCGGCAATGAGATCCCATTTTCTCCCTGAAGAAAAAGAATTGAACAAATCTGAATTATAAAGATGGACCCTGCGGCAAAGACCGTGAAGCTGCACGTTTTCAGAGGCCTTTAAAAGAGCTTCTTGAGACTTGTCCGAAAGAGTCCAGAAGGAGTCTTTGGCTTTCAAAGCGCATACTATACCGACGGCACCGCTGCCGGTAAAAATATCAAGACAATGCGCGTATCTTCTGTCCTTTAAAAACGACATTACAGCATCAGCGAGGAGTTCCGTTTCCGGTCTCGGAATAAGTACCCCGGATGAAACGCGGATCCTGTATCCGTAAAAATCGGTTTCACCGGTTATATACTGCGCAGGTTGACCGTCCAGTCTCTTTTGTAAATACTTCTGAAATAAAAGAGCCTGCTCCTCACTCATATATTCGCCGGAGGCGAACCTTATTTCAGAATAGCTGAGTCCGGCAGCAGCGGACATCAAAAAAAGCGAATCCTCTCCTCCGGTTTCGGGAAATTTACGGTCAACAAGAATTTGGGCTTCTTTAACAGCGGAAGAAAAAGTTAATCCCCGGAAAGAGGGGACAGAAACAGCGTCAGGCGCCTTCATCTTTCATCTTTTCCCTGACCTCCGCCATCGAAAGCGCGGATGTAACCTCATCCAGGTCTCCCCCGAGGATGCCCTCGAGTTTATGGAGCGTCAGATTTATCCTGTGGTCGGTAACCCTGCCCTGAGGAAAATTATACGTACGGATTTTCGCGCTGCGGTCGCCGGAGCCGACCATAGAGCGGCGCGAGGCGTCACTTTCAGATTTCTTTTTCTGCAGAGCATTGTCCAGAAGGCGCGACCGAAGGACCTTCATAGCCTTGGCTTTGTTTTTTATCTGCGATTTTTCGTCCTGACATGAAACGACAATACCGGAAGGCTCATGTGTTATTCGAACCGCGCTGTCTGTGGTATTGACGCTTTGTCCGCCCGGGCCTGAACTTCTGAAAACATCGATACGCAGTTCTGACGGGTTTATGTCAACATCCACATCCTCCGCTTCCGGCATAACCACGACCGACGCCGCCGAAGTATGGATCCTTCCGCTGCTTTCTGTTTCGGGTACACGCTGCACCCTGTGAACTCCGCTCTCGAATTTCAAAATACCATAAACGTTTTCCCCGCTTACATTAAAAACCACTTCTTTATAGCCGCCTACTCCGGTTTCATTCATAGTAAGGGCTTCTGTTTTCCAACCTTTTTTCTCGGCATACCTTATATACATACGATAGAGATCCCCGGCGAAAAGCCCGGCTTCGTCTCCTCCGGCACCGGCGCGGATTTCCACAATCGCGTCTTTACGGTCCTCCGGGTCTTTCGGTACAAGAAGAACGCGGAGCTCCTTCTCCAGTCTTTCTTTTTCCTTTAAAAGCCACTCGTTTTCTTCCCTCGCCATTTCAGCCAGCTCTGGATCCTCACCGGATTTTATAAGCTCGGTATTAGAAAAAAGAGCATCCGCGGTTTTTTCGTAATCATTTATAAATTCCATCTGCTTCTGCACTTCGTTTCTCTCGATTCCGAGATCCTTCATTGCGGAAGGATCAGAAGTTACTTCGGGATCCATTAAAAGTTCGTCGATTTCCGAAAAACGTTTTTTTACCCGCTCAATTTTAGACAGAAAAGCCTGACTTATACTCAAAGTACCTCCTTCAATGACTTGATAGCGGTCTCAATCTGGCGGTCATCCGGCTCTTGCGTTGTAATATTCTGGAGAAGCAGCCCGGGACGGTTAAAAAAAGCAAGCACAGGGTTTTTCTTGTATTTGTCCGCGAATTTTAAAAGTTCATAGGAAATTCCGGAAACAAGGGGAATAAGAGGAATATGTACCGCGACTCGCAGATACCATTCGGGAGAAATATATGCTCTCCAGAACAAGGCTATCAGAGAATCGACTGCCGCGAAAACGATTATGCATGAAAGCGCCGCTATAAGGAGGAAACTCGTTCCGCATCTGGGGTGTTTCGTTGTGTATTTGCGGCAGTTTTCAACAGTGAGCTCCTCCCCCGCTTCATAGCAGAAAATAGATTTATGCTCCGCGCCGTGATATTGAAAAACAGCTTTTATGTCTTTTAAAAATGATATAGAATATACATAAATCAGGAAAAAAACAACCCTGATAAATCCTGCCGCGAGGTTGAAGGCCGCGGGATTGGATTCTTTGGTGAAAGGAAGCACGCCGGTAATAAAATAAGGAAGGGCCATGAAAATAGCTATGCCCATTAAAAAAGCGAAAACAAAAGAAAGTGCTGTCATTATTCTTTCTTTCAGAGGTTTTTTACCGTCTTCCCCGGACGTTTCTTCTCCCTTTTCTTTTTTTTCATCCTCCATCGCCATATCTGCTGAAAAAGACAGAGATGAAAACCCGAGAGAGAGAGACTCAAACAGAGTCACGGCGCCTCTTATAACAGGCAGGCCGAAAAACCTGTTCCTTTTGGAAAGTGATACAAAATCTCTGGATTCGGAGGAGAAAGAGCCGTCGGCCCTTCTGACCACCGTCGCGACTTTTGCGGGCCCCCGCATCATGACACCCTCGATAACCGCCTGACCGCCGACGGGCGGCTTTTTTGAACCGGCATTATGCAAAACGGTCCTCCTTAATAAAAAAAAGAGAAGGCCTCTTGTAATTAAGCGGCCTTCTCAAAAACAATTCGGGTTTACCCGGGCTAACTTTCTGTTTCGGTCTTTTCCGCACCTTTAGACTTCTTGGCCGGTTTGACATTTTTATATTTGTTAAGAAACTAATAGAACCGGCCGTGGAAGAAAAACTTCTTTG
>CAYNYI010000066.1:0-18350 GCA_964401455.1 uncultured Fibrobacterota bacterium
GATGTTCGTGGGGTAGTAGGACATGCCGTGATGGCATTTGGCGAAGATGTTGACCCTGATTACTTTTCGTGGGCAAAAGACCTCCTTGAACAAAACAAGCCTGCGGAAGTACTTGCGTCTATTCTTTCGTATTGTTTCAAAGAGACCTTGAATGCCGATGCCTATAAACCGGTAAAAGAGGGGGGCTTAAAAGAGCGCCAGCTCGACAGCCAGGGCAAGGCCCGTCTGTTTATGGCAATGGGTAAAAAAGACGGTGTCACGCCAAAGCGGCTTGCAGACCTGGTCATGGAGCAGATAAAAATCAAGAACCGCATGATCGACGATATTCAGGTCATGGACTCATTTTCTTTTATAACCGTTCCTTTTGAAAAGGCCGAAGAGATCATTGGCGCATTCAAAGAAAAAGGGCGTCAGCCGCTGTTTACACATGCCAAAGGCAAATCAGGGACAGATAAAAAAAGCGGTAAACGTCCTCCGCGTTCTGCCGAACCGGGCCGAAAAACTTTCTATAAAGGGAAAAAGACCAGGCGATCCTGAGCGCAGCCGGCAATTTATACGATTTTTATTACACATGACAAACAATAATATTCTCCGCCGCCTTCGATATGCACTGGACTTTGATGATTCAAAGGTCATCTCCATCTTCAAAAAAGGAGACCTCCACGTTACCCGCGCGCAGACCAGTGACTGGCTGAAAAAAGATGATGACGAGTCTTTTGTTCCCTGTAGCGACAAAACCCTCGCGATTTTTCTCAATGGGCTTATTATTGATCGCAGAGGTAAAAAAGAGGGTCCGCAATTAGAACCAGAAAATAAGCTCACCAACAATATAGTGTTCAGAAAACTACGAATAGCTCTAAACCTTCAGTCAGAAGATATTATGGAAATATTGGCAAGCGCAAATTGCTCCATCAGCAAGCACGAGCTCAGCGCTTTTTTCAGAAAGCGGGAACACCGGCACTACCGGAAGTGTAAAGACCAGGTGCTCCGGAACTTTTTGCAGGGGCTTTCTCTGCGTTTTCATTCCTAAACTCAAAACTGAGACTCTATATAGCTCCCCTCTTTAGTTTTGGAGGCCCATGCCAATCAAAACCCGCTATCCGGAATAACACCATTTTTTGATGAAGGAATTTGAAACTAACAAAGCAGCTTTTTTACTCACCGTTCCAATGCAACCATGATCTCCAAATTGGGTGTTCCCGGAAACATGTCGAACAGCTTTACCGAACGCGCCTTATAGCCGCATCGCATCCATATTTTCAATTCGGCGGGCACACGGTCAACGTTACAGAACAGATGGATAACCTTTGAGGGCCCTCGTTCCGCAAGCGCGGGGATCACCCCTTTCTCTGTTCCGGAGAACGGCGGGTCAAGTACAAGCAGCTCATCTTTGTTTATCTTTTTCGGAATTGCCGTACTCACCGTCTGTGCAGTAACCGGCGCGTTCTTGAAGCGTGATTTTATGGGTGGGCGGGCTTTCTGTGCGCTGAACTCTACTGACTCTATAGAGCCGCGGTTGCTGTCCATGCCGAACACCCCGGCGCACTTCCTTCCTAATGCCAGGGCAAAAAGGCCGTAGCCGCAGTAGAGATCAATCAGCCGATGCGAGGTCGAGGGCTTTAAGAACTCTTCCGCCGCAGCTATCAATTCAGGGACCAGCGACTGATTGATCTGAGAAAAACTGAAAGGGTCATAATACAGATACAGACCGTCAAGTTTATTTAACAGCTTTGCCGGGCCAAAAAACTTTTTAACCTTTCCTGCCCCGGTTCGTGGCAAAGTATCCAGGTAATACGCGGAACCGCTCGGGTCTGAGAACAAAAACGAGGATATCAGATTCGGGTCTTGCTTGCGGCACAAATCAGCCAGTGCTGAAAGTTTCTTCACTACTGAAGCGTTAAGCTGTTTTGCGTTAAAGATCAGCGTGCGTTCGGTATAATTCCCTCTGACTATCACATAGTTCAAATTTCGGCCGCATTTCCCGAACAACGGAGTATTGAACTGCGTGGCAAGAAATTGGTAGAGTTTACCATGTTCCAACGGCTCCAGAAGTGCCGCTGCTTCGTTTTTTGTTTTTACCTTGTCGGCAGTATAAACCAGGGAACATTGCTGACCATTATATTGCAATGATCGCTTTGAGGTGGTACGGTAGCTTCGGGGCTTTGGAGAGAGGACAAGCGGCTCAGGAAAACCGGGGAGATTATGTGCTTCCCAGAACGCATTGAAAGCATTGGTTTTTGTAATGCATTCCTGTTTGTACGGCGTTTCTGAAGTAATTACCGGATTGTTAATAAATGACAAGTAACTTTTTTTCTGCATGGTGTTTCTGTTATGTGCGTTTTTTTATGATCTTTCCGGTGTTTAAACCAAGTCTGATCCGGGTCGGGACATGAACAATGTTTTCTGCGAGGCTCTATTTGCGGTTCTACTCATTTTCCGCAGACACAAAAACACTTACATCTTCTGAAGAAATGATTTTTACATTAAACCTGATCGGCCTGCAGCAAACCCGGCAGTCTTCAATATAGTCCTGATCAGGAACAGACGGATCAATTAAAACGTTTATAGTCTCTCCGCAATACGGACATTGAATTTCTTTTTCTTCAAGTTCATTCATAAACGACATCTTCCGCTTTAATCCAGGAGTAACCGCTTCCTTCATCTGAGACTTTATAAAAATCAAAAGAACAACCATACCTGTCTCCACAGCTATCAAGCAAGATGTTCCCGCTGATGAAAACGTCCTCGGTTAAAATGTCAGAAAGGCATTGCTCCAAACTGTCCAAGCTGCCCGCACGCCCCTTCGCCCTTACCATCGCGGCGGCAAAAAACACATCATATGTCAAATAACTGCTTACATCCGGCGCATAACCGATTTTTGCCGCAACCGCAGTCTTGACTCTTTCAAGCTTCGGGTTCTCTTCCAAAGATATAACGGGACGATATAAATTTACCGCAGCGGCATTTAATCCGGCCAAAGAATCTTCAAGTACCAAATCGTTTGTTACAATACCGTCACTGCCATACCACGAAACATCAAGCAGGTTAGTTGTAGAAGAAGCCTGCTTTAAAATATCAACTATTTCATTAAAACACAAAACAACCAATCCGACCTCCTCCGAATTTGCGCCTGAAAGAATTTCTGTGAGACGGGCATCAACGCTGTCGAGAGATGCGGAAAGACAATCGGGAAGAAGACGCGCGACATATGATATTGCCGTATCTGTTATTCCTCCAAGATCTCCATAGGCTCTTTTTATTCTTCCTGCCAGAGAATCCCCCCAGACATCTTCCCTGTTGAGGATAATAATTTTTTTTATACTATCGGCCCATATTTTCCCGGCAATTTCTTGAGAAGTGAGGCTGTCATCGGGAATAAAACGGTAAAGATTGTCATCCAGAGAAAGGGATGGAGCAGTGCTTGTCGAGTGAATAAAAAGACCGTCAAAGCTTTGAATATCATGAAGAGCGTCTTTTACATTCTGGCTTGCACCGGCACAGGCAACCAGTTTCATATTTTCTTCCTCGAAATAAGAAAGAGCGTCCTGTATTCCACGGAATATATTTCTTGAATCGTATATTTCCGCCCTTACCGTAAAATCAATCCCGTTTTCCTTAAAATACTCATTGACATCTTCTACCGCGATTTCCAGAACCGCCTGCTGGGCGACAATATCAAGTGGCCCATCCCCGGTCAATGGCAAAATAACCCCGATCGGCTCTCCGGCAAGAGTTGTGTCATTGTCCGACGGATTTAAAGAGCCGTTATTGCTGCAGTTTATTATCAGAATATTAAAAACGCAAACAAAAAACAGTATAGCCGTTCTCATTATATCATTCCCTTCAATGAGATTTTAAAAAACTTCCCTTGTATACGATACAGCTTATCAGCCTTAATTTATTCAGAGTAGCATAATTTAATGTTGTCCAGGCATAAACACCTGCATAATAATTTTCAGATTGTAATTTGCAATAATAGTTCATTGTTTGGTCTTTGCAGAAATGCATGGACGCAGAGAAAGACTTAGCTTCTACGTTATATATAAATGACGCATCGTATTTCTGGCCTTTTGTAACAAAAAAACCGTCATAACCAATGTAACTTCTAAAATAAGGATTTGAAGAAAGGCTCTTTTCAAGGGGGTTTAAAAAAATAAAATCATGGAAAGAATCCCTTATATGAATTTCATACCGGCTTGTATCAATCGGTAAATAGGCTGTTGCCGAAATCTTTGATTGCTGAGCATCAACATACCTTGGATCTGTTGAATCAGGTTCTGTTTCAAACGTTCTGTTTTGTAAATCCGTAACATCACTTTGCCCTGATTCTGAAACAGCATTCTTCTCTGAGCAGAAAAGAAACAGAATAGACGTCATTAAAAACAAAAGCGTTCTGAAAAATGTCCTGAATTTCATGAGGTATTCCTTTAAAAAAAACAAAATATAACTGGCCGGAATTTAATATACAATTATTCCGTTTCAAAAGTCTGACCCACGGCATTAACATCAGCAGCTTTATACTGCCCCGTAAGAGTCCCGTATATATATGCTCTGGCGCCGAGTCCGGCAACAGCCCCAAAGAGCCCGACAATAAAGCCGGCAAACTCCTTGAGCTGAGGCAGAATCGCGTCAAGGAGGCTTACAAGAACAGCTGAAATTACCGAAAAAATCAGGCTGAGCGTGAGAA
The DNA here is from genome assembly GCA_964401455.1 of uncultured Fibrobacterota bacterium. GTDB lineage: Bacteria > Fibrobacterota > OXYB2-FULL-49-7 > CAYNYI01 > CAYNYI01 > CAYNYI01. The sequence continues at coordinate 4,688 of CAYNYI010000066.1, forward strand.
GCCCGAGAAAAATTGTCCACTTATTTCCATAAGTAATCCTGTTGCTCTCCTTAATCGCCTCAAGCGGACCAAGTTCCTTGTCAAACATAAGATATACTGACTGTCCCCAGGCAGTGGCGATCACAATTCCGGGAATTATAAAAAAAAGAAATCCAGCAAAAATACCGGAACCCGCGAAAGCGACAAGAAGAAAAAACTCCCCCATATACTTTCGGTATTCCGCCTTGAAGATATCCGTCGGCGCCATTATAATCCCTTTTCCCATATTGGCGACGAGATTAACCATTCCTATCGTCGTCCCGACATTAATATACGGGACCCAGATGGTAATAACCCAGAGGAACAAAGCGGCGCAGAGAGAAGCCGCGTTTTTAAGTCCGGTAACGGCCCCTTCCGTTATTATTCCGGTAATGGTAAGTGAGTTCATTTACCCCCCCAATTATTGTTTTGACAAACTTACTGCAAGAGCCCCATGCAGCATTTCTTGAATTTTTTTCCGCTCCCGCAGGGACACTTATCGTTCCGTCCGACATCGGTATAATTTTTTCGAAAAGTTTTTCCTTTTACAGAGCCGTCTTCCCTCACAGAAGCCGTGAAAGAAACCCCCGCAAGGACGGTGTCGGATGCCCAGGAAGAGGCGCCGGGAACCCGCCCGGTGTCGGCCAGGAATAAAAAAAAACTTTCAAGCAGAGAAGGTATTTCTTTTTTTGCTTCAGCCGGAATATCAAGATAAGCCGCCTGCATCATCCCTTTTTCTATAGAAGACAAAGAAGGTCTTTCTCCGAGATATTCACATGCGTGCGTGAGGACCCCGGCGGCATACTCTTTTACCGGGCCGCTTATTACAAGAAAATGATCAGATGACAAAAAATCATCGACAAACGATAAAAGCCCTTCATTCAACAGCTTCCTCCTCGATAGAATACGGATAACGAACGCCGCCTCCACTGACACGGTATTCCCTGTCTTCCAAAAGAATTTCCTCCGGAGACAGGTAAAGACGCTTTGAAATGGCGCTCTTAATCTCTTTTTCACTGTCCTCGTATATAATTTCCTCAAATTCCCCGTTTCTTCCGAAAGAAAATTTCAGGAGACCTCTTGAAAGGTTTGGATAATCCATGGTTTTCAGTTTCCCTGTCTTTGTGAAAGGCTGTGTATTTTCGCGGCGGCTGTGCCGGCCGCATCCGTGCCGGGCGTGCTGTTCTCAATAAATTTCCGATAATAAAAAAGCGCCTTTTCGATATTTTTTTCGTTCTCCTCGAGAAGACCGAGATTATAATAGGCTTTATTCAGCCCCGGGTTTAATTTTAGAGCTTTTAAAAAATCAGAGCGGGCTTTATTATTTTTACCGCTCGAAAGAAAAGCCGTTCCGCGGGTAAGAAACAGACGCGCGTCGCCGGGGCTGCGCCTTTGTTCCAAAGAGCAAATAGAGATGACTTCTTCGTATTTCTCAAGGGCACCAAGAGCATTGCATAGATTATAAATCGCGTCCCTTACCGGCTTTTTGGTGTTCATTGCCTTTTTATAATACTCGGCCGCGATCCCATACTGAGCCCTTATCATATAGATGTTTCCGGCAAGAAGATAAGCTTCTCCATAATCAGGGTCAAGACCGGCTGAAGTGATAAAGTTTTCGAGAGCCGCGTCCCGGTTTCCGACGGAGAGAAGAGACAAACCGTAGTCTTTTCTGAAAACATGATTTTCGGGTGAAAGTTCTACCGCTTTTTTAAATGCTCCGGCAGCTTCCCGGTTTCTGCCCTCCGAAGAATACACCTTACCCAGCGCCGCGAAAATCCCGCCCGTTTCAGGGTTAAGCTCCGCCGCCTTTTTAAGAGCTTCTTCGGCTTTTTTGTTTTCTCCGGTCTTATAAAAGGAAACACCAAGATTATACCAGGCGAGTCCGTTCCGCACATTTATTTCGGAGGCTGTGCTGTAATTTTTGACCGCACCGGCATAGTTCTTTTTTAGAAACTCTATTCTGCCGAGTTGAACATAAGCGTAATCAAGTTCAGGGTCGGCCTCAAGCGACCTCTTAAACATTCTTTCCGCGCCTGTTGTATCTCCTTCCTCCATGAGAGCAAGTCCCCAGTTAAAATATGCGCCCGGCGCATCCGGCGAAAAAGAGGCGGCTTTCCGAAAAACCGAAACAGCCTCGTTGAATCTCCCCTGCCTGTTAAGCAATACCCCGTAATTTATCAAGTGCGACACATTTTCCGGATCCTGCTCGAGAGCTTTTTCATAATGAACAACCGCTTCTTTTGTGCGCCCTAACTCATCAAGAACAAAACTGAGTGTTGAATGGACATCCGGATGTTCCGGACGAAGATCGAGAGATTTGCTGATCGAAAAAAAAGCGCTGTCGAATTTTCGTTCTTCAATAAACTTTTTCGCGGACTCCAGGTGTCTTTTATAATCTACAGCCGGAGTATAAATGTTTTTTACGGCCCCCGCCTCATTATTAAGAAATTCAGGAAGATTTACCGCCCTGTTGGCAGCCGTGGAGTTAGGTATAAGTACAGGAGGCGAAGCGTTTCCGTCTCCGTCTAGTCTGGTTATAAACATTCGTGTAAAAGGAGACAGCGTTTTAGAGACAAAAACCATCCATTTTGAATCAGGCGACCAGGAATGCCATGAATTCATCAGCGGAAGATTGCAGCCCAGTTCTCTGGCTTCTCCGCCTTCTGACGGTATTATCCAAAGACGGCTGTCCGGCCTCATTAAAAGACCGTTTTTTGATTTAACAAAGACAATCCAGCGCCCGTCGGGCGAGACCTTCGGAAAAGAATTGCTCATACCGTTTGATGAAGCACCTTCCACGGGGACAGGATCGCCTCCTTTGCCTTCGTTAAAAGGAATACGATATATATCGTATTTTATCTGAAGCTCTCTCGGGTCGTTGGCGTATTCGGCCTGAGGCCCTTTTGAATAAGCGCTTCTGGCGCGTGCGCGTAAAAACAGGATCTCCTTTCCATCCGGAGTCCATACAGGATTGCATTGCACATATGAATGGCTGTCCGCGCCCGGTAGCGTTTTTATGTCTTTGTTTTTCGTGTAATAAACCGCGATCCTGCTTCTTGTAGGATAAAAAGTCTGAAGAAAGCGATAGTCTTTATAATTCCTTACATATACTTCCTCGTCAACGGCCGAGACCACATATTCTCCGCACGGAGAAACCCTGGAAAAAAGGCCGAAAGAAGGCTTCTCTCTGTTGAAATTATTCCATGAAAAAACATCGGATGAAGTTACGGTTATCTCCCCATTTACATCCACAAGAGCATAGCTGCCTTTGTCTCCTCTGGGTCCGTCCATATCCATTCCGAGCTTAGAACCGTCTTTGGAAAAACTGTGGCAATTGGCGCAGGTTGGCATATCTTTCATGACAACAGGCGCGTCCGGGCCTGAGATATCGCGCAGCCGCCAATTTATAAGAGGAAGAGCCCGGCGCGCCAGAGGCTTGACAACCCCTTTCTGGGTCGCCGAAGGCATCAGCGGGACATCACGGTAAAAAACAGGCTTGCCTACAGTGTCGGAAGACACAAAAAAAGAAACAGGCTCCGCAAATGAAACCCGCTTTATTTTGTCTTTTTGAAAACCGTAAACGGACATTTCTATTTTACCGGCGGCGGACCTCTTAATATGTTCCCAGAGATAATCGGGAGGAGTCCAGCAGTGTCTTCCTTTTGGAATTTCGAATCTGTTTGTACTGCTTTCGCATAGCCTGTCTATGACCGGAGCTTCAGAAGAACCATCAGAATAAACATTAATCTCCTGCCCATCCGAGAGACCCGAAAACCGGATCAGCCATCTTGAAGCAGCGGTAGTATCATACCAGATAAACGGACCGCCGACAATATCCGGAGGATATACGGATCCATCAAAAGGATGATCCACCCTGGCGTTTTTTTCAACGGTTTGGCCGTCTAGCTTTGCTTCCCAGCCTGCCGAAGCGGAAAGCCTGTCTATACCCTCTGTCCTTAAAACAAAAATCCGGTCTGCGTCAAGATAATCCTCCCTGCTTCTTGAGCACCCTCCGGAAAGAATAAAAAGAAGAAGCAGAGATAAATAGAAACCAGCCATTTTTTATTTCCCGAGCCTGTACATCTGTTCGAAAATTTCGGCGTCGGTATGTTCATCCATACCGGCATCCGAGAATCTGCCGTCTTTCGAGACAAAGACCCCTTTGTGATGCGCGGTAGAAACAGTCTTTAATTTTCCTTTTTTATTTGTATATTCCACGGTACCGTTACAAGTGCAGAAATAGTCTTTTTCCTCCTTGACCGAGCAGAAAAAGATTGTTCCTCTTATTGCGGCAACCGCTGTTGGGGTGTGAAGATTAAAATCCGATTTTTTCGCCGCTATAGAAAGAACTTTACCGGCAAGAACGGTAAGATCAGCTTTTTTTTCTTCCGGAACAACTTCGGTAATAACAAGTTTCGAGTTTTCTTTCAATGAAACAGAAGTTCCGTCATAAAGGAGTATGTCCGCTGCCGATTCTGAGCCGGTCGAGACAGTATCTTTCGGCCCGACCTCTTTTCCGAGCCTGGCCCGCCTGCCGTTGATGCTTACGCTGCCGTTAATAAAACTGAGAGAGGCCGCGGAACAGATGAAAACCGATATTAAAATAAATACGGCCGCATTTTTCATGGTTTCTCCTTTTTAAAAGAATTATCAAAAATAACTGAAAAAACAGAACCCCTGCCGGGATCACTTTCGACCTGAATGTCTATACCGTTCAGTTCCGCCGCGTGCTTGACTATGGCGAGACCTATTCCGGAAGAGGATTTATTATGCTTCATGGCCTCTTTTGTCTTGAAATATTCCTCAAATATATGAGGCAGTTTTTCAGGGTCTATTCCGATACCGCTGTCTGAGATTTTAATAAAAGACGAAACACCTGACACAGCTTTAATTTTTACGACTCCTTCATCATATGAATAATTTACCGCATTCGCCGTGAGGTTGTCAACTATCATTTTGAGATGTTCAGGGTTTATCCTGACGGAGAAGTCCTCGATATCGGTCAGCACTTTAATTTTTCTGGATTTAATCTGGGGCAAAACCGCTTCAATTGATTTTTCAATTATTTGTTTGACCGGAGTATCAATGCTTTTTCCGGAACCGTCATTAACTTTAAGGCGGGACAATCTGAGTGAATCCAGAACCAGCGCTCCCATATCACTGGCTTTTTTATCGATCCTCCGCAGCATGTCGGTCGCGGCATCGTCAGTCTTGCCTACATAGCCCTCAAGAATCATTGTAATATTGCTTCTTATGGTATCCAGCGGGGATTTCAACTGATGCGTAGTATAAACCGCGTATTCATCTTTCTCGGCCTGGGATTTTTTAAGATCTTCCTGAATTTCAAGAAGCTGCTGCTCGCGGATCCGGATTTTCTCGGAAAGTCTTGAGACAACAAACCAGACGGCAAACATAACAAAAACCGCAGAGACCGCAATCAGAAAAGCCTTTATTCCCTCATAATGAAATGAACCGGGAAAAACCGAACGCAGCTTTATAATACCGGACTGCTCGGCCAAAACACAGGCTAAATAAAGGGCCGCGGAAAGGACAGTCACCGAAAAGCTGGATTTCTTTGAGAAGAAAACACATGCCAGAGATATGTGGACGACATAAAGAAAAGGCGCGGGCGTACCCGTACTGCCGAGGAAATGTACCATCACGGTAAGAACAGCAAGGTCAACCGCTATCTGCAGTTTTAAACTTGACTGCGGAGTAAAGAATCTCCGGTTCCCGCTCCTGACTTCCTTTGAAATATACAAAAAAGAAGCGTTCAAAATAAAAAGGATAAATCCTGAATAAAGAAAAACTTCCGGAGGGACAAAAATTCCGGCCTCCGTAAGACCCTGTCCGAATATTTTCATTACCGCCGCCATACCGAGGAAAACGGCAAGAACCAGCCATCTCAGCTGGACAAACCAGCAGGCATTGTCCATAAGCACATCGTCGCTCAGGCCGGTGGACGAAAATTTGCCGTCATCAGCTGTTTTATTGGGACGACGGAGAATAAAAGAGGGCATTAAGCCAGCCTTTTTTTCACATTGCTGAGTATTTTATCCGGTGTAACCGGTTTTTCAATTATCCAGGGGGAATCGCCCTTACTTTCAAAATAAGCCTGAATCTGATCTCCGAGCGAAGTCAGGAAAATTACAGGCACATGAGGAAAAGTTGTTTTAAATTCCTCATACGACTTCAATCCCGAATCGACCTCATCCATCATTATATCAAGAATAAAAAGATCCGGATGTTTTTCCTTTACGGTTTCGGGCATATCCCCGGGAACCTCATAACTTTGAACTTCAAAGCCCTCCTTTTCGAGTATCGCTTTTACAGCGAACCTTATGTCCGCGTCGTCATCGATGTGAATAATACATTTAGCCATCTTCTCTCCTTTTTTTTAAATAGTGATTCCGTAATTAAAAATAAAATAAAAACAGCGTATGCCCTAATCAAAGGATTTTCTATTAAATTTGCATAAATTCGCTTTACAATTAAAAGACAAATCCTTATCTTTATTGTTAATAGATTAAATAAAAATACACTGATACAGGAAGTTTAATATGGATCTGGTCTCTGTCGGAGTCCTGGCTGCTTCACTCCGGTACGACATAAACCGGTTTCCCATGCACGGAGAAATAAGCAGAGAAGAGTGGGCCGAAAAAACAGGAGTGAGCGTTCCGCCTTTTCATGGGTGGTATGTGTGGCCTGACGGTTGCACCGACCCAAAAAAAGTTATGTATTTCAGAAAGCTGAACGAAGTTTATGACTACCTGCTCAAAAAGGCAAGAGAAATGGCTGATTTCTATTATGACAACAAAGAAAGTAATTAAATTCCCAGTCTTTCATACTGCTCATCGGGAGCATCGTTTTCCCGCATTAAACTCTTCATCAAGCCAATCATCCGTTTCTCTGTCTCAGGTTCATTAAGCGGCTCCTTCTGCTCAGGGTCTTTTTCGACATCAAACAGCTTTGTCTCGAAGCCGTAATACCAATTATAATCAGTATCTCTTCCTCTTGTCCTCAAAGTTTTGCATTCTTTTGTAAATTCGAAAGGACCGGCGAGCCGGGCCGTTTTCATCTCATCAACGGAGAAACGGCAATTCATATGGGTCGGCATCAATGTATATTCAAAAAGAGGCCGGTTTTCATCTTTTACAGGCCCTCTCATATATACATACTTTCCGTCAGTACAGTTCACATGTCCGCCATGCATACCGAAAAGCGCCGCTTCCCGAACGGGTTTATCGGAATTTACCGTTTCACCCAGAGGCTTTCCCTGCATATCTTTAGGAATATCAATATTAAAAAAATCAAGAATGGTGGGAGCAATATCTATTGTCTGGACAAGGCTCCCGCGTTTCTCTCCTTTTTTTCCGAAACGGGGGTCCCAGACAAAAAAGGGAGTATGAATGATCTCCTGATAAAAAGGCATTCGGCATTTTGCCCAGAAATCATGTTCACCTAATAAAAAGCCGTGGTCTGTGTTAACGATGAGCATTGTGTCTTTCCACATTTCATGCCGGTCCATAAAATCAAGGACTTTTCCGAGATAATTGTCACACATTGTCATAAGAGCCGCATACTCCATTTTAACATGCTCTGTTTCCTCCGGAGTATTATCGACTTTCCCGGCTTCGGGCCAGTCAAAATGTTTTCCTTCATAATGGTGGGGATACAGCTTCTTATAACTTTCCTGGCTAAAAAACGGTTCATGGGGATCAAATGTCTCTATTTGCAGAAACCAGTTATCTTCGTCTTTATTTGTCTCAAGAAACTCAAGGCCTTTTTTAAAAGTCTTGGCCTGAGACATTTTTTCTTCAGTATCCATATATTTACGGTTAACCCAGTCCTGTCTCCAGAGTTTTCTTTTGTGGTAACCTTTATTAACTGTCGACGGTATTTCCGGATCCCCGACCTCACCCTTCCAGGGGTCTCCCTCCTGCCCGCGTGAAAGTTCCCATGAACTGTATCTTTCATGATAAGTGGAACCACCGTCTTCCCAATAATGATAATGATCACTCACGAGGTGTGAGTAAACACCGCTGTTTTTCAAAATTTCAGGCATAGAATCATCAAAAGGCTCTATAGGCCCCCAGGAGCGGTGCAGAAAGTTATAGCGCCCGGTATGAAGTTCTCTGCGAGCGGGCATACAAGGCATGCTTCCGGCATAACTGTTCGTAAAAGTAACGGACTTAGAAGCCAACCGGTCAAAATTCGGGGTTTTTACCCGATCACATCCGTAAGGAGAAAGCATATGGCGATTCAATGAGTCAAACATTACCATTATCGCTTTCATATGCGGCCCCCTTGTGATCAGGATTTAAAAAAGGAAAATGTTCAATTAAAATATAAAATAATGACATCGCCGGAGGCAAAATTTTAATCTTGCGAACAAAACACGTTCCATATATAAAACAAAGATAATTATCAGAAGACCAATGTGAAATTATTTATGTTTAGGAAAATATATTCTGAATATGACAATAGACAAAAGGAGAACTCCAAAATGAAGGCTTTATGGATTTTTATACTTTTTTCGGCTGCGACAGGTTCGTTTGCCGCCGAACCTTCCATAACATCGTTTACCCCCGTTGAAGAGTCGTTTCGTATAATATCACAATATCCGGCAGGAGAAAATATGGAAGAAATAACCTGGGAAGGCAGGGTCATTTTTTCTGTTTCTGATGATGATGGTGATTCTCTCGGAGCATGGGTTTACATTAACATAAATTCAGACACAATTCTTGCGGACACAATGTGGGGCGATATTACGGCTCCTCCGGGAACAGACCGTGAAATCATGTTCAGATTCACCTATTTCCATACCGGGTGGGACGGCTCAGAGAATATCAGATGCGGACTGACCGCTGATGACGAAAATAAAAGATTTCCCGTAAAAGCGGAATACTCCTGTCCGTATTGGGCGGACACCGGCAGTACTTTTCAGATCGGGCTGATCAGCGCTGACTATCCTTACGGATCCGTAGATTCGGTTTTATACGATACCGGGGCGGACGGAGATTTTGTTTATTATGAAACCCGGATCTGTTCGGTTACCGCCCCTTCCGCGCCAGACCCGGATTTCAGGATCGCCGCGAGAATAAAAATGACCGATGGTCATATTATCGACGATACTCTTAAAGTAGCGGTTGTAAAAGGAGCCGCCGCCCCTTCTGAAATACTGACGGGTTTTCCCGATTCGGTACACCACTTCGGTATGGTCCTTTTCGACAGCTCATTCTACCTTACAGGGTGGCTTAATAACGGACTTACCATCGTAAACCTCTCCAACGGCGCACCCGCAGGGGGCTTCCCCGCCACACTTCCTTCTGTGGACCTGCCGCACGGTGTCATGGTTGACACAGACTCGACAATCTGGATATGCGACCTTAATAATTCATCGATCAGACACTATTCTCCGGAATTGACGCTTATAGAAAGCTTCAATATCGGTTCACAGCCGGTAAATATGATAAAATTTGAGGAAACATATTATATAGCCGACCGCGTAAACGACCGCGTCTATATTTTCGACGGTACAACCGTAACCGACAGTTTTGATGTTGAAGCACTGGACAGCTCCCTCGCCGGCGGATATATAGACATGTTTCCATATGGCGGGAAAATCTATATGGTAAGCGATGAAATTGACGGGTTTTCCAGAATGAACCCGGACGGTACATCACAGGAAATAATCAGCATCAGAAGCAATGAGCCGGTGAATGGAATGGGTATTCATGTGAAAGACGAAAATGTTTACATAAATGCCGGGTCTTTTATTTGTGTAACCGATTCCTCAGGTGGTATCATCAACCGCTGGGACATCAATATCCCCGAAGGATTTGAGGGAAGTTATATTGATTTGGAAATTATCGGGAACAGAATATATATCGCAAGCGCATGGGGTATAAATTTCGATACAAATACGAAGGATCCGCACTTACTGGTTTTTGAAGAAAACTGATAAATCGAAAAACTCGGATTTTAAAACCCGGAAGAAGGTTTTCTATAAACCCCGAAAACAAAATCGCTTTCATGACTCTTCAGGTATTTTGCTTCTTGTTCTTTCAGCTTTGAAAGCACTTCCGCCGCCTCCTGGTCATCCCCGGCGAAATGATGTGCGATATCCTTTAGCGCATGCATCAGGATATTACCGCCCCTCGGTGTTTCCTCCAGAATTTCAAAATGCTCTCTTAACGCCGGAAGAATTTTCGAAGATTCCGCGCATTCAGACGGATCGGCGGCAAGCATTCTTAAAAACCCCGAGCCGCTGAAAGCTTTTTTCTCAAGATTTGTTTTATGTCTGATACGGAATTTTCCGGGAATAATGGAAAGAGCGCTGTTTACTGCCCGGATTTGCTCTTGAGGCAGACAAAGACGGTCAGGGCCGACATACTCATCCATGATAAGAAGGCCGCCCGGCTTGAGAGACCGTTTGATTTTATTAGAAATAAAATTTTCCATATCACGGAAATGATGCAGCGAGTTAAAGAAAACCGCCGCGTCATAGAAGTTTTCCGGCAGTTCAATTACATTAGCATCCCCCTGCCTGAAAATGATTTTCCCGGCTTCTTCTTTCTTAGCAGAAAGTTTGACCTCCTCAAGCGTTTTGCCGGAAATCTCGATGCATAAAATCTCAGAAACCTCGGGATAAGACGCAATAAGAATCTCATGCGAGCAGCTGCCCGAACCGGGAGCAAGAATTTTAAGATTTGTTTTGCCGGAGAAATATTTTTCGCGTATATAATCTTCCGCGCATTTATCCCGGCTTCCGGTGACGGCGCGGTTCCAGTCTCTGCGCAGAGAGGGAATAATCCACCAGTTGGCCGTACCGTCTATGCTTTTCTCGTTAGCGCTCGCCGTTCGGGCGTTTCCCGAAAGCCTCAGCTTGGAAAGAAGAAAAGAAAACCCGCGCTGCCGAAGTTTGACATAAATATCGGTAAAATCGTCGCGGGTTATTATTCGCATTTTTCAGACTATCTTTTAACTCTGGCGTTTCCTTCCCAGATACTCCATATCTGGTCTTCGTCGGCCGGCTGAGCATAGTCTGTCAGGAGAGTCGTCACAAAAGCTCCGCTGGCCCATCCGAACTGTGCCCATTTTTCGGGTTCCCAACCGCGCAGGACAGCGTAAAGCATTCCGCCCACAAAACCGTCTCCGCCGCCTATCCGGTCGAGAACTCCGATTTCGCGGGGCTCAATCACATGCCAGTCATCGCCCTCGGCCATTATGGCTCCCCACAAATGTTTATTGGCGCTGACAACCTGCCGCAGGGTCGTCCCGAATACAGAAGCGTTCGGATAAGCTTTTTTTACATTGTTGATCATCCCTTTGAAACTCTCGATTTTCGCGGCAATATCCTTACCGCCCGCTTCCGGCCCTTCGATTCCGAGACAAAGCTGAAAGTCTTCCTCATTACCGACAAGTATATCCGAAACACCGGCTATCTCGGAAAAAATATCTCCTAGCTCCTTCTCACGGCCTTTCCAGAAGGAGGCCCGGTGGTTCAAATCGAAAGAAATTCTTGTTCCGTATTTTTTGGCGGCCCTCGCAAGTTCAAGACAAAATTTCCCGGTCTGCGGAGAAAGAGCGCCTATCAATCCGGAAAGATGTATAATCTGTATCCCCTCCTCACCGAAGATACGGTCGAGGTCGAAGTCTTTTACATCAAGGGTGCGCCCCACTTCTCCCGCACGGTCGTTCTGTACCCTCGGACCGCGCGATCCATAGCCACTATCGGCAAGATTGAACTGATGACGGAAACCCCATGGGTCTCCCTGGTCCACCTCGGGACCTTCAAAATCCATACGCCGGTTTCCAAGGTCGTCTTTAATAAAACGGGCCACCGGACTGTCTTTTACAAAAGTGGTAAGGACTTTAACAGGAAGCCCGAGATATGACGAGACACTCGCGACATTCGATTCCGCGCTCGTGGCCTGCATTATAAATTTTCTGCCGCAGTGCATGGGCTGACCGTTTTCGGCAGTAAGGCGGACGCCCATACTGGTAGGTACCGCGAGAGAGTATTTACAGTCTTTCTTAAGTTCAATTGCCATAATTTTCCTCCGTTTTTTTATTGTATAAATTTTCCGTATTTTCCGATGAATAAGATAATAAATGTGTGGTGTTTTTCGCAGAGATAAATGAAAATGAATTTTATCCTTTATATAATCACAAATAATCTATTTATTTTCCTTTTTATAAGCATAAAATAACGAGTCTCTTATTCCGGAAAAAGTTAACGATGAAACAAACGCATAACAGGACAGGCCCGGTCCTTTCGCCCTCGGAAAGAAGAATGCTTCTTCTTCCCATGACGCACGGGAATAAGGAAAGAAGAACAAGACTTTTTAACCAAATAAAAAATTTAGCCCCTTCCGAAATAAAAAAAATCAAAAAGGAGCTTGAAACAAAATTATTTTCCCACCACCGTGAAGCGGAAAAAATCTTTCTTGAAAATTTTTATAAAGCCCTCCCTCAAGGAATCTCCGGGCAGACATTTTCGGAAGACCAGAAGCTCGTCGCGGGTTCATATTATTCAAAAGAATATTCCGTGGAAGCGGCCGCGCTTTCAAACCCCTCTATTGTCGAACACCCAGACCGGTCGAAGCTGCCGAAAGGAGCTACCCGTTTTATCCTGACACTAAGGGCAATCGGAGAAGGGCATGTTTCGTCGGTGGAATTCAGAGAGGGCCTGATCGGCGGCAATGGAGAAATCACTGTAAAAAGACCCGGCCGCTTTCTTTGTCTCCCGGAATACAAATCGGAATGCGCCGAATTTTCCGGGGACCTGCAATTAGACGAAAGGATTTTATTTCCCCATTTCGAATATCACAAATCCGGAATAGAGGACATGAGACTCGTAAAGTTTACAGAAAAGGATAAGACCTTATATTACGGGACATACACCGCATTCGACGGCAAAACCGTCCGCCCGGGCATAATAAAAACCGCTGATTTCCAATATTTCGAATTCATACAGCCTTCGGGGAAAGCGGCCGCCGGTAAAAACTGGGCGCTTTTCCCGAAAAAAATCAACGGGCAATATGCCGCATTATCGCGTCAGGACGGAGAAAATATTTCAATAATGTTCTCAGATACAATCCGTTCCTGGAACAACTCCGCTGTAATCATCAGGCCTGAGAGATACCGGGAAAAGCTCCAGGTCGGGACCTGCGGTCCGCCTCTTCTGATAGAAGAAGGCTGGCTTGTAATATATCACGCTGTCGGACCTGTCAGAGAATATTCTCTTGGCGCCATTCTTCTGGACAAAAAAGATCCTTCGAAAATAATCGGCCGCCTGGGCATACCTCTTTTGGAGCCTTCCCGTAAAAAAAGAGGCGGGTATGTTCCAAATGCCGTATATTCCTGCGGAGGTATTATCAAAAACGGCAGTCTTTTTCTTCCATACTCTATTTGCGACCGTAAAACCGCGTTCGCCCGCACGGATATTGCCTCTATTCTAAAGCGGATGTAAAATCCCCAAAGATTGATAATCTACGGTCTTTTTAATATAATTATAGAACTGATTTAATTTGTAAACAACTATATAAGTTATTATCTTATACTTATGTCAGGTAAAAAGGGGCGTTTTCAGGTGGTCTAGTTTTTTCTACAGAAAAAAATCTGTTTTTAAGTGGAACTC
>CAYNYI010000067.1:0-18062 GCA_964401455.1 uncultured Fibrobacterota bacterium
TAGCTCTGCCTAAGACTGTGAGCGAATTTGAAGCATTCTGTAACAGAATCTCCGACCTTAAAAACGGAGAGGCTGTCGGAGCATCGATAGAAACCGGTCTTACCGCCGCATGGCGTCTTCAGGCCTGGACTTCAATGTTTGGCGGGCTTTTATTCAGTACTGATTCGGCAGGCAAAAATATAGCTGCTCTTGATAATAAGCCTGCAAAAGATTATCTGAAATGGGTTAAGGACCTTGTTGATACAAAACGTTATCATTACGAAAAAGACGGAGTCCGTTATATTTACGAAAAACATGTTGACAGCGAAGAAAACCGTATATATATAGTCAAGGGGGAGGGCAGCCGGACCGCCTATTATCCCGCTTTTGACCTGGACCCCAAGGATCCTGAAATAATGGAATATATTGACAATCTCGATAATTCTGAAAAATACTATTCAAAGCCGGCCAAGGTATACACCGAGTTTTCCCTGGAACAGAAGGACCGGGATATAGAAACCGGGTATGTCGGAATAGGGAACGCGAGTCAGACCTCGCTAAGTAATGCCTTTATGTCGAAAGACCCTTCCGTTGAAGTCGGAATGCCTATTCCGGATGGTAAGTTTTTTACTGAATATGAAGAGTTAAATGACGGCAAGGTGAAGATTCCCGGAGGCACTGTAATAAACTCTAATAATATTGTTGAGGTTGTTGAATACAAACCTTACAGTAGGGGTTATCAGTATTCACGCCCTCCTGCTCCAGTAAAAGGAACCGGGCTTGTCCGTTTTACAGACGGTGTTACTGTTCCCGCGGATTCCGTTATTAAGGTTAAAGGGTACCGTATTCGTGCTTATATACTCACAACAAGTTATTACGGCTTAAATCATGAATGCGCAAAAGATTCCACGCTTCTCGATGCTGCCGCGAGGTATCTGCTTTATACTGTTTCCTATGAGTCTCAGAAGGTACTGACAGACAAAATGGTTTCCCTTGGTAAAGGTCTTTTTCAACATCCCAGATTTCTGCGTAAGTTCGGATATGATAATCTGGCAAAAAGGCAGCCCGAAGAGTGGGGAGTCATGTTTGAAAAGCTTAACAGATACGGTGTAGCCGGCATGATGATACCCGAAACGCGCGGCCTTTTATCGTATATTAAATCTATGTATGAGAGTGTGCTTCTTTCTAACACTCCCATAGAAGTGGCTCAGGAAAATTTTAACCGTAAGGCTAACCGTAAACTCTTTTTCAAGGAATCACCCGAGGTAATGCGGAAGTATAGAGTTATTGCCGGCATTGTTGTAGCGTTTCTCTTTATATTTCTGATATTCGCTGCGGTATTTGTGGCAAAAAAGATTACCAGCGGAAAGATGGGTAGCGGAAAATACAACCTGAGAACCAGGATTCCCATAAAGGAGCAGCTTTCTGCCTGGGTCTTCATGTTTCCGGCCATTGCGTTTTTGGGAATCTTTATATATATTCCCCTTTTGAAGGGGGCCCAGATGGCTTTCTACGATTATCATGTTGTAGCTGACTCGGTTTTTATAGGGCTTGATAACTTTATAGCAATGTTTCTCGACGAAGATTTTTACGCGACACTGATGCGTACTTTTACCTATGTTGGTCTTACATTGGGGCTTGGATTTGTGGTTCCTCTGATATTGGCTTTGCTTGTAAGCGAAGTTCCGAGAGGAAGCGTGTTTTTCCGGGTTGTTTATTATCTACCGGCGATTACAAGCGGGGTCGTTATAATGCTGCTCTGGGTCCAGTTCTATCAGCCGGATCAGCACGGTCTTTTTAACAGCCTGCTTATAAATGCCGGAATAATCGACAAGGGCGAGCCGCTTAAATTTCTGCAGGACGCGGATATGGCGATGATATGCGTTATTCTGCCGAGTATATGGATGCATGCCGGGCCGGGAAGCCTTATATATCAGGCAGGGCTTAAAAGTATCCCGGAAGAATTATATGAAGCGGCCGATCTGGATGGAGCGGGTCCTGTATATAAAGCTTTTAACATAACGGTCCCTCACTTGAAAGCCATTCTCATAATAAACTTTGTCGGTGCTTTCATCGGTTCTTTTCAGGCCTCCGGTAATATTCTTGCCATGACCGGCGGCGGACCTTCGGACGCGACGATGGTTATGGGGCTGCGCGTTTGGATGGATGCTTTTACTTTGCTTAAATTCGGTGCTGCTACAGCCATGGGATGGATTATGGCGGTAGTTTTGATTTCTTTTACTCTTGTCCAGATTAATATTATGCAGAAGGTAGAGTTTAAGTCAGCTAAATAAATTATTAATGTTGATATTAATCAGGGACCTCTTACTTCAAAAGCAGGTCCCTGATTTATTCAGGCTGAACGCTTTTCTTGATTATTGTAAATGTCATTAAATAGATTTTACTTTACTGACGACTTTTACCGCAGCAGATCGGAATTTAATCAATGAGCGCAATTTTTATTTCTTTTATCGTAATCATTGCAGTTATAATTCTTCTTGCGCTTATTATAGGCAGCAGGAAAAAGGAAGAGCCGGAAAGCGTACCGGAATTTCCTCATATTCATGCAAGCGGAGTTTATTCGGTCATTAGGAAATCCCCGAGGGAAGATGTACTTAAAATACGTCCGGATAAAAATGAAATAAAAAAAATCCTTTCTCAGAAAGGAAAAGATTCTTCCGGAAACCCTTTAACTTCATCGGATATTGAGAAATTATGCCGGGAATGGGCTGAAGGCATCGAAGAAAATATTAAAGCGGTAGAGGAAGCTGATGAGCTTGGCAGAAATAATTTTCTTCTTGAAAGGACCCCTGAATGTGTCGGATGCTGTAATATAGGGGAAGGAACGGGGATGATGCTTTCCCGTGAGGATATTTACAGACACCCTGAGCTTATTCCTCCATACCATCCCGGATGCGGTTGCAGAATTATGAGCGATGTTGACTGGGACAGCAAGAAGACAGTGATTTTGGCACCTTTAAGACAAAAAGAAGAAGGCGGATATAATTTACCGCAATGGGATTCGGTTATAATAAATAAACAATAACTTCTTTGTATAAAAAAATATGCTGGGAAACAGATTCTTTCTTGTAGTTCTTATATTTGCCTGCCTAATCGGCCGAACCTTTGCTGTAGGACAGGCCGCAGCGATCAGTCTTAATTTTCCGCCTGGCGGAAGAGCTACAGGTATGGGAGAGGCCTTTACAGCCCTTGCGGATGATGTTTTTACAACCTATTATAATCCTGCCGGCCTCGGCCAGGGGCCCCTGGCCAATGAATGGACGCGTTATACAGAGCCTTTTGAAAATACCGGAGATATCAAGGTTATATCAGGAAAAAGAAAGCTCAATATTATGGAAAAAAATTCTATATGGGCTTCAGCCGATTCCGGACTTTTCCGTTTTAACGGTAAGTCATGGCTAGGATACGACGTTATTCCTCTTGAACAGGGAGACAGAATTGATGATGTTCTGCTTCGATATATCAATGTACCTTCGGATGAGAAGGAAAATTACTCGGAATTTATCGATTCGGTCAGGGCTTATAATAACATAGTTACGGAAGAGGACGAACTGCTTACCCCGGACATTATGGTTCCGTTTAGATTCGTCGTGAAGTTTTCAATAAATTGTCTTGAGGTTTCCGAAGGCGGAATTCTTCATATCGGTACACGCGGGGGGCTCTACACGTATGATGGTGTTTCCTGGAGACGTATTACAAGTCTTGACGGCCTGCCAGAAGATAATATTACCTCCGTCACCGACTCGGAAGGAGAGCTTTATGTTATTACAAATTCCGGGATATCCTACAAAAAAGGCGTTGACTGGGTTTTAATCGATACCTCAAAAGGTCTGCCCTCATTGCAGGTAAACAGTGTCTTTGTTTCAGAAGGCAAAGCATACGTTGCAACAGAAAAAGGGTTTGCCGTAATGAAACGCGATGAGGTTACCGCTGTTTACGACACCTCTGACGGGCTCCTGGACAACAGCGTTCGGGATATTGCGATTGACGCAGAAATTTATCTATGGGCTGCCTGTAAGGGCGGGGCTGTCCAGATTTTTGATATTGCCGATCCGTCCAGATGGAAAAAGTTCAGATTTAAAGACAATGAGGTAAGTGGTATAACCGTTGATCCGAAAGATTTTATATGGATAGCCACGGCCAAGGGTTTGTTCCGGTATAAAAAAGGAAAGTTTCAGGTTAAATCTAAAAGATATGTGGGTGCGGAATGGATCCATTTTCATGGTAAGAACGGTATGACAGGAGACCGTGTTACATCGCTTATGGTTCAGGGGGATGATATCTGGACATCAACCCCTGAAGGGATAGCACGATACGACAAAGCGGATATTCAGATCGATGCCTTTGCGGAGCAGCTTCTGCCGGATTTTAATCTTGACGATATGTATCACGCGTTCAGCAGTATTACTATTCCAACGGAGGAATGGGGAACCATAGGTTTGCTTATCAATTATCTGAATTTCGGGGAAAGTGACCATACAGCGGCGGATGGTCGTATTCTCGGTACTTTTAAATCTTATGAATTTAACGTGGGTATTTCTTACGGGCTTCTTTTAAAACAAAATCTTTCTATTGGTCTCGGCCTTAAATATGTTTATTCAGATCTTGCCGGCGGAGCATCGGTCGGTAATCAGGAAAGTGACGCGGGGCAGTCTTTCGGAGTTGACCTGTCGGTTCTGAAAAGAGGATTGTTTACCGAAAATTTGGATGTCGGCGCGAATCTTATGAATATGGGCCCTACTATAGCTTACATTGACGAGGAACAGGCTGATCCGATACCATTTTCTCTTGTTCTCGGAGCCGCATACCATCTTTTCAGGACTCCGGTGCATGAGATCTCAGCTGTTTTTGATATTAACCGAGAGATGGTTTACAGAGAAGGTAACGATGTTGCGCCTTTTTATGAGGCGTTTTTCAAAAACTTTACTGATTCCGGAGATTCGCTTTCTTTCTTCGAGGGAGTGCGGCAGGAGTTTCGGGAAAATGTTTACAGCCTGGGATTTGAATATGTTTATTCTGATTTTGTGGCTTTTCGTCTGGGGCATATGATAGATATAGAAGGTTCAAGAGAAGAAAACACATTCGGTTTCGGGCTTGATCTGCAGGATATTGTATTTGATTATTCCTATATAACAAGTTCAAATATATACGGAAGTCTTACCGGTCGCGATATTAAATCAGTCAGAAATGGACAGACCAGATTCTCGCTTATTCTCTCAATATGATTTGGTGATTTATGACCGCACCCGACCTTTTAAGAAAAATTTTCTTCCTGTCGGTTTTGCTTGTCGTTACTGCAGGCGGCGTTTACGGTGCCCGTATTACTGTGCTTAGAGCTGAATTTCTTCTGGACAACAATGACTTTACTACCGGTAACGGCCGTTTTTACAGGGGACAGTGGGGTGTGCCTGTTTATCCTTTTGATTATCCTGTTCACGATTCATCTTACTTCAGCGCTCACATGGAATTTGTTAAAAACTACTATGACAAAGTTTCTTCAGGAAGAATGTCTATCGATTACAGAATTGTTGATACAGTCGTCTCGCTGGACAGAGAGATGGCTTATTACAGGCCCTTGAAGGAACCGGAGGAATCAAATGATGAATACGGAGAAAGACTTAACCGTAAAATAATGGAATTCTGTTCAGACGTGGTAAATGCCTACGAAGATACAGGGTTTGTTTTCGACCTTTCCGACACTTCATGGTTTCTTATATTTCATGCGGGCGTATCTGCGCTTACGGATGGCGGAGAGCTGGGTGAGCTCGGTGCCGACAGCCCGAATGACTTTGTCGATTCCTATATATCTCCTCTTGATTTTAGAAGGTACTCTTCATATGCCGGATCGGAAACTATCGCGGGCAGGACGGGAATACCGGTAAATAGCGGAGCCGGGGTTATTGATAAGATAATGATCTCTTCAGAAACTGCCAGCCAGGATTCTCTTTTCTGGGGTATTAACGGCATACTCGTTAATCAGACCGCCAGAGCGGCAGGATTGCCGAACCTTTTTGATACCGATGACGGAGTTACTGCTGTCGGGAATTTTTGTCTAATGGATTTTTCAGGATATTTCAGTTCGTTTCGGGGTTATGTACCTCCTTATCCATCAGCCTGGTGCAGAGAATATCTCGGATGGGTTGAACCTGTGGAAGCAGTACCCGGAAAAGACAGCGTCTATACGGTTACAAGTGTTCAGCGTGATTCAACAGGCAGTATGGGGAGCGTCCTTAAGGTTCGGATAAGCGATAATGAATATTTTCTTATTGAGAACCGTATAAGGACACATAATTCAATAGATACCCTTGAAATAAGAACATACGAAGGTGCCGTCAGTAAAATGACTTTCGATCCCGATAAACAGGCCGACTTTTTTGAGAGCAAAGAAGGAACGAAAAATGCCGGTATAGTAATATCATCATCAAGCTATGATCTCGGTCTCCCGGCTTCCGGGCTTCTTGTATGGCATATTAATGAGAAAGTTGTTTCGGCGGGAATAGCTTCGGATGAAGTAAACGCGGATAAAGACAACAGGGGGGTTGCTCTTAAGGAAGCTGACGGTTCAAAAGCCATAGGTTATGAGTATGAATCTCTTCTGGGTTCTTATTATGATTATGGTTCCGGTTCGGATGTTTATCCGCATTATAATCTTACTACGGAAGACTCCGTTTTTATTTTCGGCCCTTATACAAGACCCTCGACAGAAAGCAGCAATGGAGCCCCGTCTCACATAAAAATTTCATTCGAGCCTTCTTCAGGAGCTTTAAAAGAGAATACCGAAAGCTTTCTCGGGGATTCGATTGTAAATTACCGCTCGGCCGAATTCAAGGTTAAGATTACATGGGGGCGCAGTCAGGGAAGATGGCCCGCATTCAGCGACAGCCTGGTGTCGGAACTTGGTCCTGTACTATTCGGACCTGCCGATACATCAGTTGTCTCGGTTTTTTCAGAAAGTGGAAAAGTATACGGCTACGGTTCCGATGGTTCTCTTTATTTTGTTGACTCCTCGGCTTCGGGAAATTCAATAACAAGCGCGGCTTCTTCAGGCCGTTATTTATTTTATGGCTGTTCTACCGGCGTTATATTCAGGACGGAATTTTCCGGGGGCTTATTGCAGACAGATACAGCCGCTGTACCCGGAGGACGTATAAATAAAATAATGACCGGAAACTTTCTTGATGGATCAGCCGGAATGGAAGTGGTCTCTCTCAGCGATTCAGGCTATATCTCAGTATTTACGGTTTCAAAAGACACTTCCCTGCAGAGCAACTCTGGAGAAGATCTTTTAAGAGTATCATGCCCGGGAAGCGCCGCTCCGGTTACCGCAGCCGGCCTTGAACAGGGTGACGGCGCTCTGAAAACGGTCATTCTGCTTTCCGACGGGAATGTCTGTTTATTTGATCCCGCCGAAGCCGGATTCAAAAATATAGGAAATGTTTCAATATCTGATCCTGTAGATATTATTACCGGTGATTTTGACAGAGACCGTTCTGACAAGGAAATATGTATTCTTTCCGGAAAAAACATCTATATGTTTAGGGCCGATGGTTCATCAGCCGGTGGAAAATGGCCTGTTACTCTGGATTCCCGGTCTCCGAACGGTGCTCTTGCCGCAGGAGATATCGATGGTGACGGCTATGCGGATATACTGACCGGTTCCGGAAAAATGCTTTATGCATTTAACAGCAGGGGGTATTATCTTGAAAACTGGCCGGTGGAAAGGTTTATTGCCGACGGTTCTTTTTCCGCACCGATAATAGCGGACATGAACGGTGATGGCTATCAGGATGTAATATGCGGAGGAAAGGCCGGAGATCTGCTTGTTTACGGAGGCGATGGAAACGAGATTACTTTCAGGAAAGGTCAGAAGGCCTATTCGGATTTCCCGATACCGGGCGGCGCTCCCGTCTTGACTTCCCCAATTTATGCTCAAGCCGACTCAGACTATGAGTATGAAATATTTTTTAATACTTCCGCCGGGAATATTCACGCAGCAAACCTTCCGGGAACCGGCTCCGCTGTCCCTTTATGGCCTTCATACGGCCGCAGCTCCGCCCGGGCGGCCTTTTTGCCTGACTCACTTGTATATTCTTTTGAAGCTGTGGATGAAAAAGATATTACAGATCTCTATAATTACCCGAATCCTGTTAAAGCAACCTCCACCTATATACGGTATCATCTTGGTTCTGGCGCGTCCTCCGTATCAATGACAGTTTTCGACGGAGCAGGATCCGAGATATTCTCCAAAAAAGGTCTTGAGGCAGAATCCGGCTGGAACGAATACCACCTCTCTCTTAAGGATGTTCAGCCGGGTGTTTATATGTGCAGAATAGATGCCTCGTTCGGCGGCACCGGGAAACACCGTTTCTGTAAAATTGCCGTGATCCGTTGATTCTGCAGCTTTGCTCTCCAAAAGTCTTGTCTGCCGCTTATAATTACTTGTATATTTTAAATTAGAAATCCTTTTACTATTAGCGGACGGTTTTATAATGTTCAGGATATTTTTCCTTGTTTTATTCCTTTTTATTCCGGTTTTACCATACAGCGGATACGGGCTTGATTACAATAATTCTCATATAAAATGGAAAGCGGCCGAATCTGAAAACTTTCGGGTTCATTATCCCAAAGGTATGAGAGATGCGGCGCAGGAGGCTGTTTTAATCGCCGAGACTGTTTATGAACCGCTCCGGGACAAGTACGGGCTCGGGGTCAATGATAAAGTTGATTTTCTTGTTTATGATGAGGATAACTCCAACGGATATGCGATCGCGGTGCTGAATCAGATGGCTGTTTGGGTAAGCGATTTGGGTTATAACATGCGGGGTACCCATAACTGGCTTCGTGACGTTGTTACTCATGAGCTCGCGCATGTCGTTTCTATTCAGACCGCATTTAAGCTGCACAGATCGATACCCTTTATCGGGATAGGATATTTCGATTATTTCAATGAGAAGAATTCATCGTCATGGTTTGCCCCGGTTTCAATGGATATACTACCTCCGTGGTTTTATGAGGGAATTGCGCAATACGAGAGCAGCAGGAATTTCGGTGATGACTGGGATACCCACCGCGACATGGTGCTTCGTACAGCATCACTCGGCGGAGGTCTGTTATCCTACGATAAAATGTCTCATTTTGTCGGGAAGTCTCCTGATTTTGAAAAAGCATATAATCAGGGATTTTCGATGTGTATATATATTTCTCAAAAATACGGAGAAGACGCGCTTGCCAAGATGTGCCGTGAATCCATGAAACTGACTCATCAGAGCTTTAAGCCCGTTGTAAAAAAAGTACTTGGAGTTTCCGCCTCCGAACTTTATGATGATTGGAAATCTTTTATTAGGTCTCGTTACAAGAAACAGCTTCTAACTATAGGTAAACAGGTGTTTGGCAGAAAGATCTCTAAAAACAGCTTTAAAAATCGTTATCCGCGTTTTTCAGATGATGGTAAATATCTGTTTTTCCTTTCTAATCCGGGAGAGGACTACGGCTTTACAAATCTTTTCCGATTTGATCTTGAGGCTGAAGGTTCCTCTGAAGATACTCTTCCCGAAATTTATATACCGGGAATCCGGTCAGCCTTTGACTTTCATCCGGGTAATGACTCTGTTTTATATTTTTCCTCCATGCGTCCGGACTCAATCGGTCACGGTGCCGCGCATTTCGATATTGTAAGGAAAAATATAACCGGGGATATTTTTAAAAAGCCCTGTCTTCCTGCGAGAATTACCAGGTATCAGCGTGCACGTTTTCCTGATATCCATCCAGAAGGAAATAAACTCCTTTTTGTTCTGCGGGAGGGAAGAAAGACTTTTATTGCCGAATGCGATACTGGAAAATTGGAAGAGAATAAGAGAGTAAACAAAGAGTACAGAAAGATTTTCCCTTCTCCGGAAGATGATCGAATATATAATATAGTTGCTCCAAAATACTCTCCGGACGGCCAAAGCATAGTATTCTCGTATTTTGAAGGAGAAAAAAGAAACATAGGCCTGGTTGATAAAGAAGGATTTAGACCTCTGACTGATACAAAGGCGGATGAAAGGGATCCTGTCTGGATGCCGGATCAGGGTAAAAGAAAAATTATCTATTCTTCGGATGAAAGCGGTATTTTCAATTTATACCTTCTTGACCTGAATACAGGTATGAGGCAGAAAATAACAAATGTTTCAGGCGGAGCCTTTGAACCAGCTGTTTCTCCCGACGGTCGAAAGGTGGCCTATGTTAATTATGATACTTCAGGATTCAGTGTCTATATTCTTGATTCTATCAAAGCCGGAATTCCGGAGCATTCAGTAGAATCCGCTCATACCATCAAGACTTATTCTGATATACCGGATTTGTCCTCTTCGCTGGGTCGGGAATATTCATATAAACCCGTACCCAGGAAGTTTCTGGCTGTTCCAATGCTTGTCGGAGAAAAACTGGTCTCTGATGATCCGGAAGCAGAGAGGGGAAAACATACTCTGAAAGCGGGTCTGATGTTCTCTTTGTCGGATGTGCTTGATAAGAACACAATATCTTTTCTTTTTCTTAATCAGATAGATAAGGGCAGCGCTTTTTTGAGCAGTAAATATGCTCATAATTTTTTTCTGAATCCTGAAATGGACAGGGAATACAGTCTTTCATTTGTTAACAGGAGCCTTCCTCCTGTTTTGATTGCTGATTACATGAAAGTACAGCTCAATTTCAGAGAAAATTTCTGGGATAATACTGTCTTGAATAATGATGGTACCACAGGGGATTCGGTCAAAACATCCTATGTTGTTGATATTTCAGACTATTATGCGGGAGCCCGTCTTCAGATAAACCCGCTTTTGAAAATTCACGCGGGTCTTAACCATTACCGAAGCGGAATGAATTACTATGAGGAGCCGGCTTTCCGCTTTAATTATTTTAATTATACCGCTCCAACGGTATTTTTAACCGCTCTTTCCAAAAAACGAGACGACCGTTCAATGATAGATCCCCGGGGGATTTATTTTAAACTGAAACTCGACCGAAATATGAACAATCTTATGTTCAGGGGAAATGATTTTACGGAGTCTTTTTACATTGATGACAAGGGTATTATTAAACCGAATATGATAAAAAGCGCGCATAATGAGCTTCGGTTCGATTTGAAATTTTCTGAAAATCTTCCTGCTTATATACCTGCGCTCGCCGGTATGCTGACCGCAGGTATGGTTGATTTCGGGAATATACCCGGTGTGGATAAGCTTGGAGAATATTACCAAGGGTTCTGGTCGATTGTAAGAATCGGCGGATTTCTGACACTCCAGAATGACCTGTCTCTTGAATTGAAAGACAGACCCGTTGATGATTTTTTCCATTCAGGAGTTGATCTTCCCGGTTTTTCCTATCTAAAAAATGACGCCTCCTATACTTATCCGGGAAGAAATAAAATGGAAATAAAGTCCCATCTTCGTTTTCCGATATGGAAGACTCCTGATATTGGGGCCGGACCGATTTTTTTTCACCGTCTTTTCGGGGAGTTTGAATATGGTATGGGCCGTGCCTCAGGTTTAGACACCTCAAGAGACGGATTGACTAATATCAGCTCATATTACAGGTTACAACGTGAAGAAGAGTCCTATATATATCGTGAAAATATTTCCGGAGGTTTTAAGGATACTCTTTTTTCCAATAAGGTTAGGCTTCTTGACTTTATTGAAGAAAGAAATTTAGACCCTTCTGTGAGATCTGTGTCAATGGAAGAAATTGATACCCTGTGGGCTGCCGCAGAGGACGATATGGAATCCGGGTTCGGCGGTAATTTGCGGACACTTTCCGGCAGGCCATTTATTAAATCATTTGGGAGCAAAATCAGGCTGGAAAGTTATTTATACAATAATTATCCTTTTTGCGTTTCATTGGGATACTATGTGCCGGTAAAAAATTCAATGATTGAGACAGTTAAAAATTATTTTACTGTCAGTCCTTTTAATAACTCGTCTGCCAGGATAATTTTTGATATAGGATTCAGCTTTGATAATTGGGACCTAATTGACAATCCGGCCTGGAGCAGAAGGGGAAAGTTTCGGAGAAAATGAGTTTCCGGGGGAGGGAATATGAAAATTCACAGAGAGAGAAAAAATAAATACGATCTTATCCACATCGAGGGGGAAATCAACATCGCCAGAGATGCTGAAAAACTTATTTGTTATATTGATGACCTGATAGAGGAGGGAAGCCGCAGACTTGTTTTTGATTTTTCCGATATCGGCTATGTCTTCTCGGGAGTTATACGCATTCTGATTCAATCATATAAAAGGGCCCAGGAAAAAGATGCGGAAATAGCGATTATCGAGACTAACAACAATGCCTTTAAGGCATTGGACCTTGTAGGAATAACACAGCTTATTAAGATCTACAGACATGTGGAAGATCTTCCGCCCGACTTCAGTGATTGACCTTCGGTTTTAAATGAAAAGGCCTGCGCTTATAGCGAATTTTTTTACGGCCTTCTCTTCAAAAATCACCGTGTATCTGCCTTCAACCGCTATATCCACTGTGCGCGCGACCTTTATGGCGCCGACAGGAGCCAGTAGCCCGCCTGCGGCTTGTATTCCCGCGTAAGTCTCGGAATATTTGCTTATTGATTCTCCGTCGGTCATCTTTATTGTGAACATCGGCCCGGTATTAAAATAAAAGCGTGGTCCTCCGCTTCTCGGGGTTGCAGCTCCGAGGGCCGCCCAGGGTTGCAGATATGTCGTCGTTATTTCCCTTTCCTCGCCGCTCTGCGTACTGTATTTATAATTTGCCGGGAAAGAATATAACAGTCCGAAGTCAAGGCGCAGTAAGCTGTTGTGGAAAGCCAAATCATATGAAGCTCCGAGTACTGCGCCGGAAACAGTCTGTTTTTTCTTTAAATTTGCGGCTTCGGCCGTAGCGGCCGAGTCTGCGTTTTTCAAGTCGTTGGAAGTGACTGTCCAGTTCATTGAGTATCCGGCGGAAAAGCCTATTCCTGTTTTTCCGAATGACGAATATTTAAAGTTTTTGTCCGGTGAATCCCCGTAACAGATAACAAATGATAGAAAAAGGACAAAGAGAGGTAACTTCATAAAATGCCTCCTGTTTATTGATTTCTTATTTCATCGAGAATTTTTGCGGCGGCGGCCGAAGGATCTTCTGAAGCGGTAACGGGCCTTCCGATTACCAGGTAGTCTCCGCCCGCAGCGACCGCTTCCGCCGGTGTGGTAATTCGGGCCTGATCATTTCTGGCCGCCCAGGAAGGTCTTATACCGGGAGATACCGTGAGAAAGTCGCTGCCGATATTTTCTTTTACTGATTTAATCTCCGCGGGAGAGCATACTACGCCGTCAAGACCGGATTTTTTGGCCAGTTCTGCCAGTAACAAGACTCTGTCTATGAGTGGGCCGGGCATATTAAGCTCTTTATTCAGTCGTTCTTCAGGGATACTTGTGAGTATAGTTACGGCTATTATAAGCGGGGGGGCAATATTTTTTTTGGCACAAAAATCTTTAACTTCTCCGGCGCATTTTTTCATCATCTCAAGTCCGCCTGAAGCGTGAACATTGAACATGTCTGCGCCGAGTGAGGCTGCGGCAATTCCGGCCTTAGCGACGGTATTCGGAATGTCATGATATTTCAAGTCGAGAAAGACTTTGACACCGGATTGTTTGATCTTTATAACCGCATCCGGCCCCGCAGAAGTAAAAATTTCTTTTCCTATTTTAAAATAGGATACTTTGTCGCGGATCTTTGAACTCAGGTCCATGGCTTTTTCTACTATAGGTGTGTCAAGAGCGATTATTATTCTGTCTTCAGGACTCATTAGATTTCTTTCTTCCTGATTCAATAAGAAATCCTATTCCTGCCAGTACCGACAGAATAAGGATAATTTTAATAAATGTTTTCATGCAGGCCTCCTTATATATGCATTATAATAATATTTACGTTACTTCTATGTCAAATAAAATTAACGCGGTAACGTTTGCAAAGCAAAAAGTAAAAAAGTATATTGGGGTTGTGGGGAAAAACAAAATAAAGCTTGGAGAATACTCTGAATGGCTTCTTTCAAGAGGTGTCAAAGGGGAGGTCCTGCGCTCATATATGCGTGAGACCGCGCTCTTCCTGGAGTACAGGGAACGGGCATACGACCGCATATCAGCGGAAGATATATATCAGTATCTGAAAGATCTTGGTCGGAAGAGCTATAGCGTCAGTACTTTGAAGTATAAAAGATTCTGTCTGGCCTGTTTTTTTTGTACATTTACCGGCATATGCCGAAGGCCTCCTAAAATTAAGGGAAGCTCCTTTAACTGCGGGCACCTTTCTTTAAATCAGACAGCTGCTCTTATCAGGGAAGCCAGGGGATGGCATGCTAAAGTTTTTTTTCAACTCTTGGCCGGAAGCGGATTAAGGCCCTCAGAGCTTATTCGTATGAGGCATAGAGCTTTCTGCGCGGCAGGGAAAGACAGAATTATACTGTTGTCTGATTCCGGAGGATGCCGCAGGCAGATTTTGTTTCCTGAAATTTTACATAGATTACGGGAAAAGGTTATTAATGCCGGGAGGCCGGATTCATATCTGTTTTCTTTGAACAGCAAAGCCGCCCCTTCTCTCAGACGTTTCCAGGTGGAATTTAAAAAAGCGGCAATACGTTCAGGGCTAAAAATAAAGGGGGGTACTGTACTGCTTCGCAATACCTTTATTTCTGTACTTGCGGATGCAGGTATTGAAAAATCACGAATATTAAGGGTACTTGGTGTTAAGAAGTCTTTATTCCTGGAGCAGTATCTTTTAGAAAAGCAAATCAAAAAAGAACCGGAAAAAGCTGATTTTCCGGATATAAGTCTTATAGAAGAGGACGTGCTAAATGAATTAGTCCTTTAATCTTTTCTGCGTTTTATGTGAATTTTTGCTTGTGGTAGAGTGGATAATCATATTATATAGTATAGAAGCTCTAAGATAATTTGTGATTTCTTCGTATCAAATATTAGAATTTCTGGAGGACCTCATGAAAGAATACACAGCTGAAAGTATTAGAAATATCGGACTTTACGGCCATGGACATTCAGGTAAAACATCTCTTGCCGAAGCGATGGCTTTTCATGCGGGTGCTATAAATAAACCGGGTAAAGTCGATTCCGGCGGATCGGTTTCTGATTATAATGATGAGGAAATTGCCAAGAAAATGTCCATTGACAGTACACTTCTGTCATTAGAGTATAATAAGAAAAAATTAAATATAATCGATAATCCGGGTTTTACTGAATTTTTCGGAGAAGTACTCGGATCATTGAAAGCGGTGGATACCGCGATGATTGTGGTTTGCGGTGCATCAGGAGTTGAGGTTGAGGCGGAGACTGCCTGGGAACATTCGGAGAAGTCCGGGAACAGCCGTATTATTTTCATAAATAAACTCGACCGGGAAAACTCGGATTTCCAGAAAGTCCTCGCTGAGTTAAAAGAGAAATTCGGCAATTCTATTACGCCTCTCCAGATTCCCATAGGAAAAGAAGAAAGTTTTAACGGTGTTGTGGATCTTGTCCGGATGAAAGCCTTCATAAATAAATCCGAAAATGAATACAGTATTGAGGATGTCCCTGCTGATCTTAAGGATCAGGTTGAAGAAATGAAGGCCGGACTGATGGAAAACGCCGCTGAATCTGATGAAACCCTCATGGAAAAATTTTTTGAAGCCGGAGAATTGTCTTCCGAGGAGATCATTCAGGGACTCGGCAAAGGCATTGCCGCCGGAACTCTGACTCCCGTTCTATGCGGGTCGGCAGAAAAAGGCATTGGAATAAGACCCCTTGTGGAAACTCTGATTTCCTACGCGCCTGCTCCATCCGCAAATGACTCCGGCAAGGCAGCGGCGTTTGTGTTTAAAACTCTGTCCGATCAGTTTGTCGGCAGGCTGAGCTTCCTGAAAATACTTTCAGGAGAAATTAAAGTCGATCAGGTTCTGGAGAACCGTGACAAGGATTCGCAGATCAAGACCGGTAAGCCGCTTACCACATTCGGTAAAAAGCAGATAGAGATCCCTTCGTTTAAAGCAGGTGATATCTGCGCGATTTCAAAACTGTCCGACACGACAACAAATGATCTTCTCGCAGAAAAAGGAGCTGAGGCGGAATTTCAAAAAATCGAATACCCCGGACCTTCCTACTCTGTTGCGATTGAAACCGTTCAGAAGGGAACAGAAGATAAACTTGGAACCGGGCTTAAGAGGCTCTCAGAAGAAGATCCTATGTTCGTTTCCAGACGCGACAGCGTTACTCATCAGACAGTTATTTCAGGTACCGGCGATGCTCATTTGAAACTTCAGATAGATCGTCTTAAAAGCAGGTATGGTGTGGAAGTGGAGACACTTGATCTGAAAATTCCGTATAAGGAAACAATAAAGAAACCGGGACACGCCGAATATAAGCATAAAAAACAGTCCGGAGGCCATGGACAGTACGGGCATGTTGTTATTGATATAGAGCCTATTGAGGAAGAGTATGAATTTGTGGACAAAATTGTCGGCGGTGTAATTCCCAAAGGTTTTATACCCGGAGTCGAAAAAGGCATCAAGGAAGCCATGTTAGATGGAGTATTGTCCCATTGCCCGGTTGTTAATGTCCGGACCAATCTTGTCTTCGGTTCATACCATTCTGTTGATTCCTCTGAGATGGCCTTCAAGATCGCGGCGGTACAGGCGTTCAAGCAGGCGCAGCAGGCGGCCAAGCCCACTCTTCTTGAGCCGGTTTTTAAACTTGAAGTCACAGTGCCGGATTCTTATACGGGTGATGTAATGGGAGATCTTAATCAGCGACGGGGAAGAGTACAGGGAATGGACCCGCTCGGTAACGGAAAAACATGTATCAAGGCCGAAGTACCGTACTCTGAGATTCTTAAATATTCGATTGACCTTAAGGCTTTAACGCAGGGACGGGGAAAGTTTACTCAGGAATATCTGAATTATTCTGAGGTACCGGCGAACCTTCAGGCTAAAATTGTCGAGGATATCAAGGCAGAGCAGGAAGCCGAGAGTTGAGGTAATAGCAGGGCTGCGCCGTTAGTTTCTTTTGTGCATTATAGTGCTTCTGGTATAGGGAAATTTTTTTTCGGCGTTTTTGAGAAATATCAAATCGGTGTTGACACTGTAATTCACGCAATCAATTAAAATCAATCGATTCTGGGTTCTGCACCATTATCCTATATACTGAGAAAGATTCTGCCATAATTGTGACACTTCTATCAACGAGATGAATAGACTATTTGTTTTATTTTCTGCATTTCATCCTGCGTAAGCAACCCCTTGTCCAAAGCTGATATTAGTTCAGCGAGAAAACCTTCTGGTCCTTCGACGAGTATTCGCTCTTTAAGCCAAAGAATCTCTTGATTCTTCCTTAACTCATATTCTGAATCGTCAAGAACATGTTTATCGTGAAGAGACTGGAGTTGGTGAATACGAAGCAAAAATTCTGCACTTGTGATTTTGTTCTTTTCAAAGGTCTCTTTCTTTTCTTTTTCATCCTTTTCATGCAAGATGAAGAGGATGATTCCTGCTATCAAAGGGCTTATTGCAGCAGCTAGGAAACCCCAACCGGTACCATTACGCCCACGTTGACCGGCAAGGTGCCCTACTAAACAGGAGAAACCAATCCAGGCTAAGAATACAAATGCGTCCATAAAAACCTCTTTCTATTAAGGATGATATCCAAGATAATGTAAAAGACAGTAAATTGAAATTGCACCAGAACCATATAATCCAATTGATGGATATGGATAGGTGCCGAAGAGCTGTGAATATGGCCCCCACCATGTAACAGGAGCAAGGGCGGTTACGGCTAGCAGAGTTATCGCAATTAAACAGTATTGAAATATTGTAGAATTCATGTTGCGGTAAATGTTAAAAAGGATAAGAACAGCAAATACAACGTTGCGGAGCAATTTTGTAAAACGAACAGCGGTATGCGCAGTACGGGATTTCGAAGCCACTTCCGTATCAAGATGCAGAAAGGCTGAAACGAGCCACAGACGCTGAATTACGCTGTAATAGCTAGTATTTGATCTGACACTTCATATATTTTAAGCCACCTTTTCAT
>CAYNYI010000068.1:0-9443 GCA_964401455.1 uncultured Fibrobacterota bacterium
GTCCGGCTATTTTTTTAATCTCTTCTTTAAGAAGAGGCTTGAAGAATATTATTTCATCAAGTCTGTTAAGGAACTCCGGTCTGAAAGAGCTTTTCAGCATAGAGAACAGTTTCTCCTTTAGTTCTTCGTCAATTTCTCTGCCGCCTTCTTCCAGAAGCAGGGTTGAACCAAGATTACTTGTCATTATTATAACAGTATTTTTAAAATCGACAGTGCGGCCCTGAGAGTCCGTTATCCTTCCGTCGTCCAGTATCTGAAGAAGTATATTAAATACGTCCCTGTGCGCTTTTTCAATTTCATCAAACAATACGACAGAGTAGGGCCTTCGGCGTACTGCCTCGGTAAGCTGCCCGCCTTCCTCATAGCCCACATATCCCGGAGGCGCTCCGACAAGCCTTGAAACCGCATACTTTTCCATATATTCACTCATATCAATTCTAACCATGCTTTCCTCTGTATCAAAAAGCACTTCTGAAAGCGTACGGGCAAGCTCAGTCTTTCCTACGCCGGTAGGACCAAGAAAAATAAACGATCCGATAGGTTTTCCCGGATCTTTAATACCCGCGCGCGCCCTTATTACAGCGTCAGAGACAAGCGTTACGGCCTCATCCTGACCGACGACCCGTCTGTGAAGCTCATCCGGCAGCTTTAAAATTTTTTCGCGGTCACTTTCTACGAGTTTTTTAAGCGGAATTCCCGTCCACCTGGAAATTATTTCAGCAACTTCGTCATCAGATACTTCCTCCCGCAGAAGGTTACCCGCCTTTTTACTTTCAAGCCTTTCTTCTTCCTTCTTCAATTCAGCTTCAAGTTCAGGAAGTCTTCCGTGTTTTAACTCGGCGGCTCGGTTCAAATCATATTCGCGTTCGGATTTTTCTATTTCCCATCTCAGTTTTTCCATTTCCTCCCTCAAATTTCTTACCTTCTTTATCTCTTCTTTCTCACTCTGCCATCTGGCACGCATATTGTCCGCTTCTGATCTTAATTCCGCAGCCTGTTTCTGGATATCAGAAAGTCTTTCGGCGCTTGTTTTGTCTTTTTCCTTTTTCAACGCGGCTTCCTCAATTTCGAGCTGCATAATCTTTCTTGTGACACTATCAAGTTCCGCGGGCATTGAATCCATTTCTGTCCTTATTACCGCGCATGCCTCATCAATAAGATCAATCGCCTTATCCGGAAGAAAACGGTCTGAAATATACCGGTCTGACAAGATGGCTGCTGAAACGATAGCACTGTCCAGTATTTTTACTCCGTGATGAACCTCAAACCTCTCCTTCAATCCGCGCAGTATCGACACTGTATCCTCAACGCCCGGCTGGTTTATCTGCATCGGCTGAAAACGACGCTCCAGAGCGGCATCCTTTTCTATGTATTTTCTGTGTTCATCAAGAGTTGTAGCGCCTATACAATGCAGTTCTCCCCTTGCGAGCATAGGCTTCAAAAGGTTACCCGCGTCCATGGCGCCGTCGGTTTTTCCGGCGCCGACAATAAGGTGGAGTTCGTCAATAAAAAGCAGAATCCTGCCGTCAGATTCCTTCACTTCTTTAAGGACCGCTTTTAATCTCTCTTCAAATTCACCGCGGAATTTAGCCCCGGCCACAAGCGCGCCCATATCAAGTGCAAAAACGCTTTTATCCTTTATCCCCTCAGGGACATCTCCTCTTACAATTCTCTGAGCGAGACCTTCAACAATAGCGGTTTTTCCTACACCCGGTTCACCTATCAAAACCGGATTATTTTTGGTCTTTCGCGATAGAATACGGATAACATTACGGATCTCGTCATCCCTTCCTATTACAGGGTCCAGCTTTCCTGAGCGCGCGTCTTTTACAAGGTCCCTTCCGTATTTTTCCAGAACATTATACGTACTTTCCGGGTTCTCGCTGCTTACCCTTTGGTTCCCTCTTATACGGCTCAATTCCTTGAGCACCCTGTCTGCGGTTATACCGAATGTC
Source organism: uncultured Fibrobacterota bacterium (assembly GCA_964401455.1). Lineage (GTDB taxonomy): Bacteria > Fibrobacterota > OXYB2-FULL-49-7 > CAYNYI01 > CAYNYI01 > CAYNYI01. The sequence continues at coordinate 1,956 of CAYNYI010000068.1, forward strand.
CTGAAAATATCAGAAAGACCGCTTTTCCCGGAATTTTCTATGAGAGATAAAAACAGATGCTCCACCGAGATATATTCGTCCTTCATCTCTTTTGCTTTTCCAGTTGCTTTTTCAAGCACTTTATTCAATGTGTTCGTAATATAGATTTTTCCCGCCTGTGAAGCACCGGAAGATACACGCGGTTTTTTTGACAGTTCTTTTTCTACGGCTGATTTAATAACAGTACTGTCCGCGCCGGTTCCTTCTATCAAAAGAGGAACAAGCCCTCTCTCCTGACTAAAAAGAGAATATGCAAGATGTTCCGTATCTATCTCAGGATGTCCATATTCTGATGCGGTCTTTTCCGCATTCATAACGGCTTCTCTGCTTTTCTCAGTGAACTTATTGAGATCCATATACTTCCTCCAAAATTGAAAAAACTTAATGGCTTCTCATTTAACCAAGCAAATAGCAATCCGTAACTCTTTATAACCCTCAAGCCATTACCATATAATGGTTTACAGAAACGTCCCATTATTTTCTGCGCCACTAATAAGCATCAAATTGAAAAAACCGTATCGTTTTGAAACAAATATGAGAAGGGAATAACTATTTTAGAAGAGTCACTTTTCCCGATAATTCGCCTGAAGGCAAAACGGCTCTAAGCAGATATACCCCTGCGGGCATACCGGAGGCATCCCATAAATATACATACTCGCCGTTTCTAAGTCCCGACGGCGGAAGAGCCTCAATACATTTCCCGGAGAGGGAATAAATACGCAAAAAATTGGAGGATGAACGCAAAAGCATTTCGCCGGAAACTTTTATCTCTGTAACTGCATTAAACGGATTAGGATTGGCCTTAAGAAACGGACCACCGAGTTTAGAAGGCCCGTTTTTGTTTTCTGTTTTAACTTCCGGAACTATGGAGCTGTTTCCTGGATTAGCGACTTTATCATGCGCGGGAAGATCCGGCTGAAGACATGTCCACGAAGTAATGCCCCCCGCCTGAAGTTCAGAATCGTTAAGCCAGCCGTCTCCATCAGAGTCTTTTATAGAAAGGCCGGAATTCCAGGTATAACCGGCATTTTTAAAATCTTCCCCGAATCCGGTCAGGTCTGAACTGGAAGGCGTTCCGGAAAAATGACAGGCAGCACACTGTCCGCCTACAACATATTTACCGTTCGGAATACATGTAACATAAGAATCCGAAGCGGAGGATTTAAATACCGCTGCAGTAATTAAAATTAAAAAAAATGTACAAATATTTTTCCTTTCCATGTTAATTAAATATATACTAAACCTCTTATTAATTCAACAGCAAAAAAAATCTGATTGCAAAATATAGTATGATTTTTCTATCTTAATACAACTTGTTGTGATTCTTTTAAAATCTTTTAAGAAAGCGGTAAAAATGGTCACTTATTTCAGAGTAAAAGACTCGGTTTATGCTGTTTGCTCAGAAAACGAAAATTTTTCAGAATCTGAAATAGACAAGCTCTGCTGGCTGTTTTCTTCTGATCAAAAAAACGGTAAAAAATCCCTTAGCGGCAGATTCAGGGGCCCCCGAAGAGAAATGCTGACACCCTGGAGCACAAATGCCGTAGAAATAACTTTGAACATGGGAATTACAGGAATCAGGAGAATAGAAAGGCTTCTTGAATACGGACCGTCTGACAGTTTTGACCCGATGCTCGAAGAAGTATATACAGATCCCGCACAGGATATTTTCGATACAGAACGCGAACCGGAACCGGTAAAATATATTGATGATATTGAAGGCTACAATAAATCAGAAGGCCTTGCGCTTAGCCCGGAAGAAATAAAATATCTTGAAAAAGTCTCGACGGAAATAGGCCGACCTCTCACGGACAGCGAGGTGTTTGGGTTTTCACAGGTTAACTCGGAGCACTGCCGCCATAAAATATTCAACGGACTGTTTATTATAGACGGTACCGAAATGGAGCTCTCTCCTTTTGCTCTCATTAAAAAAACATCTGAACAGGCACCCGGCAATATCGTATCAGCATATAAGGACAACGTGGCTTTTATAAAGGGGCCGCCGGCATCTCTTTTTTGTCCGGAACTCCCTGACAGTCCTTCCTGTTTCTCATTAAAAAAATCCGGGACCGTACTTTCGCTTAAAGCCGAAACTCATAATTTTCCTACAACGGTAGAACCTTTTAACGGGGCATCAACGGGAACAGGCGGGGAAATCAGGGACCGCATGGCCGGAGGAAGGGCGTCTCAGGCGCTTGCGGGCAGCGCCGTCTATATGACAGCATACCCCAGGCTTGAACCCGGACGCAGATACGAGGGACATTTTGCTCCAAGAAAATGGCTGTACCAGACACCCGCGGAAATACTTATAAAAGCATCAAACGGTGCGTCTGATTTCGGAAACAAATTCGGACAGCCTCTTATATGCGGAAGTCTCTATACATTCGAGTATTTTTCATCAGACGAGCGTTTTGGTTACGATAAAGTTATAATGCTTGCCGGAGGAATAGGTTTCGCCAAAGAAGAGGACGCGGTTAAAAACAAACCCTCGAAGGGCGACCGTATTGTCGTCATGGGAGGTGATAATTACCGTATAGGTATGGGCGGCGGCGCTGTTTCTTCTGTGGCTACCGGAGAATATGACAATGCGATAGAGCTGAACGCTGTGCAGAGGGCGAACCCGGAAATGCAAAAAAGGGTTTACAACGCTATAAGGGCCATGTCGGAGTCGGATGATAATCCCGTAATATCCATACATGATCACGGAGCCGGCGGCCACCTGAACTGCCTCTCGGAACTCGTCGAAGAAACCGGCGGAGAAATCGAATTAGACAAACTGCCTGTTGGCGATCCGACTTTGTCCGCCAGAGAGATAATAGGAAATGAATCACAGGAGCGTATGGGGCTTGTAATAAACCCGGACAGACTCGAGCTTCTGAAAAAAACAGCGGATCGGGAGCGTGCGCCTTTTTATGATGCCGGAAAAATCACCGACGATCAGCGTTTTTGTTTTCGTTCTTCAGACGGAGAAAACCCGATAGACTGGAAACTTGAATATATGTTCGGCAAACCGCCGCGTACTGTACTCAAAGATCAAACAGATAAAATATCCATAAAGGAAGAACAATATAATGAAGATGAAATACCTGAATACATAAATGCCCTGCTTGAAATGGAGGCCGTTGCCTGCAAGGACTGGCTTACCAATAAAGTGGACAGGTCGGTTACCGGACGCGTGGCACTTCAGCAAACTGCCGGGCCTCTGCAGCTTCCTTTAAATGACGCCGGCGTCTCGGTCCTGGACTATACGGCCTCATTCGGAATAGCCGAATCTATCGGTCACGCACCGTTTGCGGGCCTTCTCGACTCTGCCGCGGGTTCGGTCCTAAGCGCGGCCGAAGCGCTTACAAATATCGTGTGGGTCCCGCTTGAGGAAGGTCTTGCTTCTGTTTCTCTCAGCGCAAACTGGATGTGGCCCGCCGGAAACGAAGGAGAAAACGCCCGGCTTTACAAAGCCGTGGAAGCTCTAAGCAATTTTGCATGCGACCTCGGTATAAATATTCCTACCGGAAAAGACTCTCTTTCAATGACACAAAAATATCCCGGAGAAGACCCGGTACTCTCCCCGGGTACTGTAATTATTTCTGCCGCGGCCTGTTCCGACTCTCCGGCGGATTCCATAAAAGCGGCGCTTTCTCCAAAACCCGGCACCGCTGTTTTTTATATCGATTTTTCCGGTATGCCGCTTACAACCGGGGGAAGCAGTTTCGCACAGCTTACAGCTTCATCCGGCGGAACACCACCCACGGTTAAGGACCCTGACGGCTTCGCCGCCCGTTTCAATGCTCTTCAGGAATTTATAAAAGAGAAACGGGTATATTCAGGACATGATATTTCGGCGGGCGGCCTTATAACAGCGCTTCTGGAAATGTGTTTTCCCCGAAATGACATAGGAATTGAAGCCTTATTGGAAGAATTCGGCGCCACATCCATCATTAACATTTTATTCGCCGAAAATCCCGGGGTTTTATTCCAGGCCGATGACGACAAATCTACAATAGAATTTTTCAAATCCCGGAACATAGAATGCATCAAGTTGGGGACTGTCATAAAAGAAGACAAGATAAAAATCGGGAAACCCGGCAGAAAATTTGAATTTGACATACCGGAATTAAGAGACAAGTGGTACCGGACATCTTATCTTTTTGATAAAATGCAGTCCGGACCTGAAAAAGCAAAGGAAAGGTATTCGAATTATTCCTCACAGCCGCTTACTTTCTCTTTTCCTGAATCATTTGAGGGTGCTGAGGCGCAGTCTTGTGTTTCTCATGATATCCACAAGGTTAAAGGCCCAAAAGCCGCCATTATCCGGGAAAAAGGAATTAACGGTGACCGTGAAATGGCCTATTCTATGTACTGCGCCGGATTTGAGGTTAAGGACGTGCATATGACTGACCTTATATCAGGCCGGGAAGATCTTTCGGACATAAAGTTTCTCGTTTTTCCCGGAGGTTTCTCCAATTCAGACGTACTCGGTTCCGCAAAGGGCTGGGCCGGGGCTTTTATGTACAATGATAAAGCGAGAAAGGCGCTGGATAATTTTTACGCCCGCACCGATACTCTCAGCCTCGGAGTTTGCAACGGCTGTCAGCTCATGATTGAACTGGGCCTGATTTATCCGGATGCCGGAAAAGAACATCCGAAAATGCTTCTTAATGACTCAAAAAAATTCGAGTCTTCTTTTCTGAATGTGGATGTACCCGAAAATAATTCAATAATGCTCAAAACCCTTTCCGGATCACGCCTCGGAGTATGGGTCGCTCACGGAGAGGGCAAATTCTCTTTTCCACTTCCGGAAGATTCATATGATATTGCGCTTAAATATTCTTATGACGGTTATCCGGGCAATCCAAACGGATCGGCCTTCAATGCCGCGGGAGTTGTGTCGAAAGACGGGCGCCACCTCGCCATGATGCCGCATCTCGAAAGGGCCGTATTCCCCTGGCAGTGGGGATATTATCCGGAGGAGCGCGCAGAGGACAAAGTTACGCCCTGGGCAGAGGCTTTTGTAAACGCGAGAAATTGGATAGAAAATAAAAGCTGAACAAAAAAGCCGTCTCCCCTGCGGGGAAACGGCTTTTTAATATCCAATCCTAATCTGAAATTTTCAGATAATTACATCGGCATTTTGTATCCGACAGAAAGTTTGATATTAGTATTTTTCATTGCACCGTCTGCGTCATCTGAACTATCGGAACCGTCAATATTCATAAGACCAAGATAATATGAAGCACCTATTACAAACTTCTCCGCTACAGTATAATTAGCGCCAAAAGAAAGCCCGAGGTCAAGAGTATTTATATCCTCAAGATCGTCTTCCTCATCATCAATTTTTGCTTTTCCGGAAAGGAAAATTCCTGCTTCAGGACCAACAACAATACCGAGTTCCGGCATTACATTGTACTGGAACAGAACCGGGATCTGAATATAATTGGCAGACATAACAACATCCACTTCTTCGGTAATCGGCTGAAAACTGGCATCGTAAGCGGTGATCATGTCCATGGTCATCGCAGTACCGCGTGTCTCAAAAGAAAGCCCGGCAAGAAGACCCATCTGATCATTAATAGCAAGATGATAATTAGCACCGACATTAAAACCTATCAAGATGCCCGCTTCTTCATAAAAGTCTTCATAATCTCCTGAAGCGGAAATATTAGACATGTTGAGACCAAGTGTCGGAATAACCGCATTACCGGCAAAGGAAACAGCGGAAAGGGCCGCGACCGCTACGAGAATTTTGAGAACCTTCATAAAAGTTCCTCCTGTTTTTAATTGTGAATATATCCCGTCTTTGCAAATAGTGTAGAGAGCCTATTACACAGAAGGGAGTTAGTAAAAACTTAATCAGAATAATAACTTTTTTTTTGTCCTGAATCAACATTTTTTATCAATGTCTGAAATATAATTTTTTTGTTATTGCTTTACAAATACAAATTCCTTACAGGTATGATACATTTAAATCATTACCCGTTTTAGCAGCTCTTCTCCCCCTTTTTTCATCTACCTGAAAAAGAATAACCGCTCCGGCGGCGAAAAATATCGCTGTTACAAAAAGTGCAGATTTCTGATTACCTGTAATATATGAGACCGCGCCGAATCCAAATACCCCGAATGCCGAAGCAAGCTTCCCCGAAAGCCCCCAGAACCCGTAAAACTCCGCTTCCCTGTCAGGAGGCGTAAAAAGCCCCACAAGCGAACGGGAAACCGACTGGCTTGACCCCATAGCAATTCCTACAAGGAAAGATGCACCCCAGAAGGCGTTCTCTGAATCAGAGAACATAATAGTGAGAACAGCGCTTATCCAGATCCCGAGAGTAATCAAAAGACTTCTTTTGCATCCGGTAAGGTCCTGCACATATCCGAAAATAAGCGCGCCGGCAGCCGCCACAAAATTTACAATTATAATCAGGAATATGAGGTCTCCTTTTCCAAAACCGAAAGTCGTCTCAGCAAAAATAGCCGCGAATGATATAATCACCGACGTTCCGGCGGAATAAAAGAAAAATGCGGAAAGAAAAACGAAAAGATCTTTATAATGCCGTATTTCCTTTAAAGTCCGGAAAACGCGGGCATAACTTCCGGTTATAAGACCGCCTTCCCGGGCGGAACCAGACGGGCCTCTTCTTTCCTTTAAAAAAAGTACCGCCGGCAAACCGAAAATAATAAAGAAAACAGAAGTTATTACAGGTGTCAGCCTGAGAGAGAAGACTGTAAATCCATCCGGACTCTTAAGAGCCTCTATAATATAAAGACAAGCCGAAAGCGAAATTATCCCCCCTATATAACCAAGCCCCCACCCGTAACCCGAAATCTTCCCTATGTTTTTTTCATCGGATATTTCCGGTAGAAAACTGGATATGAAATTTTCTCCGTAAACAAAGAAAATATTGGACAACACCAGCAGTATAAGGGCGGCGTATTCATTACCGGGCTTTACGAAAAACAAAAGCCCCGTAAATAATGAACAGGAAAGCCATGAAACAGTAAGCATTTTCTTTTTCCAGGCTTTGCGGTCGGCAAGAGCTCCTGCGGCAGGGGCCGTGAACACAACGGCGAGATATGAGACCGCGAGCGCAGCGCCCCACAGAAAATCCCCTCTGTTTCCCGCGCCCGCGGCTATCTGGTTCGCGAAAAAAGCGGAATAGACGGCTGTAATAATAATTGTTGTATAAGAGGAATTCGCGAAATCAAACATACACCAGCTTAATATTTCTCCGCGTCCGGCTTTATTCCCCATTTCTACAGCCTTCTAACACCAGATTGTCTATAAGCCTTGTCTGCCCGAATTTAACGGCGGCGGCAGCTATACTCCCGTCCGAAGCTTCTGAAACAGGGCTAAAACTCTCCTGGTCCACTATTTCTATATAGTCTATGCATGCCGTTCGGGCTTTCGCCAGATTGTTCCTGAATGTATCTTTAAGTTTGTTTGTCCGTTTCTCTCCGGAT
>CAYNYI010000068.1:9453-17412 GCA_964401455.1 uncultured Fibrobacterota bacterium
CTCCGGATAGATAGAGATTTTTCATTTTTTTTAATGAATCATAAAGAAGGGGAGCTTCGGCCCTTTCTTTTTTCGAGAGATAGGAGTTTCTGGAGCTGAGCGCCAAACCGTCGGATTCACGGACTATAGGCGCGGTTATTATTTCAGGATCCATATCAAGATCAAGTACCATTCTTTTAACTATTGCCGCCTGCTGCGCATCTTTTCGGCCAAAATAAGCCTTGTCCGGTTTGACAATATTCAGAAGTTTGCAGACTACTGTATTAACGCCGCTGAAATGCCCTGGGCGCGTTTGTCCGCAGAGTTTTTCGGCCAATTTTCCGGTACCTACATTTGTCTGGAAACCGGCAGGGTACATCTCTTTTGGAGAAGGGTGAAAAACAAAATCAGCTCCGGAATTTTCCAGCATTTCGCAGTCGGCCGCAAATGTTCTCGGGTATTTTTCAAAATCCTCATCGGGGCCGAACTGGGTCGGATTAACGAAAATGCTGACAACCGTAATATCGTTTTCTGAAACCGAGCGCTCAACAAGACTGATATGCCCTGCATGAAGGTTGCCCATTGTGGGAACAAATCCTGTTGATTTTCCTGCCCCTGTTTCAGAGACTTCCTTTTTCATATCCGATGGTTTTTCAATTATCCGCATCAATCAACCCTTAAACGGCTTGAATATTTCTTTTTCGGACGGGAAAATCCCTTTTTTCACATCTTCGCAGAAAGCCCCCACCGCTTTTTCAGCGTCTTTTTTTATAGAAGAATATGATCGTACAAATTTGGGAACAAATTTATCGAACATGCCCGTTATATCATTAAAAACAAGAACCTGACCGGATGTGTATCTGCCTGCACCGATTCCTATTGTGGGTATTTCAAGGATATCTGTTATTTCGGAGGCCAGATATTCCGGAATACATTCCAGAACTATTAAAGAACAGCCGGCATCTGAAAGATTTTTTGCGTCATCTTTAATTTTCTCAGCCTCTTTTTTATTTCTGCCTTTCACTTTGTAGTCTGAGGCAGTCTGAGGGGTGAGCCCCAGATGGCCTGCCACTTTAATCCCCGCTTTTGTTATTGCCTCTGCCGTTTCAGGCATCGGCCCTTCTATTTTAACAAAACCGCAGCCGAGAGAGGCGAACCTCTCGGCATTTCTGATCGCTTTTTCGGTGGTGTCATATGTGTTTACCGGCATATCGGCAATAACCGGTAAACCTGTCTTTGCCCTCATCACCGCGGCGGTATGGTGCAGCATATCTTCCATCGTAACTTCCCGGGTACTTTCGTAACCGAGTACAGTCATTCCAAGAGAGTCTCCTACTAAAATAATATCCGCTCCGGCATCTGCGCATACCGATGCCGTAAAAAAATCATAGGCGGTGACCATGGCGATTTTTCCGCTTTTGGAAAATATTGATTTTATATCAGTCAAGATTAAGCCTGAGAGTATCGTACCCCATCGGTTTTACAAATCTTACTCCGGGAGTACAGTTTTTTATTTCAGAGATTATTGATTCAGCGTCCTCTATGTTTTTGATAAAATCAAGATCGCTTGTATCCACTATCAGAAGCGGCGATTCGGTATAATGGAGAAAGAAGTGATTGTAGGCATCATTCAAATCCTGAATATAGGAGCGCTCCATTGTTTTCTCATAATTCCGCCCGCGTTTTTTTATCCTTTCCATTAAAACATCGGTGGTAGCCTGAAGGTATATTATATAGTCCGGCATTCTGACCTTTTCTTCGAAAACATCCGCAACACGGCTGTAGAGCGAGAGTTCATTGTCATCCAGAGTAAGATTAGCGAAAATACGGTCTTTTCTGAACATATAATCGGATATGATGCGCTTACTGAAAAGGTCCTGCTGTGAGTAAAATTCCTGATATTCTTTGAATCGTTCTACAAGAAAGAACATCTGTGTCTGGAAAGCGTATTTTCTTTTATTTTTATAAAACTCGGCGAGAAAAGGGTTATTATCGGCATCCTCCAATACGAGCTTTGCTCCTAGTTTATCCGAGAGCATCTTCGCAAGCGAGGTCTTTCCCGCGCCTATTACCCCCTCTATAGCAATGTATTTCAATTCATCAAAATTCAATTTTTTCCACCGTCTGTTCGTCTTTTTCCGCCCCGGCAATCATATTATCCAGCCCCTCACCGGTAACCGGGTGTATAAATCCCGGAATAATCTCTTTCAGGGGTATAAGTACAAAGAGCCGCCGATGCATCTCCGGATGAGGGATAGTTAATTTTCCGGTTTCAAGCACCGTATCCCCGCAGGCGAGTATATCAAGATCAATAGTCCTCTGAAAACCGCTTTTTCTGATACGGGGTCTTCCGAGGGTCTCTTCAGCGGCCAGGCATATCTCAAGCATCTCTTCGGGACTTTTTTGTGTGAGGTAAAGAGCCGCCATATTATAAAAATCAGGCTGGCCCATGTATCCAACGGGCGAAGTCCGGTAAATAGAGGACTTCTTTTTCAATTCAGCCTGTTCAGAGAGCTTCATAAGGGCCGTTTCAAGGAAATTTTTCTTATTTCCCGTATTGGATCCGAGCCCTATAAGGTATGAATTCATTCTGTTTTCTTAACTTATTATTCAGGGACGCGCAAAACGCTGCGCGTCCCTGAATTTCGGGGCGAGAGGATTTGAACCTCCGACTTCTTCGTCCCGAACGAAGCGCGCTGCCGGACTGCGCTACGCCCCGGAATTACGGTAAAGAATATAATTTTTGAATACGTGGAAATAAAGCAAAAGATGAATATTTTTATCAGGAGATTTGCGTGTCAAAGTATATAGCCTGCACCTGATGAATCATCAGCCATAAGCTCAGCGGGATTTATGGCATCTACAGCCGACATTTTATCGAAATCCTCATCGGTATCTTTGAAATCTTCTTTAATTTTCCTTATCAGCGGCATATTATCAAGCAATATCCCGGTAATAAAAGGATCAAAATGTTCTCCGCGCTCTTCATTAATAATGGCAAGGCATTTCTCCTCCGGGAAAGGAGGCTTATAACAGCGCCTTGATGACAGCGCGTCATAAACGTCCGCGATCGCAACGATGCGGCCTTCAACAGGGATTTCCTCACCTGAAAGTTTCTGAGGATAGCCTCTGCCGTTCCATTTTTCGTGGTGAGTAAGCGCTATCTTTTTTGAATATGAGAGTATGTCCGAATCAGATCCATTAAGGATTTTTGCGCCGATTACGGTATGCTTGGTCATTATTTCGTATTCATCGTCTGTAAGCTTGCCCGGTTTTTGCAGGATGCTGTCAGGAACTCCCAGTTTACCGACATCATGCATGGCCGAGGCATAATAAAGTTTTTCTATTCTTTCGTTGTCCCAGCCGAGTTCCGAAGCTATTATGCTGCAGTATCTGGAAACTCTTTTAATATGGTTGGCTGTCTCTTTGTCACGATATTCAGCCGCTATGCCAAGCCTGATCACAGTATCCTGATGCGCGTCGCGCAACTGAGAATTAAGCTTGACATTCTGTATGGCAACCCCCGCCTGCGATGCAAAACTGGAGATTATTCTTTCCTGAGAAACCGGATAGCGTATGATTGCGCCGTTTTTTCCCTGAGGATTAATAAGCTGCAAAACAGCGATAACCTTTCCCTCCCGGTTCTTCATGGGAACATTTATCATTGATACGGTGCGGTAGTCATTTTGTTCATCAAAGGAGGAGTTGTAGCTGTATTCTTTTTCCGGCGGTATATCGTGTACATCGGGAACATTTAAAAGTTCGCCTGTAATTGCGGCGTATCCCGCCATACTCTTTTTAGAAATCGGCATTTCGAAACTGCTGAATTTTTCACGTGTCTCCGGCTCACCCCAACGGTCAAATAATGTCTGTACCTGGCTTAACATGAAACGGAGATTTTTACCTTCAACGAGGTATATAGTGCCCGCGTCTGATGAGGTTAGTTTTCTCGCTTCCTTCAGTATCATATCAAGAAGCGCATTGAGGTCTCTTATACTTGAAAGGGCAATACCGATATCAAGCAGTTTTTCTATTGTTTCAGAACTGTAAATATTTTCTTTAGACATATTAACTTAAAATAATCCGGACGCATCAGGATTGCAATAATCTTTTATAGAGCGGTGAATTTTCCGATCCACTCGTTTTTGATGACAGTATCCTGAAGAACATCCTGACTGAAATATATTTTTCCTCCGTCTTTTTCAGTATCATTTTTTTCAATAAGTTCCGCCTGTTCAAGAACAGCAAGACCTTCCCGGGCTTCTTCTTCGGAAAGTCTGGTCTGTTTAAGCAAAAGAGGAATGGAAAGAGAAACTGATTCTCCCTCAGGTTTGCCGGACTTCCGGGATATATAAGATATTTCCCGAAGCAGAACCAGATATTCCCGGGGCACATGGATCGCGGACATTTTCTCACCGGTCCTGTTTGATCTGTTCCAGTCCAAAAATAATTCAAGGACATCTGTATCAGGCACACCTATTACACCTTTTCCGTCTTCATTTCTTTTATAGTTCAGCATCTCATTCTTCATAAGCCGATCTAGACTTTCAAGAATTATTTCGGCCATTTCACCGGTTTCTTTTTCCATAATATCCATTAAAGCGTTTTCATCAACAATACTCGGTTTATCTTTGTCGAGACTTCCGAGAATTTCAGCACAAATTTGTTCCTCAAGAGAACGGCGCCCGTAATGAAGATCATGCTCTATTTTCCCCTTTGCCTTTTTATACATTCTCCGGACATTTTCTGAAGGATCATCTTTGATTTTTTCAAGAAGATTCCTGATACCGGGGTCGTCCGCTCCCAGTTCCCCCGCAAGCCAGGCGCAAGAGGCCCTGTCTTTTTCGTTTGCGGAAGTAATCATTTTTTCCATGTCAGGTATAACACGGCGCTGTCCGTAATTCCATAAAGCCCTTAAAGTGTTTGCTCTTACACGGCTGTTTTTGTCTGCGCGATATTTTTCAAGCTACCCGGTAATATTTCTGTTTCCGACAGCCTCAAGCGCCTCGATAGTATTTGCCACCACCCTTTTATCCTCATCTTCACGAAATGAAGATAAAAAAAGAAAATCAGAAGGTCCGAGAAGTTTACCTACCATTTTCACCATAGTCGCGCGTCTTCTCTCATCTTTTTCGAATTTAAGCCTGTGCAGCCTTTCCCGGGCTTTTATTGAAAGATCATTTACCATTACCGCGCCCGCATCTTCTGCGATTTTTAAAGCTTTTTCCGAACCGATGCGCTTAGCGGCTTTGGCAATATTATATCTGACAAGCGGCCCGGAATTCCGGGAGGCTTCCTCAAACAAAACCAACGCGCTTTCGTCCTCACAGGCGATCTCCCCGATCAGCCAAACCGCGCTCGCGGCCATCAATTCATCAGGGTCCCTAAGCATTTTCCTGATATCATCGAATATTTCCCTGTGTCCGAGAGTCCAATATGCCTTAAGGGCATTTGCGCGGACCCTGTTATCCGGATGATCCCGGTATTTCCCGAGCACTCCGGTCAGATTGCGGTTACCTATTTTTTCTATGGTCTCAATTGTATTGGCTATTACACGCGGATCCTTGTCGTACAAGAATTTGATTATCCTTGAATAATCGGCATTTCCGGAAACTTCTCCGAGAAGTTTAACAGCGGTGGCTCTTATGCGGCTGTCCGGGTCCCATACAAGGCTTGAGAATACCCTGGCGGCCTTAGGCCCTGATTCCGCGAGCATATGCAGATGCTCAAAACGGTTTTTTGAAGTTTTGTCCTTAACCGCATGAGAAAGTTTTTCAAAAAAGGAAGGGTCCAATTTGTTAAGGGCGCCGAGAAAATCCGAAACTGTAGATTCTGTCAGAGAATCCGGGTCGTTCAGAAGCTTACCGCTCATTAAAAAAGAAGCGGCATCTGAAGCGTCCCGCCTTATTGAAGATATTCTTGAATGCCTCAGCTTAATAATATAACCAATGAACTTGAGTCCTGTTTCAGTATCGTTTCTGAATTCTGAGAGAATTTTAGATATTTCCCGCTCACCGCCGCTTTTCAGGATTTTTATTATTTCAGTATCGTCCATAATCTAAATATAACTGTTTTTTTTTGTAAAAAAAACTTTGCTGTATAAAGTGCTTGAATTAAATGAGTTCCATAAGTCATCTTTATGTGCATGAGTAGTTTATTATTCTATGCTGGTAACAGTCTTGAAAAACTTTTCGATGAGATGCTCTCTGTTTTTTCAGACAATCCACTTTCCCCTTTCGAAAACGAAATTATTTCAGTTAAGAGCCGCGGGATTGAAAAATGGCTCAAAATCAGATTAGCTGAAAAAACAGGTATTTCAGCCGGTACTTTGTATCCATTTCCGGAAAACACCATGGCTTCCCTTTTACGTTGTGTACGCACGGAAATGGATGATTTCAAAATACGCTCAGCACCGAATATGATATGGGACATTTACTCCGAACTCTCACTTTATAAAAAAAAACATCCCGGTTCACCTCCGGCACTTTATCTGAATGACGACAAAGGAGGAATAAAACAGTATTCTCTGGCCGAGAATCTGGCCGGACTTTTTGACCGTTACCTCATCTACAGACCTGAATTTACCAACGATTGGCCGCCTGAAAAAGATAACTGGCAAAAGGAAATATACAGGGCGGTTACCAAACATAAAAAGAAGTTTTTAACACCCGCCGAGCTGGCAGAGCTTCTCGCTGAGACAAAAGCTCCGCCGCCGGGAAGCCCCATACCGGCAAGAATTACTTTTTTCGGAATAAGCTACCTTCCCCCTCTCATAATGTCTATGCTCGCCTCCGCTTCCCGTTTTACCGAAATCAGGCTTTTTGTATTTTCTGTCTGTTCAGGATACTGGGCCGACATAATTCCTGAAAAATATATTGGAAAATCTTTTTTCGGAGGGTATTCTCCGGATACAAATCATTATGATTCGGGAAATCCGCTGCTGGCATCAATGGGCGGACCCGGAAAAGACTTCTCTCATTTTCTCGCTAAAGCCGAGGACCTAGGTACTCATAAAAGCTGTTATACCGAAAATGACGACACAACATTGCTGGGCGCTATAAAAAATGACATTCTGACAGCGTCTGTCCCTGATAAATCTGAAAAACCGGAATTCAGAGACAACTCCATTGAAATTTCCTGCTGCGCCGGCCCGCTCCGTGAAACTGAAGTTCTGAAAGACCGGATTCTCGGAATGCTTGACGATGACAACACTCTTCATCCTTCTGATATAGCGGTGCTCATACCGGACATCGATACTTATGCCCCTTTTATTAATACCGTTTTCGGCTTTTATTCTGACAAAGCGCCTTATATACCTTACAGCATCGCAGACAGGAAAAAGAGCTTTTCTGGTATTACATCGGCATTTACGGGTATATTGGAAGCAGCGTCGCAAGGAAAGGGAAATTGCGAAGAAATTGTTGAAATTCTGCGAAGCGAACCTTTCATGAGGAAATTCGAAATCACGGAGACCGAATTAAACACCATAGAAAACTGGGTCCGGGAAGCGGAAATAAAATACGGCTTATCAATTCATGATGACGATAAAGCAAAAACCGGAGGGAATTTTTTTAATACATGGCTAAGCGGTATCAGAAGAATTCTGGCAGGTTATGCTCTTGACCCAGTTCCCGGAGAGTCATTCCTGGAGACAGCTCCTTTTAGAACGGACGACTCAGATGGGGAGCTTATCGGGAAAATGTGTTTAGCTCTTGATGAAATTTTCAGACTTGTCGGTTTATTCAGAAGCCCCGCAACTCCTGAAGAATGGTCCTCGCGCGCCGGTTCGTTTTTATCCTTTCTTATCTCAGATGCCGAACCAGGCCGCTCTGAGGCTGTTTCAGCAGCCGTAAATGAACTTCGAGACTCTTTTTCACTGCTTGATTCAACCGAATCCATTCCACCCGCACCGATTATAGATTTTCTTCTGAAAAATTCCCCGGGAAAAAGCGCGGGAAGCGGTTACAATAATGGAGGGAT
>CAYNYI010000069.1:0-17243 GCA_964401455.1 uncultured Fibrobacterota bacterium
GAATGCCGATAACCCTGAGAAATGATTTTTTAAAGGATGAGGCTTCCGCGCTACAACAGTCCAGCCCTACTTTAAAACCTTTTTCTTTTATCTTTTTCAAAATTTTGACTCCGACCCCTTCTTCGCCGACGGCCGTATCAACCGCGCTGCAGACCCCGATTATAACAGATTTGAAATATTCGGGGATAATCCCCTGCTTAACCCGGGGAATATCGGAAACAGCACAACGCTCTTTTATTATAGCCGCCCTTTTGTCATCGACCTTTGTGTCCATCTCGGAAAGCCGCTCTGAAACCTCCCGCATTGTATCCGGCAAAAGAGCTCCGCCTCCCTCAGAGGCTGAAGAAAGAAGTTTAATTCCGTTCCATTCTATCGGATTGTGGCTCGCAGTAACCATTATCCCCGCAGACGCATCAAGAAATCTGACCGCCCACTGAACAACAGGTGTTCCTGTACTGCCAAGGTTAACTATCCTGAAGTCTACACCCTTTTCAGAAGAAATATCCTGAAGGGCAGCAGAAATTCCCTTTAGGATTTTTTCTCCGGACTTCTTGGGGTCTTTCCCTATGACTATAAGATACTCACCGTCTGTAAGACTCTGTAAAGATATATACCTCTCGAAAAAAGCAGCGGCAGTTTTATAACCCTCAACAGAATTCATAGGTCCGTCAACAAGGCCGCGTATTCCCGATAAGGATCTGATAATTCCTCGCATCTCCCCTCCCATCCTTATTTTATAAAAGTGCCAGGCCGGCATCACTTAATAAATTTTTCATGCTTTCAAATTCTTCAGGCGAAACAGGTTTTTTTTCTCTCATTTTTTTTCTGACACAATATGCGGGATTGAATTTCTGAAGGCGCACCGGAATAGACTCAGGAATGTCTTTAACTATTTTTTTCAGTATTTCTTTATTTATGAATCCAGGGGCTGCGGTTATTCTGATTTCCGTGGGAGTTCCGGCCGAAGCCGAACTGTTCGCGGTCTCCAGCGCTTTTTCATAAGCATCAGCCACAGATGTAATTCCGGTGTATTTATCTCTGTCGGTTTTTAAATCAACCGCGATGTAGTCCACATTGACACCAAGCACAGCAGCCGGAATGGAGCCGTTCGTATCAAGCTTAACTTTGACTCCGGCATCGTTTTTAAGAAACGCGATAAAATCATACAGATCCGGCTGCATCGCAGGCTCCCCCCCGGTAATTACCGCCGCTCCCACGAGCCCCTTTTTTTTCCTGAAAAAAGACAGTATCTCCTCTTTGCAAGGGCTCTTTACTTTTTTCCGAAGGCTCAGAAGATCCGGATTATGGCAGTATGAACACCGAAAATTGCAACCCTGAGTAAAAAAGACCGTACTCACTTCACCGGGAAAATCAACAAAGGAAACTTTTTCCCAGCCCGCTACATTCACTATCCCACTTCCCGGCTTACTACTTCTTCTTCTTTCAGGTAACCTCCGCTCAGAAGAAACTCTTTAATATCATTGTAAGAAGAAGCCCTGTAAACTTCACGGCTGCCATTATTAAGAAGAACAATAGTGGGAGAACTCATTACGCCGTATTTCTCTGCCAGAATACGGCCTCCCTCTTCATGAAGATTACAGAAACTTCCTTCGAGATCCAATTCTTTTATTTTCTCTTTCTGAGGGCCACATGCATAACACTGGTCCGTATAAAAGAAAAGATATTTACACGGTTCAGGATCAATCGAAATATTTACTTCCTGATATTCTGAAGAGTCAACCGGCGACTCCTTAAAATTAACGCGTTCCTTGTATTCCTGCTTTTTACCCTTGTTCCAGTTCTGAACAGGACGGTAATACCCCACAATCCTTGCATAGACTTCAGTTTCCTCGTTACACTGGGGGCACTGAAAGTTTTCTCCGGCCAGGTAACCGTGGTTTTTACATATAGAGTAAACGGGAGAAATTGTAAAATACGGAATCCTGTAATTATAGGCTATTTTCTTTATAAGAGAACTTGTCGTTTTAAAATCGGTTATTTCCTGGCCCAGCATCGCGTGAAAAACTGTCCCTCCGGTATATTTTGTCTGAATTTCACTTTGAATATCAAGAGCCTCAAAAACATCCTCTGTGTAGTCAACCGGAAGCTGGGTTGAATTAGTATAATAAGGATCGGATGAGCCTGCCTGAACTATGGCGGGATAGCGTTTTTTATCTATCTTGGCGAGCCGATAGCTTGTTCCTTCAGCCGGCGTGGCCTCAAGGTTATAAAGATTCCCCGTTTCTTCCTGAAACTGGCTTATTTTCTCTCTCATAAAATCAAGCACTTTTCCTGTAAATTTAACACACTCAGGGTCGGTAATATCTTTGCCGAAGAAATTCAGGCATGCTTCATTCATTCCCAAAAGGCCTATGGTAGAAAAATGATTATTCCAGTGCTTAAGATATCTTTTGGTGTAGGGATAGAGACCGCCGTCCATAAGCTTACTGATAATTTCTCTTTTTATCTCGAGCGAATCCTTTGCCAAAGACATCATGCGGGCAAGCTCCTCGAAAAAGTCTTCCTCCGTCTTGGCAAGGTATCCTATTCTCGGGAGATTTATGGTAACAACTCCTATTGAACCGGTGAACTCGTCAGATCCAAATAGACCTCCGCCTCTGTTACGAAGCTCTCTTTTATCCAGCTGCAGTCTACAGCACATAGAACGAACATCTCCCGGATCAAGAGGACTGTTTACGAAATTCTGGAAATACGCCGTTCCGAATTTTCCGGTATTGCGGAAAAGGAGTTCGCAGTTCGGGTGTTCCCAGTCAAAATCATTTGTAATATTATATGTGGGTATGGGATAGGCAAAACCCCGTCCGTCTGAGTCGCCTTCGTTCATTATCTCAAGGAAGGCTTTATTAACCATGTCCATTTCCTTTTGACAGTCTCCGTAGGTAAAATCGAGCTGTTTTCCTCCGACTATAGCGGGCTTATCCTTAAGATCGGAGGGTACAACCCAGTCAAGAGTGATATTTGTAAAAGGAGCCTGAGAACCCCAGCGCGAGGGAGTATTTATTCCGAAGATAAAAGACTGTATGCACTGTTTTACCTCTCTGTAAGAGAGGGCGTCAACTCTAACGAATGGAGCCAGGTATGTGTCAAAACTGGAAAATGCCTGGGCTCCGGCCCATTCATTCTGCATTACTCCGAGAAAATTAACCATTTGCTGAGCAAGCGTATTCAGGTGCATTGCCGGCTTGGAGGATATCTTATTATCTACCCCGCCGAGACCTTCCGCAATAAGCTGCCTCAGAGACCAGCCCGCACAGTATCCGGAAAACATTGAGAGATCATGTATATGAAAACACCCCTCTTTATGGGCATCGGCTATGTCTTTTGTATATATATTGTTGAGCCAGTAATTGGCGGTGATCGCACCGGAGTTATGAAGGACAAGCCCGCCCAACGAGAAGTTTACATTCGAGTTTTCGTTAACACGCCAATCCTGCTGTTTTAAATAACCGTCCATTGTATTCTGTATGTCAAGAACCATCGATTTGGCGTCCCGCATCTTCTTGTGCTGCTCACGGTATAAGATAAACGCCTTGGCTACTTTAGCATGACCTTTTTCTATAAGAACTTTTTCCACCAGATCCTGAATTTCCTCAACCGCGGGTATGGAGTTTTCATGAAACTTTCTCTGGACTTCCGCCTCAACCATATGAGAGAGCTTCATAGCGGTATGAAGATCATTCCCCCCCTGCGACTGCGCGGCCTTGAATATCGCATTAGTAATTTTGAAAATATCATACTTTACGATATGGCCGTTTCTTTTCCTGATTTGACTTATCATGATTTGGATAACCCCCCGGTATTTATTTAACATTAATTAACATCTAAGCCTAAACTGCTTGCAATATATAGTTGCTTCCTTAAAATAAAACACAATATGGTGGAGGTCAAGTAAAAATTAAAAAAGATTATTTTTTTTCGAAATTTACTAAATTTGGACTATTTTTTTTCATAACAGAAGAAAAAAGCTAAACTTACGAAAAACATCTTGAATTTACCTAATGGTGGTTGGTTTAAAACAAGAAAAAATCTGAGGTAATAAGAGGGAGGTAAGAGATAAAGATAAATTTTTAAATAAAAAAGCAAAAGAAGCCGAAAAAGGGCATATACAATATGTTGTGCAATAAACTGAAGTGCTGCTTTATTCGGTCAGCGGACGGTCCTTACCAGCCTGAAGCCAATTGTATCGCCGGACGGAGTAAAAAGTAAGGGCAGAGAAGACATATGAGCGGTTTTAACTATTTCAGATGAGCTGCCCAGAATAGTCTTCAAAGTATCGCCTCCTATTAAAGAATCAGGCATGCCTGAATAGTCATAGGAATAATCCTCATCCAACGACAATCTGTAGAGCGAATTCGGCTCATACCAATCCCACGCCATCTCTGCGGTGATTGTTCCGAGGTCATAAATTCCGAGCCCGTTCTTGAATTCTTTTTCCGAACCGCATACCCTTCCGAAAATCTCTGCGGAATCCAGAACAGGCTTTTCACCTCCGGATGTTGAATATAAATTATTCCTTCCCCCCATAGCGGCGAGTTTCCATTCATCAACAGTAGGAAGCCTGAATCCCGGATTGGACAAAACACAATAAAAGCTGTCAGAAGAAGCATCACGAAAATAACATTTTTCATATGAATAGAAATCGAGCGTGTCACTCCCGGGAGTTCTTCCCGTAAGCAAAGTGTCTTCGATATTGCAAGTCAACCAGTTGGCGTAGAGGAGCGCTTCTTTCCAGGAAACCATTACAGCGGGTTTTCCGGCAACCGATGTATCCGAAAGAGTGTCTATTCCGTTTGCGGCGAGCGAGTCTATATATGTACTGTCATAAAGAGCATACTGCCTTATAGTCACCGGAATCGTATCCATCCAAAAAGCCGAAACAGAAACAAAATGAGTATCGGAAGCAGTATCCCCGGATTCGGAAATTCTCTTGAAGGGCATGCTGAAATTTCCGGAACGGACATATCTCTGCGCATAGGACAGACGAGGATCTCTCTCTTCCGCAGTGTCAATAGGAGTTCCTTTTGAAACCGCAGGAGGCGCAGGGTCCTCTTCTTTAGCGCATCCGTTCCAAAGAATAAAAACAAGGACGACTGAAATTATGGTCTTTATGGCTTTTCTCATTGGTGAATAAAGATAATACTATTACATTGCCGAAACAAAAGACATAAACAAAGACTATTTTATACCGGCTCAGTCGGCAAGAACCGGTCTATTATTATTAAAAGCACCGTCTATGTCTCCGAGCGGGTTTCCGGAAGTAATGATGTTTTTTTCAGATTTATATATTTCTTTTACATAAGCGGGCTGAGCCATAACCGAGAAAAATGTCTCTCCGTTTATAAACTTAAGCCCGGAAACTTCTCTTTCGGTTATTCGACATTCCACGGTTTCTCCGGAAAGAGAGGCAGCGTCAAATGCATCGGAACAAACAGCAAAGCCCATTACCGCTCCATATGTCGGAACATGATTATAAAAAGGCCTGACAAAACAAAAAACATTTTCCAAAGTACCGACTATCCTCCCGTGCATCTCGGGATAGTAGAAAGGATACTCTGTATGAAGAGCGAAAACACCGCCTTTTTTGAGCGCACCGGCGCATGAAGAATAAAATTCTTTCTCGTATAAAGCTCCGGCGGCCCCTGTCGGATCAGAAAGATCAAGAATTACGGCGTCAAAACTTTTTTCAAAATCTCCATCTTTTAAAAAAGAAAGACCATCTCCCGGTCTGACTTCCAGACGTTTATCATCAAACACATTTTTATGGACACCGGGAAGAAGTTCCCGTGAAAGATTAATTACATCTTCATCTATATCGACAAGAACACATTTTTTTACGCATTTGTGTTTAAGAACCTGGGCAGCCGTTCCACCGTCACCGCCACCGATTATCAGCACGGACGACGGAGAGGGATGAGCTAGAAGCGGTACATGCGCGATCGGTTCATGATAAAGGAATTCATCTTTTTCAGATGTTTGAAGATAATTATCCAGTTTAAGAGTGCGGCCAAGAAACTGGTTCTCGAAGATTTCAAGCTTCTGATAAGGTGTTTTCTTTTCTTTAAGAATATTTTTTCTGTCATAAAAAAATCCGAACCCCTCAGACAGATATTCTTTTTCAGTCATGTTCTGGGTGAAATCAATATTCTGCCTGACTTTTTCAGGTTTAAAAATACGGATAAGCTCTGAGGCACACTTAAGGGTCTTTGAAGAATTATCTCCGGAATAATTACAAACAGAAATATCTATCGCCATATATTTGCCGCATTCAGGCCAGGCGTGTGCATTAACATGAGATTCCGCAAGCAGGACAACGCCTGTTACTCCACCCTCTCCGAACCTGTGTCCGCAGGTCCGGACAACTTTGAGCCCCGAATTCACGACAGCTTCTTCAAGAGCATGAATCAGTTTTCCTTCGTCGAAAAAATAGTGGTCGGGACATCCACAGCCTTCGAGGCCGAGGTGAATTTCTGTTGTGCTTGGTACATTCATTTCAACACCACCTTTTATAAAGAAGGCGCCAGGGCCTCAGTTCTAAAAATAAACCGGATAAAGATATACTTTTATCAGCGAAAATCCAAAAAAAAACATCCGTTCCGTTTTTTTTAATACTGTATAACACTACGCGCTCTGAATATATTAAATTTTACCTGTATATGAAAATAAAGAAATCAGAGCTCTCGAAAGGATCTTTGCTCCTGGCATCGCCAAGCCTTTCTGACCCTAATTTCCAACGATCTGTAATACTGATGGGCGATTATGGCCCGGAAGGCGCGTTCGGTTTTGTTCTTAACAAGCCTTCCGGAAAAAAGTTCGGGGAGCTTGAAACTAATAATATTGCAAATCCGGTTTTTAAGTCCAAAGCTGCCGGTATCCCCATTTTTAACGGCGGCCCCTGCGAGCCGGAATATCTTCAAGCCGTTCACTCTTTCGAGGGGATAAAAAACAGCCTTAAAATTTCCGAGGGGCTTTTTATCGGGGGTAACTTTTCAGAGATACTTTCTTCCGTTTCCGGGGCGACCGCTTCGGATCCTTTGAAGTTTTTTACGGGATATGCCGGATGGGGCCCCGGACAGCTGGACAATGAGATTAAACAAAAATCCTGGTTTGTCCTCCCCCCTGAAAAAGGCCCTGTATTCAGACCATCAGGCAAAGAACTCTGGCGTGATGTTTTGAAAAGCCCGGGTGATCCCTACATGTCCTTTATAGCCGACATGCCTGAAGACCCCGGAATGAACTGAGCATTAGCGTTCAATGACTATGGAAATATATTTTTTCCAGCGTTTCGGTATACTTTCTTAACTTTTCTATATTCATTTTATCTGTGCTTTGCTTTGCCTTCATAGCATAATACATAATTTTATGCGACACAGTCAGAAGTTCCGAGCAACGGCTTTTTTTCTCTTCACCGTCTTTACACGGCTTTATTCTCTGCGCCATAAAGTATTGCGCGATTATATTCATTATCTTGTCGGCATGTTCGTCCCTGTTAACGGTCCACCTTATAAGCTGATTGTAATTTACGTCTTTTTCTTTCCCCAGTTCCTCTATCTTTCTCATTGATTTTTCAACAGTCCGTATATGCTCTTTAATTAATTCTATTCTCAGGCTATCGTCATAAATACCGCAGGGAACCTGGCAATGGGCATGAGATTCCGGAATAAAGATAAAAAGAATTAAAAGTAATAATAACGTCCTGGTCATTTCCTGCTCCTTTTTTATGTTTTCAATCTTACTGTAATCAACACTAAAATTTGTGCAATATCCGGACCCGGATTATTTTCACTTTTTATGGACTAAATAATGCTTATTGAAAAAGCATTTTATGGATATGAGAATGATTTTTATTTTTAATAATCTCCACATATAAAAATCCCCCCGCAACCACCGGAGTTGCAGGGGGAGAAAAATCACGCCCAGAGGGACTCGAACCCAAAGCCTTCGGAACCGGAATCCGACGCTCTATCCAGTTGAGCTATGGGCGCGTGATACAATTCATCCGGTTTCGAAGGCTTTGGGTTTACCCTTTACTTTCGGAACCGGACAGCGCAAAACATATTTCTGTCAAAAATCGAAGCGAAGCAAGATTTTTCAGAGCAAAATATAATAAATACCCTCCCTCCTTTTCAGCATAAAAATAAGAATACTTTACAAACCGGGTGCAAAAATCATATTATAAAAGAAATCTTTACATAACTAAAGGAGACCATTTATGAAAAAGACTTCAGCATTAGCTCTTATAGCGGCAATGATTATAATAATTATTGCCGGCTGCGGTAACACCGAAGAAAAAGCCGAAGAGATAATTGAGAAAAAAGAACTTGCGGGAAAAGCTGTTCCTCTCAACGATGAAATTCTTGAAGGCAGCTGGGTAACTTCCAGGGTCGAATTCGCAGACAGTTCTCTGAAAGAAGGAGTTACTCGCTCCGCGGAACGTATTATATTCAAAGAGAATAAAAAAGCCGAATTGGAGGATGTTTCCGGTGAATTTGATTATGAAACAGACGACAACAGGGTGAAACTTCTGAAAAGCAATAAAACATACAGTTATGACGGTAAATTTCTTGTTCTCAGCAAAGAAAACTATAAAGTCTACTATGAAAAAGAAAGTACCGCGGAATAACCGTATAAGGCCGGAACGGGAATTCTGGAAATCGGTTCTGTAAAGATTTATCTTCTAAGGGTTTACTGAAACGGAAGATAATATGCGGATACTTTTCACAGGAGTAAAATCCACAGGTAAAACAACAGTCGGTCGTAAAACTGCGGAATCGTTCGGATTCCGTTTTTACGATCTGGATGATGTACTCTCCGGAATCTGCCTTGAATCGACCGGGAAAGACCTTGCGGCTCCTGAGATATTCGAAGAGTTCGGAGAAAAAAAATTCAGAGAGTATGAACTTGCCGCAGCGTCCAGGCTTTCTGAGAAGGACTTTTGTGTAATCTGCACAGGGGGCAGCACTTTCCTTTTTCCGGAAGCAAGAAAGCATCTTCGCCGCGGTTCAATAATAATATTCCTGAGAGCGGAAGCCGAAACTCTCTGGCAGCGCACAATAAAAAGAGGAATACCGAAATACCTTTCCGGAGTCGCTGATAAAAAAAAGGCCTTCATTGAAAGAGCCGCCTTTATTGAAGAAGTCACTTCCCCTTTCGCTGATATAATTATCGATTCCTCCGGTAAAGGCATCGAGGAAATTTGCTCCGAAGCCGTTAATGAGGTTCGCGATGAAACGGCTTCAAGGATGACCTCCGCCAATACATTCGGTGAAATAATAAGAACCACAACCTTCGGTGAAAGCCATGGAAAAGCACTCGGGGCGGTATTAGACGGGCTGCGTCCCAACATAGAAATACAACCCGAAGATTTCCAGGAAGAACTTGACAGAAGAAAACCCGGTCAGAGCGCTGTATCAACAAGCCGAAAGGAACCGGATAAGATAGAGATACTTTCAGGAATCCATGACGGTAAAACAACAGGGGCCCCGTTGGCTTTTGTTATTTATAACAAAGACCAAGACTCTTCAAAATACGATAATTTAAAAGAAATATTTCGGCCGGGTCATGCCGACTTCACCTTCTACCGAAAATACGGCATAAGAGATCATCGTGGGGGCGGCCGTTCTTCCGGACGTGAAACCGCCGCCAGAGTCGGAGCAGGGGCAGCGGCCCGGAAAATACTTAGCGGCCTCGGCATTTCAGTAACCGCCTATACAAAGCAAATCGGCAATATAAAAGCCTTAAAAAAAGATTTTAGTCAGATAGAAAAAAACGCGGTTCGCTGTCCTGACCCTGCTAAAGCCCTGGAAATGGAAGAATTAATAATAAAATTAAAAAAGGATAAAGACTCCTCCGGAGGAATAGCCTCTCTTGAAATTTCAGGAGTTCCGGCCGGTTTGGGCGATCCGGTTTTTTACAAGCTGGATGCGAGACTCGCTATGGCAATTATGTCGCTCGGAGCTGTAAAGGGTGTAGAATTCGGGGAAGGTTTTGGCGTTTCTCTTTTGACCGGTTCACAGAACAACGATCCGATCACCGGAGACGGTTTTAAATCGAATAAAGCCGGCGGCATTCTCGGCGGAATATCAAACGGTGAAGATATAATAATGAACATTGCCGTTAAACCTACACCTTCCGTTTCAAAAAAACAAAAGACCATTGATATCGAAGGAAAAGAAACTGAAACTGAAATCGAAGGCAGGCATGATCCCTGCATTTTACCGAGGATAATACCGGTTATAGAAAGCGTGGCCTCACTTGTAATACTCGACGCACTTGAAATCCAGAACAGGATAAAGGGGGAAGGAGGCATATGATGCCGATCAAGACCCACTCAAGAGTGCTTTTCCTGGGTGACAGTATTACAGGCTGCGGAAGAGACCGGAAAAATTCTGATGACATGGGAAATGGATATGTAGCGAGGGTATACGCGCTTTTTTTCTGACCGTAAGCCGGAATACAGGGTAAAATTCATCAACAGAGGAATAAGTGGCAATAGGAATAAATGATACATGGCGCAGAAATGACAATGGAGATACTACCCCGCACGCAGAATACAGATCTAATTTAAATAGAATAATAACAGAAACAAGAGAGAAAACCTCCGCGGGAATTATAATACTCGAGCCCTTTCTCCTTCATAACCCTCGCGGGACATGCATTAATAGCTAAAGAATGGCTCCGAGCCGTAAATTTATGAAAACTTTTTTCATCCTATTACTGACATTCGCCGGGCAGCTTACCGCTAACCCGACTTTTTCCGAAGATGTTCTTGTACACGAGGACTTTGAAAGCGACTCAATACATTATTTCTGGAAAAAATCAAATGCAGAGGACTTCAGCAGGAGAGCGGGCAAAATTACACCTGATAAATCGCTTGCTGTTTCTTATGAAAACGGAGAAGTCTTTTATAAAGATCTTTTCTATCACAGAAATTCAGAGATTGTTAAAAACGGTTTTTATTCGAGAATCTATTTCAGGATATTCCCGGACACATCAGAAACGACACACTTGAAAGAACCGGCAGGAGCAAACCTGATCTCTTTCGGACTTATAAACAATGATGACTTTATTTACAGTAATCCATGGATCACTCTCACCCCCCGAAAAGACGGAGATTTTAAACTTTTTTGTAATATAAGAGACAATACAATGGAAGGCTCACCGCTTTTTTCTTCAGGGTTGGGCGAGAAAAGCATCATAAAAGCTCATGTGTGGAACTGCCTGGAAATATACATCCGCATAAGAGAAGATACTCTAATGGACTCGGTTTTTGTAAATAACCGTTTTATAATTACTGAAAAAATCGCTTTGAGTAAAGAGGCCGAGACTTTCAAACAGATAGCACTCGGAAGCTGGAGAAAAATAAAAAACAGCGGTATTAAAACTGTTTTATTCGATGACCTCGTTATTTCGACAAATAGAATCGGAGTTACACCCGAAAGACCAAAGATGCTTCTTCCTCAGCCCTGTCAAGCAGAATTACCTCTGAAGCCTTTGTTCGAAATAGAAAAAGATTCAATAGCCGATTCTGTCCGAATCACTATAAATATAGAAAAAGAAACTGTTCTGGACAGTATTTTTTTTACGCATTCGCGCCTTCAATTCGGCTCCGCACTCTCTCCTCTAACTGAATATTCGGTAAGAATGCAATATAAAAACCATTTCGGACTTTGGGGAAAGTGGACAGAAAAACGTAATTTCCTGACATCACAAAGTTCCAACAGCAAGATTGAGCCGTTTAAAAAAGAATCGGCCCTGTTTACCACAAGGATATGCTGCGAAGAAAAATGCCTGACGCTTAAATCCGGCGACACCGCAATAATAGAATTTTTTCCGGAATCAGAACATTTCAACCTGAATTATTCGATCCTCAATATCTCCCATGCAGAATATTCACACGACCCTGATAAAATATGGAATATTAACTCAGTCCGGGAAAACTGGCTCGTAAACATTATGCGGGACTTAGGCGCCCCTAATATAAGCGCGAAATATATTCATGAAGGGCTGACTACCCGAAAAGAAGAAATTCAGAATAAAGACGGGAAAAATTCATATGATTTTTCAAAAATAATAGATCTTAGCTAAATATCGCATGAAAACGGAAAAATCCGGGTCCCTTTTGTTATAACCGACACTTTAAGGGGAGGTTATTGGACTGCGTGTACAAAATTTATAGAAAAAGGCGGAAAAACAGTTTTTTCATACCGCAAGTACTTTAAAATAAGAAAAGGATCCGAAACCAGAACTAATTTTCTCCGGCTTGCGGCTACGGCCCTGATCGCGGCCTTTGCGCTGTGGGTCGCTTTAAGACGTTCCCTGAAAAAAAATAAAACCCGTTTGCCTAAATCATCGGTGGAAACAGTAAAGAAGATAAATAAATTTATCTCACTAAATTATACAGAAAAGCTTTCTGCGGCAGATATTTCTTCCGCAGTCGGACTCGGAACCCACAGAGCTTCCGAGGTATTTAAATCGGTAACGGGAATCACTCCGCTGCAAAAACTGAATGAGATAAGAATAGACAAAGCAAGAGAAATGCTTCGCGAAACCGGACTTTCTATATCAGAGATCGGCTACAAAACCGGATTCAGCTATCCAAGACTTTTTCAGAAGAACTTTAAAAAAGAGACCGGTCTAACTCCTTCTGAATTCAGGAAAAAACACAAATATTAGCGAAAAGTCCAAATTTTTCGCTAATATCCGTTAATTATTCGCAATATTCCGTTTTATCGTCATTGTCCGGTCGTAAACATATAACTATATTAATGTAAGTATTAAATCGCAGGAAATATTCACTATTATACGGAGGTTTTATGAAAAATCTTTTCCTCATTCTGCTCCTTCTGGCCTCGGTCAGTTCCGAAGCCAAGGTTCGCAGTGTATGGCTTAAATCCGACAATGTAATCAATATTTATGATTTTGAGAAAATGGAAAATGATGATTTTCTTGCCTCATGGTATGGTTCCGACCTTTTCGTAATAGCCAATTACGATAAAACCGCAACTCCGGAGATGTTCCACAAAGTTCTATACCACTGGACTTATAACGGCCAGCGAGGATGGTCAGGAGAAACCACAAAATTCACGCGTGACTTCGACTGGAACTGGCCTCAGGCATGCCGTTTTGGGATGTATGTGCATGATATTTCGCAGCTTTCAAAAGAAGGACGTGCTCAGGATCCGACAATGCCCCAAGGCTACGGATCAAATTGTTATGATCCGATAAAAATGATGAACATACTTCATACCGGCACATGCGCCTATTTCAGCGCCTATGCCGCCGGAATATGGGAAGGAATGGGTTTTAACGCCAGAAGATGGAATATAGGCGGAGGACACCACAGTGTTGCTGAAGTTTATTATGACGGCGGCTGGCACCATTACGATCTAAACCAGGCCGGCTGGATAATGGATCCCACCGGCGATCATGTAATGAGCCTTGCGGAATGGGCGGCGAATGAAAATTACATCTATACGACCGCCCTCGCAGGTTATCAGGCACCTTTTGCCTCAAGCCCTATACCAAAATACTTTGAAGATCATGATATTGACGCAGAAAACCAGTCCGGATGGCCTCAAAAACTTGCTCAGGAATGGCCCGGTTCAACAAAGGACGCCGGAAATTTCGCGTTTCTTGACGATTACGTCCATTTCCATGACATGAGTTATACTCTCCGCCAGGGGGAATACATAAAACTCAACTGGTACCCTGAAAACAACGATTGGCCCGGAGAGGGATTATATACTTCAGACAACGGGATGACACCCGATGCCTCGACTTATGAATACTGGCAGGGAGACGGCCAGATGGTTTACGAACCACAGCTGTCCAATCAGTACAATGATTATTATGACGGACTTTACGAAGATCATAATATCGAAATCACAACAGACGGGATCACGGCAACCGGTTCCGGAGCATATGCTGTGTGGGCGGTACACTCTGCCTATCAGATCGCCTCTTCTGCGGTAGAAATCACCTCCTCAGGAACGGTAACAAAAGAAATATCCAAGGACATCGGCGAAACATGGACCGCCTTTACCGGTACAGATGTGGGAAATGTCGGCGAACTCTATGACTACCTCCTGAAGGTTTCCATTCCTCAGGGAACGACACTTAATTCTCTTAAGATAACCACAAATATCATCTGCAACCCGGGAGCTCTGCCGAGGATCTCGACTGTGAATCCCGACAATACCGCCGCCTGGGATGACTATCTCCAGACGGTTCGTCTTTATACTTATCACCAGGACGAAACCCTGACCAAAAACGCGGCCGCCGGCATGGATAACCCCACATCCGTACAGGCACCTGACTGCGGAACGGTCACTGCGCTTTCGGGATATTATAACTATAATGTTCCGAATCCAATAGGAACGGGAAACAAATACATAACAGCTCTCAAAATGGGCGGAGGAAGCTTCCCCACATCAGAAGCGGCACTTTCCGATGACTTCACCCAGGTACCGGACCAGTGGGTATATGACTACAATGACATGGCTTCCGCGGTTCTCTCAAAAACCCGTTTCCCCATAAGCGGCGGTAAAACGAGCGCATCAATGGCTATAACGCTTAAAGAAAACACGTCTGATCACGAAAGTTCAGCGGGAGACGGCAAAATCCGCATGCATTATGATGTAAACCACTCTTCGTATTCAGGTTCGGAGCCTCTTGTTGTAACCTATAATGTAACCGAAGTTAACAGTAAAACATCAAGTGTTTCCAAGCCGCCTTCATCCGACCTTGGAAATACACATACTCTTGTATGCACGACAGGAAGCATAATAAGCGGCAGCAACGGTGACTATTGGGAGCTTCAATATGATCTGACAGGAAAAGTGGGAGCTAAAGGAATAATGAACAACTGGGTCAAAATAGAAAACCCTGGCGGAAAACCTTTTGCCGCAAGAGCAACAACTCCCGGCGAGACACCCACTCCATCCTGTGAATATCCGAGCGGAAATCCTGTCCAGTCCGGACTCAGAGGAGGATCAGGAACCAATATTGACACCTACTGCCCTGAACTTTCAGAAGAAGTTATAAGAAATCTCAGGCAGATTCATCATTGCAACTGGGACCCGACATGGAACAAATACCGCGTAGCGACTCTCGGAAACAGTATAACGGTACAGAACTCCCATTGGGAACCTCTGAACGGAAGCGTTTCCGGAATATCAAACGCAGCCGCTATAAACGCTTTCAAAGATTCTACTTTTGCCGATAACAGCTGGTGCTCCAGCTCTAATTCCAAAGGAACCGACCACGGAAACCAGAGCGGACAGACAATTAAATGGGTCTCAAACCAGGTACCGACTGTCCTGATGAATGACAAGCCCATGATGGCCTCTATTATGATTGGTACCAATAATGTCAGAAACGGTACCGACAGCTGGGACGGGAGAAGCTGTACTGAAAACCTCGACTGCTGGCCCGATACGGTTGAATTCGCTGAAATAGTCGATCAGCTAACCGGCGTAGGAGTCATTCCAATAGTAACTACTATTCCTCCCATCGACGATTCCGACGGAGGATGGGGCAAGTCCTATGCTTCAGATGACAGGCTGGTTCCCTATAACGATAAGCTCCGTGCTTTTGCGGCCGATAGAAAACTGCCTTTAATTGACTTACACCAGTGGGCTCTGGACCACGGGCCGATAGGTTCGCTTCTTAGCGACTGGGCTCATCCGAATTCCTGCTCTGACGGTAATGCCAGTTTTTCTGACAACTGCCTTGACGGCGGTTCCTCAGGAGGGCTTCAGAATGCCCGGAACTATATGCTCACAATGGTTATAAATGACATTGTAAGATTTGTTATTGAAGGTCAGGGTTATGAGAGCTGGGTCGAAGATGTAAACATCACCGCAGATGACTTAAGCATAACCAACCATCCGAATCCTTTTAATCCGTCAACAACTATAAGATATTCAATACCTGAAAAGAATGACTTTGGAGTATTGAATATGACGGTTTACAATATGAAAGGATCTATTGTAAAAACTCTGAAAGATTCCAGGATAAACTCCAGAAACGGAGAAGTTAAATGGAATGGTACAGACGCGGACGGAAGCATGGTTCCGAGCGGACTGTATGTATGCAGAGTTACATACAAGGGCATGGTTCTGAACCGTAAGATGATATTGATGAAATAAACCCCGCAAATACGGGATCTATCAGAAAGCCGGCCTGTCTCGTTTGACAGACCGGCTTTTTATTTCATCTTCCGAGATATTCCCTGTTCATTTACATTGCCCCGCAATTACATTGATTGATCCGGTTTTTTGCGGCGGGGTAACACCGGTGAATAGTTGTTCGGCCAATGTACGGTCGGTATTCGTACGCGTAGGGACGGGACGGCGTTATTTATTTCACCGAATAAATTTTTGGTTGTATAGTCCCAATTACGTTTACGGATTGATTTCCTGTGATGGTTTGTTCTGGCTATAATTTGTGACTTTTCCGGGGGTTTAAAGAAACTTTTTTCCGGTGATTATGGGAAATTAATTATCGCTGCTTACATACAGAAAAAGAAATATTGATAAAACCTGTAAATATTATTATTTTTTTTAAGGATGTAATATTCAGAAGGGGATGAAAACATGGATAAAAAAACCTTTACCGCAATGATTCATAAGGAAGATGACTTATATGTTTCTGAATGCCCTGAAACAGGCACTGTAAGCCAGGGTAAGACTCTGGAAGAAGCATTGGCAAATTTAAAAGAAGCAACTGAACTTTATCTCGAAGAGTTTCCAAAACCTAATTACGAACATCCGTTTTTAACTACTTTTGAAGCGCAATATGGCTGAGCTTAAAAGGATCTCGGGTGAAAAAGCAGTAAAAACTCTTGTTAAAATGGGATTCGAACGCCTGCGTCAAAAGGGCAGTCATGTTATTTTAAAAAAATCAATGCCGGAAGGCACGGTAGGAACCGTGGTTCCTATGCATAAGGAACTTGCCACCGGCACCTTGCATGGTTTATTAAAACAGGCAAAAGTAAATCCCGATGATTTCATAAAATTTCTATAGAAACCCGAAGCCCAGGTTTACTATAATCTCCCTTTTGCGGCGGTCAGCAAGCCCCTTGGCTATGAGGGGCAAGGGCGCAACAAGACGGGATTATGTAAAAAGAGTGTAGCCGGATGCGGAGCGAATGGGCCTGGGCAAGGACTTATTTGTAGAAGTTAAGATATTGTCTGACACTTCCGATATAAAAAGTTAAGAAT
>CAYNYI010000070.1:0-16266 GCA_964401455.1 uncultured Fibrobacterota bacterium
GAATATCAGAGAACAGGATTACCCGCCGGAAAAAGTAGAAATCCTTGCTGCTTCCGATGCTTCATCCGACCGGACAGTGGACATACTCAAGACTCTTGCGAAACAGGATCAGGGTATAAAGATTTTTGACTATAAAGACCGCTCCGGAAAAACGGGAATTATTAATAAAACTTTGCCGGAGGCCCGAGGCGATATTGTCGTGATGACAGATGCCAACACCCTTTTTTCAGAAGATGCAATATCAAGCATGGTCAGTCTTTTTACTGAAGTTAATACGGGGGCTGTGGCAGGACGCATTCTTATTCATTCTCCTGAAAAAAAAGGCGAAGCCCTCGAAAAAGAAAGCGCGTACCGGGATTTTGAGAATATGATTAAATATTACGAGGGGAAAACCGGATCTGTAATGGGCGCATGCGGGGGAATTTACGCAATAAGGAAAAAATACTTCGCCCCTCTTCCTCCGGACTCATATTCAAATGACGATTTTCTAATTCCTGTATTAATGATTAAAAAAGGATTGAAAGTTTATTTCGACAACAAGGCTCTGGCGCATGAAGAATATCTTCCCGAAATTGCAGATGAGTTCAAAAGGAGAAAAAGAATCGGCGCGGGAAATTTTCAGTCTTTCTTCAGACTCATCCCTCTATTAAACCCTTTGCGGGGACGTGTATTCCTGTACTATTTTTCTCATAAGGTGCTAAGATGGTTTTCGCCTTTTATACTTCTTGCCGTCCTTTTATTCTCCGCTTTCTCTGTCAACTCTTTTGCGGGGCAGTTAATGCTTACCGGAGAGGCTGCTTTTCTGCTTTCCGCGGTTACCGGATGGCTTTTTTACACTCTTGGCAAAACCATATTTCCGTTTACTCAGATTTTCCATTTCAGTGCTATGAACCTGGCCTTACTGGCAGGTTTTTTTGAATATATACGGGGCATAAAATCTGCGGCCTGGGAAGCTACCAGCCGCTAAACCCCATGATGCGGGATAAGCTCATGTCAGAAAAACGCAAACTATACCTCGGATCCATTAAGCTGGCCTCAGGCACGATGCTCTCGCGCATAGCCGGTTTTATACGGGAAATCCTCATGGCCAATTATATAGGCGGCGGCGCCCTCCGTGATATATTTGTAGCCGCCTATACAATCCCGAATCTTTTCAGAAGGATCCTGGGTGAAAAAGCCATGGAATCCTCTTTTCTCCCGGTTTACAGGGGGCTTCTCTCCAAAGGAGAAACCGGAACAGCCTCGCGCCTCGCGGCAGGCATATTTAAAATTGTTTTTATCTCCTCACTTACAATAGTGCTCGCCGGTCTTGTCTTTAGAAATTATCTTCCCTATATTACAGCCTCGGGCTTTACCGATTCCGCGCCTTTAAAAGCCCTTGGAGGCAATTCCATGCTTTCTGCCGCTGTAAAGCTGTCTGCAATACTGCTGCCGTTTCTTTTATTTTCATCCATTTTCGCCTTCCTCGGCGCGGTACTTCTAAGCCGCGAAAAATTCGGATACTACAGCATCATACCCTTTTTTGCCAATATTTTTATCATTCTTTTTCTCGTAGCCGCATATAAAAAATACGGCTATTTTTCTCTTGGATACGCTTTTGTTTCGATGGCATTTTTTGAATGCCTCCTTGCCGGTTATTTTGTTTTCAAAGCCTCTCCGCCCGAAAAAAACAAGACCGCTAACGAAAATGAATATAAAAAAAGCCGCAGAGAAGTCGTTGTCAACAGCGGTCCGATTCTTTTAGACTCAGTTGTGGAAAAAGCGGGCGCCGTATTCGATATACAACTGGCCTCCCATATAGCGATAGGTTCTGTGGCGGCTTTAAGCTATGCCAGAGGAATACTGCTCTTGCCGTTCGCTATAATAAGCCTTTCTATTAACCGGGCCATACTTCCAACCTTTACAACCCGGATAGCCCTGAAAAAACACGAAGGCCTGACTGACATAATTTTTTACGGCATCAGAACAAACCTTTTTCTCCTGCTTCCGGCCGCGGCCGGGCTTTTCGGATTACGAAATGAAATCATATCGGTGATTTACGAACGCGGAGCTTTTACACATATGAATACTGTTAGGACCGGACTTGCAATGGGGTGCTATGCCCCTGCCCTAGTCGGGATGTCACTCGTAGCTCTTCTCTCGCGTTTTTTTTACGCTATGAGAGATACCCGGACCCCGCTCCAGGTCTCGGTTTTTACTCTTTGCGCGCATATTATTTTATGTTTTCTTCTTTACCGCACAAGTCTCGCTCATGGCGGTATAGCTCTCGCTACATCAATTTCCTATCTGATGAACGCCGCCGTTTTATTGTATCTTTTAAAATCCGGGATGTCGTCTCTGACAGAACTGGATTACCGTCCTCTAATTATCCCTGTACTCAAAATACTCTTAAACTCTGCAATAATGTTGGCGGCCATCATGCTGTTGAACCGATTTCTTCCGCACGCATTTCTGTTCGGGCGCTACGGAAGAACCGTTATTATAATCATTTCCGGAACAGTTGTCTATTTCCTCATGTCAATTCTTTTTAGGACACCGGAAGTTGATGAGATCTCAGCTAAAATAAAATGCCGCTTCATAACCCGTAAAAACAACTTCGATGCTTAAAGAAATCAGCGAAAAACTGAAACTTTTGCCTTCGTCTCCCGGTGTCTATCAGATGAAAGACCGCAGCGGGAAAATACTCTATATCGGCAAAACAAGAGATTTGTCTAAAAGGGTCCCCACATATTTCAGGCGCACGGAAGAACTCTACGACAGCGTGAGACGCATGGTTGCGCACATTCGCGACATTGAATGGATCATTACAGAGACCGAGTATGACGCGCTCATTCTCGAAGCGAATATGATCCACTCTCTTAAGCCGCGCTACAATATTGAACTGAAAGAAAACCGGAGATTTTTTTATATAAGAGTCACAACATCTGAGGAATTTCCCCGTGCCGAAACTGTCAGGAAAATAAAAAAAGACGGAAACCGTTATTTCGGTCCATATAAAAACATAGGCTCCATGAAAAACGCGATGAAAGCAATAAGGCAGATATTCAGACTTTGTGACCGGCAGAACCGGTCCGGAAACACCAGGCGCTGTCTGAATTATCAGATGGGTCAGTGCATGGGAATTTGCATTGAAAAAAATGGAGCTGTCAGGGAAACCTATAAAAAGGAAGTCTCCGACCTTCTGCTTTTTCTTTCCGGCAAAACATCAAAGCTCATTGAAAATATCCGTGAGAGGATGAAACGGTATTCCGAGAAACTGGAATTTGAGATGGCGGCTGCGGAAAGAAATAAACTTGAGGTTCTTGAGAGACTCTCTTCAAGCAGGCAGAAAGTGGACCTTCTCAGCAGCGATGAGAACGCTGATATTATTGCCGTGGAAAAAGAAGGAGGAACAGCAGCTGCGGTTGTCATGGCCGTGAGGGAGGGTATGCTGCTCGGAAGATCAACCCATGAGCTTAAAATCGGTATGGAGGAATCCTACGGTGCAGTCATGGAAAGGTTTATCGAAGCCTATTATCACAGCCGGAACGATGACATCCCGGCACTCTATACTGCTGTCCCCCCGGAAAATAAAGAAATGCTCGAAAAATATCTTTCCGAAAAAATGGGTACCGATATACAAATCAAATCACCGTCAAAAGGTCCGAGGGCCGGTATCATAAACCTTGCCGAAAGGAATGCCCGCCTTGTACTGGATGAAACTCTTATCCGGAAAAAGAAGCTTAAAGAGAGAACTTCCTATGCCGTTGAATGTCTCAAGAAAGAGCTTGATATGGACAAGCTCCCGATTCTTATAGAGGGATATGATATAAGCCATATAAGCGGCACCAATATTGTGGCGTCGGGCGTCTGTTTTGAGAACGGCGTTCCGAAAAAATCCCGTTACAGAAAATATTCCATCAATACTCTTGAGGATGTTGATGATTTCGCCGCTATGCGTGAAGTTCTGGACCGAAGGTTCAGGCGGATGCTTGATGAAAACGGAGAACGGCCGGACCTGATATTAATTGACGGAGGTAAAGGACAGCTTTCTTCCGCCGTGGAGGTTATGAATAAATACGGTATAGAAGATATAGCGGTCGCTTCCCTCGCCAAACGTCTGGAAGAAGTTTATGTGCCGGGGAAACCCCGCCCGCTTCTTATAGGAAAAACTTCCGGATCATTGTCTCTTCTGCAGAATATTCGTAATGAAGCACACCGGTTCGCCGTAAGCTTTCACCGGAAAAAACGGAAAACCGGGGCCTTCCGATCCGAGCTTGATGATATTCCGGGTATAGGCCCTAAGATTCGGGATTCTTTATTGAAGACTTTCGGGACTGTTGAGAAAATCAAATCACTCTCTGCTCAGGAATTAAGAGCGGCGAGAGGGGTTTCGGAGAAACTCTCGAAGATCATTGCCGGACATTTCAAAAAATTTTAACCGCGGCTATATCATGGTTTAATTTACGATACGCCCTGCGGGTGGTCGGCTTTTACCATCTCCAGATCAGCGGCCGCAGCGTTACTTTCAACCTGCTCTACGTTTTTACACCCCGGGATCACGCAGGTTACCTCATCATGCTTAAGCACCCATCCCAGTGCCCACTGCGCCATCGGCACACCTTCAGGCACCTCCTCACTGGCGATCTTTTGCACAAGCTCAAGCTTTTCATCGCGGCCATCCCTGTACCATTTTTCGCGTACATCATCAGATGCGAAACTAGCACCGGGCTGATATTTCCCGGAAAGAAAGCCGCTGGCGAGCGGCACGCGGGCGAGTACACCCAATTGCTGCTTCAGACAGGATGGCAGCACTTCCTTCTCTGGCCCACGGTTAATTCGGTTATACACCACCTGAATGGTTTCAGCGCCCACTTTAGCGGCTTTATCTGTTTGATAAATGTTTTTGTTTGAGCCGATAGAAATCCCAAGATGCCGGACCTTGCCTTCTTTGACAAAATCATTGAGCACATTCCACAAGCCTTCACTGTCAAAGGCATCATCAGACCCTGAGTGAAACTGATAGAGATCGACATAGTCGGTCTGCAAAGCCTTGAGAGATGCTTCAAGTTGCTGTTTCACATCATTGGGTTCAAAAGCTACATCCCGGGTAAACTTATCATGAAAATGATGGCCAAACTTTGTCGCAAGGATAAATTTATCACGTCGGCTTCTGATTGCTTCGCCGATAAATTTCTCTGAAAGATGATCGCCATAACACTCGGCTGTATCGATGAGATTCATCCCCACTTCTTCAGCTTTGTCGAACATGGCGTTGACTTCATTTTGTTCGTAATCCTTGCCCCACTCGCCTCCAAACTGCCATGTGCCCATACCCACAACAGAAACTTTCATTCCGGTTTTACCTAATATCCGATATTTCATTATTTTGCTTTCTTTGTTTCTTTAGCTTATGCGCTGAGTCTGAAGCTTCTACCGCATCAAGTATTAAAAATTGCCATATAATGATATCCTTTCTCAGATAAACAGATTTATGCTCCCGTCATCCGCCCGTCCGAGATAATCCGCCACACCAGCCTGAGAAACACCGTCAATAAGCTCTTCCTCCTTAATGCCCATAACGTCCATAGACATAGTACAGGCAACAAGCTCGACCCCGTTCTCAACGGCGGACTGCATAAGCTCCTCAAGAGTCATCACATTTTTCTTTTTCATCACGCTTTTCATCATTGCTGTACCGAGCCCGCCCATATTCATTTTGGACAATGACAACTTCGACGGTCCCTTCGGCTTCATGAATCCGAACATCTTTTCGACAAAAGACTTTTTAACTCTCGCGCTCTTGTTTTTGCGAAGAATATTCAGCCTCCAGAATGTAAAGAACATCGTGACTTTTTTACCCATTCCGGCAGCGCCGTTCGCGATAATAAAAGAAGCAATAGCTCTGTCGAGATCATTAGAGAAAACAACCATTGTAGCGTTCTCCCCTCCCCCGGAGCTTCTGACAGGAGCACCGCTTCCCTTAATAACAGAAGCGGCATACTCTCCTTTTTGCGAATCAACGGAAACAACAGTGTTTCCTGTCTTGGCACACCAGGTCTGGACATCTCTTGTAAAACCGGGATCAGAGGCTGTAATACGGACACCGTCGCCTTCAGAAGCGGAATCAAGGGCTTTTTTAAGCTTCATTATGGGGCCGGGGCACTGTAATCCACGGGCGTCTATTTCAAGATGGTCTTCGGGAAAACCCGGTTTTTTTTCAGGTTTTTTCTCCAAATCGGACCGCTCGGCGGAGGAACAACCCGCTCCCTGCAACGGCAGTTCACAATCAGCTCCTTTATAGAAAGACTCAAAACACCCGTAAATTTTATATCCGCCGGAAAGGTTCCTGACCCTGTATCCTTTCTGGGCAAGAATCCGAAGGGCCACATAGCCACGCAGACCGGCCTGACAGTAAACAAGAATTTCTTTGTCGCGTGGAACCTCGCCCAGACGTTCCCGCAGATTATTCAGAGGAATCAATACCGCTCCGGGTACTGCCCCGAGCTCAAATTCATCAGGATCTCTGACATCAAGCACAAACTGTTTTACCGGATCATATTTTGATATTTCATCATAATCAACAAGTCCATGGGCTCCCCTGAGATTATTCGCCGCAATAAAAGCCGCCTGATTAACGGGATCTTTCGCAGATCCATAAGGAGGAGCATAGCAAAGCTCAGAATTTTCAAGATCAAAAACAGTAAGCCCCGCCTGCATAGCGGTCGCTATAACATCAATTCTCCTCGCGACACCCTCCGCTCCCACAGCCTGGGCTCCGAGTATTTTCCCGTCCTTCGGAGAATACAGAAGTTTCATGGTTATTGTGGCCGCTCCGGGATAATAGCCGGCATGATCAAGCGGATGCAGATAAACTTTCCGGTAAGAAATACCTTTCCTCTTAAGTGTTTTCTCGTTAAGGCCCGTCGAAGCCGCGCCGAGGGAAAAGACTTTCACTATCGAAGTCCCCCGTGTATTCTTATAGAAAGTATCTATTCCGCATATAGCGTCCGCGGCAGTCCTTCCCTGGCGGTTCGCGGGCCCGGCAAGAGGCACGAGGACATCCTCTCCGGTAACAGAATCTTTCACATTTACGGCGTCTCCCACAGCAAGTATATCGGGGTCGGAAGTACGCATTTTTTCATCGACTCTTATACCTCCGTTTTCACAAATCTCTAGCCCCGCAGAAACGGCAAGTGCGTTTTCCGGTTTTACTCCAATAGAAAGTACAGCGAAGTCAGCCTCAATTTCCCCTCCGTTTTTCAAGGCGCAGACTATCCGTCCGTTTTTTCTTTCGAACGACTTGACAGGATTGGAGAGAAAGAGTCTTATTCCGTTAATTGAAATATCGCGGTGAAGCATGGCGGCCATTTCAGGATCCATAGGAGACATAACCTGAGGAAGCGCTTCCACAAGCGAAACATCAAGCCCCTTTTCCTTGAGATTTTCGGCGGCCTCTACTCCAATAAAGCCTCCACCAATAACTACCGCGCTTTTTGCTCCTCCGTCAAGCTCCTTTTTTATCGCGTCCATATCAGGAATTGTTTTAAGATTGTAGATTCCCTCGCTGTCTATACCAGGAATAGGCGGTTTTACGGCCGCCGCACCAGGCGACAATATAAGCTTATCATAAGCGAAAGACTTCTCTTCACCTGATGAATTGTTCCTCGCCTGGACCTTCTTGTTTTTTCTGTCTATAGACAGAGCCTCGGTATTTACAAGAACATCAACATTAAACCTGTCCCTGAAAGACTCAGGAGTCTGAACAAGAAGACAGTCACGGTCTTTTATCACATCTCCGAGATAATACGGAAGCCCGCAATTAGCGAACGAAATATAAGGACCTCTTTCAAGTATTGTAATTTTGCAATCCTCATTGTTTCTTCTGAGCCTTGCGGCTGCGCTGGCACCCCCGGCAACTCCACCTATTATCAATATTTTATCAGACATTTTAAACTTCCTTTATTTGTTTTAATAAAACCCACAGAACAAAATTATAAAATATATACCTGAAAAAAACAATGTTTTTGGAAAATAACATACATAAAAAGCCCCGGAGAATAATTCCCCGGGGCTTTTTAAAATAAATAACGCAGGGACTTAAATATTCGCAACTATAGCGTCCGCGAACTCCGAACACTTCAAAAGCTTAGCGCCTTCCATCTGTCTTTCAAGATCGTATGTTACCGTCTTTTCCGAAATGGTTTTTTCAAGGGCGGAATGCACCGCTTCGGCCGCTTCTTTTAATCCAATATACTCCAGCATCATGGCGCCGGAAAGAAGAAGAGAGGAAGGATTAACCTTGTCCTGGCCGGCATATTTAGGCGCTGTGCCGTGTGTCGCCTCGAAAAGCGCCACCCCGTCTCCGATATTGGCTCCGGGGGCAAGCCCCAGTCCGCCTACCTGTGCCGCGCAGGCATCAGAAATATAGTCGCCGTTTAGATTAGTTGTCGCGATAACATCAAACTCTTCCGGACGCAGAAGCACCTGCTGAAAAATCATATCGGCGATACGGTCTTTTATCATAATTTTTCCCTCGGGAACTTTGCCGGCGTGCTTTTTCCACACCTCGTCCTCTGTAATGACTTTATCTCCGAATTCCGAGGCAGCGACTTCATAACCCCATTTCTTGAAGGCGCCTTCGGTAAATTTCATGATATTTCCTTTATGCATCAGTGTGACGGTGGGAAGCCCGTTATCGACCGCATACTGAACCGCCATCTTCACAAGTCTTTTCGACCCGGTTATACTGACCGGTTTAATTCCTATTCCGGAGTCATCGCGGACATTTTTGCCCTTGTCTTTGAGAAACTTAATTATCTCGGCAGCGCCCTCTGTGCCTTCTTCCCATTCAATACCGGAATAAACGTCCTCTGTGTTTTCTCTGAACACAACAACATTAAGTTTTTCAGGATTTTTAAGCGGCGAACCCACCCCCGGAAAATATCTTACCGGTCTCACGCAGGCGTATAGATCGAGTTTCTGGCGAAGAGCAACATTAAGACTCCTTATTCCGCCGCCTACGGGAGTTGTCAGCGGGCCCTTTATAGCGACACGATATTCTTTAATAGCATCAAGCGTATCCTGCGGAAGCCATGTATCCTTACCATATATTTCGGTGGATTTTTCTCCGGCAAAAATCTCAAGCCATTCAATTTTATATTTACCGCCGTAAGTCTTTTCCACAGACGCGTCCAGGACTTTCTTTGTAGCGGGCCATATATCAACTCCGATACCGTCGCCCTGAATAAAAGGTATTACCGGATTCGAGGGGCATTCTATGCGTCCTTCCGAAAAACCAAGTTTCTCTCCTTTTGAGGGAGACTGAATCTTTTCATATCCCATATGAGCCTTTCCTTGTTGTAGTTTGACATTATACCGAAAATTCAGTGCAGAAATATAATTAATATGAAAAAAAAAAGCGGGCCTTTTTGAAAAAGACCCGCCGGATGTATCAGATTCCGTGTTTTACTATCTGAGCTTCTTCACTTTTACAGCAATACTTCCGTTTTTCTCCCCTCTCCATCCCTTGATTTTGAGATAGACTTTGCCCGGGGAGACGGTATTAAGCCGATAGGGATCGGTTATATAATGCCACCCCCGCGTCGGCTTGAGCTTTGTGAGCAAATCCTCTGCGTAAACTTCGAGATAAGCATGACCGTCGTATTTCCCGCTTCCCGAATTCTCACTGTCAATATGAATCAAGTAGGTGGAATTGGCCTCGACATTCATATAGAACCATTTTTTTGCATCGATATAAGTAACAGGTTTCCATGGCGCCCCTATCTCCAGAAAGGAAGCGTTTTCAGGACTTGCACCATCGCCCGATCCTGCCGCAACCGCTTCGCCTGCGGAAGAGGGTTCTACTTTTACGGTGCTTCCCGCGCATCCCGCGCCGGCCGCAGCCGCGCTTAATCGCTTTACATGATTTCTGAATTCCGAATCTTCAGTTATTTCTCTGAACACA
This sequence comes from uncultured Fibrobacterota bacterium, assembly GCA_964401455.1. Lineage (GTDB taxonomy): Bacteria > Fibrobacterota > OXYB2-FULL-49-7 > CAYNYI01 > CAYNYI01 > CAYNYI01. Next base: position 9,947 of record CAYNYI010000070.1, read on the forward strand.
TCAAGGTATTTTCGGCATGCCTGCTGGCGGCTGACACCGAAGGAAAAAAGAGGCTCCCCGTTAACCTTGAGAGATGCTGAAATATCGGCATCAACGGCATAAGGAAGTTTGTCGGGGTTTTTCACCGAAGACGGAGACAATTTATCCGCCGTAACCAAAAAGTTAATATCCGCGCAAGAATTATCAGAGTGAGAAATTCCGAATTCAGACAAAACCGGCATAACCATTTGGCGCAGCTTTCTTTTACGTCTCTTGATTCGTCCGTTTGTAGAAATACTGACATTTGCGGTAACTCTCTCCGGTTTGAGCACATATGTAAAATCGGCCCTCCGCCCTTTTGTAATATGCTCCATTCCACCTGAAGCAAAAGCGGAAATCTCTGCGTGAAAAAGGAATTTACCGGGAGCTTTTTCCGCAAATGAAGACGGATGAAATACCGCGAGACCCTCGGGAGTAGTATAGGTCTGAGCCAAAGGCTCCCTCTGATCCGAGATAAGTGTAACCGGCATATCTGAAACAGGCGTCCCCTTATAAAGCACTTCGGCTTTCAGAGGTTCTATATCGGAAAACTCATTTAATACACCCTGATCTTCTTCTGAAACCGCCTTCAACGAGACCTCAGACAAAACTTTCCCGGCTGCCGCTTTGGCTTCTTCCAGAGTAACAGGCAGCCTTTTACGCTCGGTTTTACCGAAAGCGGCATTAAGAAGACTGTTCTGTATCTGAATTGAGTTAAAGGCTTCGAGTATTTCAGAGTAGTATTTCACGGCAATACCAACCCGGCCGTTTCCGACAGCTTCTTCGGCTTTAGGCCAAAGCGATCTTATTATTCCGGCAAGACGGTTTATCTCGGTTTTGCATTGAGAAGTGAATTTTTGTTTATCAAGTACAACGAAGGCATAATACTTTCCTCCCTTTGAGGATGTTTTTATAACGTCAACACCGCTTAAGGTTCCTTCGGATTGAAGCACCACATCGGAAATCACGTCGGTGCCGGTCGAGATTTCTTTACCGTCCTTAACCTTACTGAAATAGCTGTCCTTCAGAGTAGACTTGATTTTAACAGAAATCTGGTTTCTGATCTGAGCCGCGGCTCTGGCTTTTGCGTCCTCGAGAGATTTGACTGAAACGCCGGTCCCGACAAAATACAACTCGGGGGGATACTCCGGATCGTTCCCGGAGACAGTCCAATCCGCCGCTCCAATTATAGACGGTGAAAGGAGTATAAACACCCCTGTGAAAAACAAAAGTTTTCTAATCACGTCATTCCCTTTCATTAAGAAAGCTTACTGTAAATTCTGAAGCTCTTTTTCAAGTTCTTCAAAACCCTTCTGGGCGCGAAAAGAACTCAGAAGCGCTTCTCTTGAAGAAAGGTTTTCTTTTACAACACCTTTAATCATCTCTCTGGCTTTAGGATCGAGCGGGTACTTTGCAAGAGAATAAAGTTTACCGTTTGCCTGCTCTCTTTTAACAACCGAACATCCCGTCAATTCTATATCGGTAAGACTTTTTGTAACAGACTGTACAAATTCAGTAATTTCCGCACCTGTATCGGAGATGCCGGCCTGTCCCATGAAATCTTTCAAAACACTTGAAACTCTTGTTCCCACGGTGGCGGCGATTTCCTTGCAGGCTCTCGCGTCTGCGGTCTCTTTCGCGAGCTGCTCAGAAGACTGTTCCGAAACACCTGAACCGTAAAGGGCCCCTTCTTCCTGTGGAGGATTTAAAACGAAATCGGGCATTTCGGTCTCCCCTTTTTTCGATGCGCTTCCGCCGCATCCGGTAAGGAAAAAAACCACCGTGAAAGCCGCCATAAGAAATTTAACAGTCATATCCCGCTCCTTTTTGATTTGATTAAAATGGACTTACCGAATTAAAATAAAATTAATTCTGAACTCTGTCAAACATTATAGCAAGAAATGAAGCAAATTACAAGAATACAATACTTTCAATAGAAAGATTTTGAATCCGTATTCTTTAGAAATCTTCCCCCGTATACCATTTTTGAATCTGACGGACTTCTCCATTTTATCAGAACCGGAATCCGGCTGCTTTTTCCTGAGGGGCCGGTTAATTCAACAGAAATTGTTTCACCTTTCCTGTATACTATTTCCGAAGAAAAACTGAGCCCGTTTCCGCAGATATTCATTATTTCCTCTCTGACTCCTTTGCCTTCGAGCGAGTAGAAACTAAATCCTGTTTCACACTTTCTTTTCTGTTTCCTGCGTTCCATAATTCATAATCTCAATTACAACTCAGCTGGGGTTCCTCTGTAGAAATAACTCATGTATGTTGCATAAAAATTAATGAAGCGTTTCAAAAAGAACTCACCCGTATGATATACAAGGAAATTGGTATATAAATACCGGATTGATATACCATTCTGATATAAAGGGGAGATCAACGGAGCAATAACCGCCTTAAACGGCAATAAACCGCTGATATGATCAGCGGCATGATAATTGTTGGTGTTAAAAATAAGATGTTGACATATAAAATATATTATTATAAATTGGTATATCTAAATTGGCATACCATACTCAAGCGAAAGGTGAACAAATTTGAATATAAATGATATTATAGTAATCGGCCTTCTTTCAGAAGAACCGCGCCATGGCTACGACATCGCGAAACAAATCGAGGAAAGGTCCATGACTGAATGGGCGGGAATAAATATTCAGACCATCTACAACAGAATCAAACATCTTGAAGAGTCCGGTTATATAAAACTGGAAGCAGTTAAAAAAGAAGGAAATATGCCAGAGAGAAATGTTTACCGACCGCTTAAAAAAGCATACGGCTACCTTCATGAAAACATAATTGAGGCGCTCAGAAAAAAAGATGAAACAGCCGTCCTTATTTCTCTCGGATTCATGCTGCCGGTTCTGGACCGCCGTATTGTATTTGAAATAGAAGATTTATACAATCATTCCCGTGAAATTCTGGAAGAAAAAAGGAAACAGAAAGACGCGCCGGAGCATAAAAACATTCCGCCTAACTGGAAAATTCTTATGGAATCGGGAATTGAGTTCCATGATGTTTTCATAAAAACGATCGGAAAAATATTAAAAGTAATAAATGACGGAAAATTACCCGTTAAGGAGGATTAAATGCGCGCATTATTAATTTTAACGGCGCTATTATTTTTTTCACACATTTCCGCGGAAGTTCTGACTCTGGCTGAAGCGGAAAAAACCGCTCTTACACACAATCTTGAAATAAAAAAAGAGGAGCTTTCAAAAAAGGCCGTAAAATGGGAAAAATGGGATGCCGTTGCAGCCTATCTTCCTAAACTCAGTTACAGTAATGTATACACCGCACTTGACGATGAAACTTATGAAAGGATGAATTATCTCGGCAATATAGGGTCCACCGGAGACCCGTCTCTGGATTTTCTGATTAAGGCCATGGCCGAAGGACAACAGCTGAGTCCCCAAAAAAGCTGGCAGTCGAGTATCAGCATTAACCAACCTGTAACCAACGGTCTGAAAGAGCTCATAGTCCTTTTCCAGATGGCTCCCGCCAAATTAAAACTTACAGATGCAACACAACAATTGACAAAAGAAACCGTAATTATCAATACCAGAAGGACCTATTACAATATTATAAAGATCGGAGAAACAGTAAAGATGCTCGAGGCCGTAAGAGACGCATCAGAGAGATCTCTCCGGAAAGCGGAGATACGCTACCGGAACGGAGAAACAGCGAAAGATGCTTTCCTTACCGCAGAAGCTCAGCATGAATCGGATAAAGCCGAAGTCATATCAATGAAAAACAACTATTCCGCCGTCATGTATATGCTCGAAGACATAACCGGAAAAGAATTTTCCGAAACAGTTACCTGCGAACCTCTGGAAAATTTCGAGGCTGTTTTCAAAAAGGCCCTTCCCGAAGCAGAAATCAAGGTTGAACCGGCGGAAATAAAAATGGCGGAAGGTGCGGCAGAAATGGCGGAAGCCTCGAAAAATATCACGGCATCAAATGTTCTGCCCAATATAAATCTGAGCGTTTCAAGAAACTGGCTTGCAGATAAAACTTTCGCACCCGGAGATTCAGAAGAATCAAATGCTCTTTCTGTTGCGATGAACTGGAGCATCGGTCCGGGCAACCTGACTTCTTCGGAAATGGCGGTCTATGAGGCGAGAAAATCTCGCATAGACCTTAAGATCAGTAAGCGGGACCTCGACACGAAAATTAAAACCGCGCATGAGTCCCTGAAAAACCTGAAAGAGAAGGTAATTGCCGCCGGCAAATCCGCAAGAGCACAGGAGGAAAGTTTCGGGATAACCGCCAAACGTCATGAAGACGGTCTTGTAAACACCATTGACTATATAAACCTGAGTGTATTGTATAAACAGAAAAAAATCGCTTATCTTGAAGCGCTTTTCAACTACCTGAACCAACTTGACGAATATAAAAGATTAACCGGAAAACTGGAGGTTTGATTTGAAAACAATAATTTCAGCTGTTTTTTGCGCCGCGCTGATTTTTTCAGGCTGTTCCGCGCCCGAGGCGGACAAGCCGGATCCGGAAAAAGAAGAAGCACGAAAAGAAATCCCGATAGAAGCTTTCATTGCGGAAGAAAGAGAAATCTATGATGAAGTGCGCACAAGCGGCACAGTTGAAGGAATAGAAGAGGCTTCTATTTCATCAGAGGCGTCAGGCAGAGTAGTGAAACTCAATGTAAAACTCGGCGATTTTATCAAAAAAGGAAATTCTATAATGGAGTTGGCCGGAGGAGCGGCAAAAGCCGCCTACGAACAGGCGCGGATCCAGTACGAGATAGCACAAAGAGCTTTTAAAAGCACCGAAGAGCTTTATAAGGACGGGAATGCCTCCGAGATAGAATATAAAAACGCGAAATCGCAGCTTAAACTTTCCGAAGCGTCTCTTGAGAGGGCGATGATTTCATATAAGGGTTCTGTTGTCGCGGCTCCGGTCTCCGGTTATATAGTATCCACATACGTCCGTGTCGGGGAACTTTTAAGTCCCGGTCAGCCTGTGGCCAAAATTTCCAATATCTCGTCTCTGAAAGTCAGATGCTACCTGGGTGAAGAGGCCGTTTCGTCCCTTTCAAGAAAAGACGCCGTTAAAATAACTATCCCTGTTTTCAAAGATACCGAGCTACGCGGCCGAATCGCCGCGGTAGGAGCCGGAATAGACGAACAAAACGGAGGTTATCCTGTAGATATACACTTCAATAACATAATGAACAATGCCGTAAAATCGGGAATGACCGCCAGAGTAGCGCTTAAAATGAACCGAAAGAAAAGTTCTGTAACGGCCCCTTCACAGTGCTTTCTTGAGTCCGGAAACACCTTTTTTCTTTATTCCGTCATGGATGACAATGTACAGAAAAAAGAGGTCGAACGGGGAAGACTGATCGACGGCAATTATGAAATTCTTGGAGGAATAAACGCCGGTGACACACTCGCGGGTACAAAACTTGAGGAGCTTTATGACGGCGCTCCTGTTAAGGTACACATTGACAAACAGGCTAAACTGTAAAAGAAAGGGCGGGAAATGAACCTCGCAAAATTCTCTGTAAGAAACAACGTCCTCGTTAACATTTTAATGGCCGCGATTCTCATTCTGGGAGGTTATTATTATTCAATAATGCCCAGAGAACTCATCACGGACATAAGCTTTAACTGGATGTTCGCAGTAACCGTTTATCCGGGCGCCGGCCCCGAGGAGATAGAAAAATCCGTTGCAAAACCCCTGGAGGAAGCAATATCCAAGGTAGACGATATAGAGGAGATTGTTTCTCAGAGCAAAGACGGTTACTGCTTCATGGAAATAAAATTCGAAGAGAATCTGTCACGAGACGATTTTCTGAGGCGGCAGCAGGAGCTGAGAACAGAAGTGGCGAATGCCGATCTGCCGGATGATTGTGAAGATCCGGATATAGAAGAATTCAGTACATCGGACTTTATTCCTATACTGTCGGTTATTCTCAGCGGAGATGTCTCCGAAGAAATACTTAATGAGTCAGCCGAATACCTGCACGACGAGATAATCGATATTAACGGAGTTTCCAAAGTTGAAATAGTCGGAGCCCGTGAAAAAGAAGTAACCGTGGAAGTTGACCGGCTTAAGACGGAAGCAATGGGAATAACACTGGCTGATATCGTAAATGCCGTAAGGGGCAGACAGCTGGATATCCCCGGAGGAATTCTCAAACAGAAAAGCGGCAACTACGCTGTAAGAACCGTCGGAGAAGCTTCCCGGATAGAAGATATCAGGAATATGGTAATAAAATCTTTTGGCGGCGGAAGAAAAGTAAAGCTGCACGAGGTCGCGAAAATAAGCGATGGATA
>CAYNYI010000071.1:0-16042 GCA_964401455.1 uncultured Fibrobacterota bacterium
AAAAGTATTCTCTGTAATGTGGCCTTCTTTCTGAAGCTTTTATCCGGGGTCCTTTTAGAAATGAAAAAAATATCATTACCGCTTATTTTGCTTTTTTCAATGGCTTTCTCAGATCTTGGCGATTGGCATTACTACCCGGTTGTTAACAGAATAAATGACATTGAAATAAATGATGAGCGTCTCTGGTGCGCCACCGACGGTGGGGTATGCTATTATTCCGCCTTGGATTTTACGCTTCAAAAAACATATTCCACTATTGAAGGCCTCGGGGGTATAGGGGCCGCACATGTGGAAAAAGACAGTAGAGGAAATCTGTGGTTTCTGCATGACAATATGTACCTTTCAAAATATGATGGAGAATGGACCTCTTTCGATTCTTTTAAGGAAACGGATTTTATCTATGCCGGGGATATGGTCTATATAGGCGGTTTTTTGTTTGTAGCCGGGCGCTATATGGCCTCGGGAAAAAATTCCGGAATATTATCTGTTTTTGACATTACCTCTCAGCAGGTAATTTCCAACACAATCATAAATGAAGCATCTTCAATAGAGCGGGTCTTTTTTTCTGACAGCGCGGTTTTTCTTATATCCGAAGACAGGGTTTTTATGGATACTCTTGATTTATCAGATGAGGGAATACAGGATATGAGGCTTTACGGGTTTTCCTTCAACGGCGTTGACTCTGTCGCTTTGGAAGGACCTGATAGCATCCGGTCTGTTTCTGTCGAACTTCTGGACAGTGTAAATTTTTTCAGAACCGACGGATACAGTCTTACAGCCGTTACTGAAAGGGTAAGAGAGACCGGGCCGTTTTCAAACAGTTTCAGAATAGGCAGGGAGCTCTATCAATCCCATAATGTCGAGTCCGGAGAAGATGTTATTGATGTTATTTACCAATATTCCTATACTGTTACAAACAACTCGGATTCTGTTTATACTTTTCTGGACAGAAAATATTTTTTGGACAGGATAACAAACATTTCTTTTACAGATATTAAAAAAGACCCTTTCGGCAATTATTGGGTTGGAACCAATTTCGGACTCTTTGTCTTTGAGGACGGGAAGTTTCCTCATGATTTGAAAAAAGAAGGTCCGGGTGTTTTTTCGAATGCGGTTAAGGAACTGGAAACAGCCCCCAACGGCAATGTTTATTGTACTCAGAAGTTTCTTAATTCAGAAGACGCTTATAATCAAACACAGCTTTTCAGACTGCATAATAATTCCTGGTCTGCAATAACCGCCTTTGATTATATAACCTGTATGGCGGTTTCTCCGGACAATGTGTTATACGGATTTTTTCTCTGGGGGGCCGCTAATCCGGTTTGCCTTGACGGTGTTTTTAATTGTGAAAGATACGGAACAGACACTCTAAATATGCTGAAGATGGTTAATGAAATTAAATTTATCGATGACAGTACAATGGTTGCCGCCGCCGCAGGTCTCAGCGACTTTAATGTTCTGGGTGGCTTATATAAAATGCGGGCCGGAAAGGGCCCTGTCTCTTATATCGAAAGTTATAATACCAACGGCTATAATCAAGTCGGAGAAAACGGAAGCTATGACCGTATTGAAAACTTCGCTGTTGATAAAAAGGGTAATTACTGGATTTCCTATGAAGACGCTTATGTAAATGATCTGGGCAACATTCTTCAGGGTGTTTTTATTTATGACCGGGATTCGATCAGTCCGGGAAAAAGCATTAATCGTCGTTATTTAGGGCGTTATAATGATTCTCTTGATAATGATATAAGCGGGTTTCTTTATGACAGTCAGTTGAAAATCAACTCTATAGATGCCGATAGGGACGGTAATATATGGATATCAACCAATAACGGTCTTTTCCATTTTTACTATGCTGAAGAAGCGGAAATCCTGGCCGCAAATGATGAAAAGGTAAATGCCGACACAATACCGGCTGTCTATACAAATATTGAGGGTGTGTCCCCCGAGGGTATTTGGCGAAGCTATCTCATTAAAAAGGACAAGGGGAGCGCCGGTGTCTTTGAGATTGATCATGACGCCAGAGGAAATGTATGGGCCGCGACAGTAAATAGCGGTGTCGTTTTTATAAATGGCCAAACCAAAAAAACAGAGTCCGAATCCGGCTTCTCCTCTTCAAATTCTCCTCTTGTTTCTGATACGGTCTATTCTTTGCGTGTGGAAGACGAGGCCGGTTTTTTGTGGCTTGGTACTCCTCAGGGACTTTTTATGTACGAGACAATGTACGAAAAGCCCGAAGACACTCTGGCAAAAGCTTACCTCCCCTCATCCGTACTTAATTCAGAAAAAGAATATATTGAGTTTAATGACCTTATGGTAAACACCGATGTATATATATACAATCTTTCAGGACAGCTTGTTTATGAATTTAATAACGGGGACCGCGTTCGAAACGTAAAATGGAACGGAAGAACAAAATCCGGCCGAAGAGTCGGTTCCGGTGTTTACTTTTATAAACTGACAGCCCCCAACGGCTCTGAATACAGGATCGGAAAGATAGCAGTTATCCGGTAGTATCTTTTTAATTCACGTCATCCCAAGTCTTTTATTCTCGGAAATTCTTCTTTGCGATTTTTCGCGCAGTTTAATATAAATTTCCCGGAAATCTGTATTATGTAGTCCTTCGCTTCTGTAGTATTCGCTTCTGAAGACGTCCCTGAAATCATCGGGAGTGAGGTTTTTCAGCTCGGTAATCTTTTTTACTGTTTCAGGGTCCGGAGTTTTCGCGGAACAGAGGGCGGTAAAACGTTCGAATATTTTACCTATGAGGTTTTTATTTAAAAATTGGAATTTAATTCTGTCTGTAAAAAGAATTCTGACAGAGTCGGTATCCGGGTTTTCAATATCAAGTGTTAAAAAAACAATGGTTCGTAGTTTGTCGGACAGCTTTTTTATCTCTCCTATTATCGGATCCGCCGGGCTGAGAGATTTTCCGTTCGGATTCAACAGGGGATGTCCGGAACGGCACAGGTCAAGCTTTATCGTAATTATTGACCCGGACTCTTCTTCGCAGTGTATAATCTCCTCAAATTCAAGCCTGTTTAACAAATAATCGGAGGACCTTAATGACACAACCTTTCTGCCGAGTTTTGCTCCTATGTGTTTTATAAAAAGGTTTTTCCCGGTGCCTTGAGGTCCGAACAGTAAAAAGTGCCCCCCGGGAAAAGGGGTTTTTTTAATGTTAGAGGTTTTCATAATATTATTATTCAGGTTTGTTATAGAGCTAAGCACCTGTTTAATTTCCGGAGAGGTACAAAGGTTGTTTACTTCGAATACCGGGTCTTCAGATGTTAATGAGCATCCGCTGTAAAGAGGTTTTCTAAATAAAACCTCTTCATGAGATTCAAGAATGTTTTTTAGAAGTTCAAGAGTTTTTTTGTAATTTCCGGTTCGTTTTAAAAAAAGTTTGGCGTTTTCCGCTGCTTTACTCATACATCCGATATTTACGTTATATTTGTGTGAGAGTTCTGAAATAACGGTCGGGTTAAGCAGTCTTTTTAGTTGATACCTTCGGGCAATGGTATTCCAGACAAAGCTCCTGGATTCGGGTCTGAGGCTTTTAAATTTAATTGTGAAATCAAAACGTCTCAGCGTTGATTCATCAATTCTTTTTATGCTGTTCACCGTCCAGAGAATAATCTGCGTAGATTTGTCAAGGTACTGATTTATTCTGCTTTTGCGGTCGGAAGCTTCATTGGGAGTTCCGGAGGTTTCAAGTATTTTTTCCGCTTCATCAACAAGAACCACTGTTTCTTCAGAATTAATTGAATTTTTGCAGGCGAAAAGTCCCCGGATTCTAAACAGTTGGTCTGAGTCTGTTTTCATATCATCAATAGAACAGATTTCACACAATTTTTTCCCGCATTCAAGCGGTAATCCGCGCGAAAACTCTGTTTTTCCCGAACCGGGGGGACCATAAAGCAGAATATTCAGTCCCTTTTTTTTGCCGCTGTTTTTTATTAGAGATTTCAGAGACTCGACTTTTCTTTTTTTTACGAGGTGTCTGTCGAGTGGCACGGAAGTGGATTTAATTTCCCGGAAATAATTAGAAGAAAGCGGTTTATTTGAAAAACCAGAAATAAAGTTAATAATTTCACTGCTTATTTCCATTTGAGTAGTTATAATTCCGCTTAGAAACAGTGTTCCGCATTCATTCAGTATTTTTTGTACTTCCACAATACTGATATTTGTCAGTATTGAAAAAATCTCGGGTGAACGAAGTATATGCCCGGAAATGGAGACGCCTGTTTTTACAATAGAGCTTGAAATCAGCTGAAAAATTTTTTTTACGGCATTATCTGTATAGTATATAAATATTATTGAAAGGATCAGTTTTTCATTTTCAGACAGCTGAAAAAGAGACCCGGTTTTCTCAATCCGTTTATGTAATTTACATGATTTAAGATTTTTTTCGGCTTTTTCGAGCCGTATCCGCAAAATTTCTGTAAGGCTTTTCAGCATTGCCTCATCCGCAACATTATTAAAAACCATCCAGTCTATAATTGTTCTTTGTGTTTCCTGTTCTTCTATATTTTTACGGAGTTCTCCAAGGTTTTCACGGTCTTCGTTTTTTTTTGATTTGGCCAGATATTCTTCGACATTATTAATTAAAAACAAGGCTTCTTTTTTTGTTAAAAGTTCATTTATCGCTCCTTCTATCCCAAAGTGGTTTTCTCCGAAATTACTTAGTCTGCAGATGGAGTAATATATGCAGCAATTTCTGATATATTCAAAAAATGAGTTTGACGGACCTTTAGAACGGTTAAGCCGGTATGAAGATGTCTCTTTAAGTTTGAAAGGTTCCAGAAAAGAAATCATTGATCTTCTCCCATATTTAATTGTGTATAATTAGGAACATGTAGTGATATAACAATACATTATTGTGTATATTGGTAAATATACAAATTAACATCATCATATGCGATTATTTAATGTTCTTATTGCGTTTTTAGGTATTTTTTATTTACAGGTTAATGCTTTTTGTCGCCGGATCAGATTTGTCCGTTAAGTTTTGACCATATTATTCCGGCAAATTCATGAACGGCCAGTTTAAGCTTACTAAGGTTTTTTGAAGACGGAAAGAAATGGTGAGGGTTTAATCGTATAGCTCTGACTGCCTGGAAATCTGTTGGTGAAGGATTAAAAATAACTCCTTGCTTTTTAAAAAGTCCCGCGGATCGTGGCATATGTGAAGCGGAAGTTACCAGGATACAATTTTTATTGCCGACGATTTTAGAAATATTTACAGATTCTTCGTGGGTGTCCAGGGACTGGTCTGAAAGTATGAATTTCGAAGAGTCAAAACCAAGCGAAACCGCAGCGTCAAGCATTACGGATGCGCATGATCTGTCGCCGAATACTGCTCCTCCCGAAAGAATGACTTTTGCTTCCGGATAGAGCCTGCCCAGCCTGAGACCTTCGGTGAGCCGCATCATTGCGGTTTCTGAGGTTACGGCTGTTGGAGGCAGGCCATTTTTAAATCGGTTGCCACTGCCTAGAACTATGATATATGAAATACTGTCCAGTGAATCGGCACGGCCCGGCGGATGAACATTTTCAAGAACAGCAAGAACAGGAGTCGCGAAAAAATGAAAAGAAGCTATTGAAAAAACAGAGATAATCAAGATTAAAATTTTTAAGGCTTTTTTTGAAATTTCCCTTCTTAAATATATCACAGCAGAAATAAGAAGGATAATAAATAGAGGTACCGGATATATTATGTTGGAGAAAATCTTTTTTAATAAAAAGCCCAAAGTTTGTCCTTTATATGGATTTCATATATGAATAATATATATAATTTCTTGGCGCTGTAAATAATTTGCTTCATTTAGCAAAATTAAGGCATTTTTAAAGAGGCATGAATTTTGAACATAAGACAGTAAATGAAGAATAATATTTATAAAACAATCTATGTTTTTATTTTTCTTTTTGCTTTTTCGGCAGATTCCTCTTTGTTGCGGGGTTATGCCAGTGATGCTGCAGCCGGAGAAAGTCTTGAGGGTATATATGTAGAAATTCTTGAGAGTGGCGAGTCTTCGGTTACGGGCGACTCCGGCATCTTTATTTTTGATTCTATTCCGGCCGAAATTATTCATTTATCATTTAAAATTGATGAAGAAACATGGATAACTGTGCCGGGTAAGTATAATTTACAAAAAGATACGATCAGAAAAAACTTTATTCTCGATTTGGATTCGTCTCATTACAGAGAAGAAAAAAAATCAGGGGCCGACTCGGATACCTCGATTAAAAAAGAAGAGAAGCTTCCCGACACAAATCAAAAAGAAGATGAATTCTGGCTTCCGACGATGACTATCCGGGGCAGGAAGCTTAAAAAGACCGGACTTGGAAAACAGACCTTAGACCGTAAAGCAATAAAAAAAATGCCCGGGCTTGCGGAACCGGATGTAATGCGTTCTGTCCAGCTTCTGCCGGGTGTTGTGGCAAGCAGTGACTTCTCAAACAAACTGTATGTCAGGGGCGGGTCATCGGACCAGAACCTCATTATGCTGGACCTCGCTACTGTTTATAATCCTTCGCATTTTGGAGGATTTTTCTCGACCTTCAATGTGGACGCTATAAAGGACATGGAGTTTTATAAAGGAGGGTTTCCCGCCAGGTTTGGAAACAGGTTGTCTTCTGTTCTTGATATTCGTCAGCGGAACGGAAAAGACGGCTTTTTCCATGGAGGTATTGGGATCTCTCTTTTATCCGGAAAGGCTTATTATGAAGGCGGTGTTCCGGAAAAGGCTTCATGGATATGGACATACAGAAGAACCTGGATAGACAAAGCGCTTGAAGCCACCAATAACGCCGGAATAACAGATCTTGAACTGCCTTATTTTTTTTATGATTCTCAGGGAAAGATAGAACTCAACCTTACAAAGAAAGATACCGTGTCTTTTTCGGGTTATTTTGGTGAAGATGTGCTTGATTTTGAGAATCTGCTTGAATTAGACTGGGGAAATAAAGTCGGAGGCGTTAACTATAGAAGGGGCTTGAATAATAACAGTCTGTTAAACATGAATTTTTCTTATTCAATATTCAATCAGGAGATTTCGTTTTTTGAGGGGGCAATTTCTCTTACAAATAATATAAAAGACTTCAATATCCGGGCGGAATGGCTGTCGGACCCGGATAAGGATATCTCCTTTTCTGCCGGGATCGAAACAAATAATTACAGTGTGCTGTTTGAACAGAAATTTGATTTTTTGGCACAGCAGACAACTGTAAGGGATAAGACGGTTTCGGATCTTTTTGCAGTATTTTTCAGCAGTAAAATGGACCTTTTGGATTATCTTTCAGTAACTCCCGGCATAAGGCAGTATTATTATACGCCCAATAATAATTTTAGTACTGATTTGAGACTCGATATAGATTTAAAGCTTACTAACTCTTCTGATTTACTTCTGCACACAGGCCGTTATACCCAGTACCTGACTTCTGTCAACTTTGCTGATGATATGGAAACACCTACAGAATATTGGTACGCGGTTCAGAATGATATGCGCCCTTCGGTTTCCTATTTGTTTTCCGGAGGAATAAAAAAAAGATTCGGTTTTTCATCGTTGTTTTCGTTTGAAGGCTATTATAAACTTTTTGATAATCTACCGATATTCGGCGTTACTGAAAATTCTGCAGATACGGACAGTGATTTCGAAAGTAATGCCGAAGCGGAATTTTCAGATTTCTTCAGTGGCGCCCAGGGATATTCCATGGGAATTGAAACTACTGTTAAAAAAGACGCGGGAATATTTAACGGTTATATCAGCTATGCTCTTGGAACTTCCGTTGTTAAAGAAAATGAAGAAAAAATATATTTCGCAAAATGGGACAAACGGCACAGTTTTAATATTGTGGGAAATTTTGAATGGTTTGGTGAATACGGTTGGAAAAAATCGGAGGATATAGATCTTACATCATCTCTTGCTTTTAAATTCGGCACCGGACTTCCTTATACAAGAGTTTTGGGTGTTAAGCATATTAAATCAAACAGACGGGATGAGTATGTTAATATAGACGGAGATAAAAACGGAGAGAGGTATCCGGTTTACTCAAGACTGGATGCGACGATCGCAAACTGGACAAGGGCATATAAAAACTTTACTTTGACTTTTTATTATCAGATAATCAATGTCTTTGATACCGAGAATGTATATCTGTACCAGTATGATTACAATGAAGAAGAAGGCGGGGCGGTCCCCGCGGAAAAAGAAACATTTTATCAATTACCCAGGATTCCTGTTTTTATAGGTTCCGAAATACAGTTTTAAGATATATGAAATATTTGTTATTACTCATTGCCGTTTTTTTGATGATTTCCGGGTGCGGTACATATTGGCCTGAAGAGTCCAAAAAATTTGTTCCGGAATTCGGAATAGACGCATTTCTCGTTTCGGGAAAGAGTATAGATTCGGTATGGGTCCGGTTATCCTATGATATCCTTGAAGCCCAGCCGGATTCAGCTCCTGTTTATGATTCTGTTTTTATTACTGTATCCGGCAACGGATTTACAGATACTCTTATTTCGAAAGACTCTCTTCCAAACTGTTTTTATTCCGAAGACACATCCAACATTATTATGCCCGGAGAAACATACGAACTATATGCTGAAATTTATAAAGCGGGTGTCGATACTGTAAGCGGTACTGCAAAAACCACTGTTCCGGACACATTTTCCTGCCTTACTCTTGTTCCTGCCTGGGCAGTGGAGCCGGACAGAACAGAAGAATTCCGGAATAAAAATTATCAGGATATAAGCATAATTGACTCTACTGACGGCAGTCTTAATTATCTTCTTCTGAATATTCCGGGAGCCGGTGTAACAGATACTCTTCATTATATTTATGATGACAGTTTATGGCTTTACAGTCTGGCGCTTTTTATTTTTTATCCTGAGGACTTCGGTCTTCCTTCTTCTGAGCTTTCTCAGTTCGGAATAGCTCCTCCGATACCTCCGGGAAACTCTGCAAGGGGTATAATGCTGGAGTATGAATGGGGTAAGGGACAAGAAAACTGGGAAGATCTTGAGTTTGTAATGAGAAAGGGTTTTATCGGTAACTCATATGACAGCACCGGATATTTCAGGAGTTCTTTCCTTATGCTTCCGAGGATCTTTAAAAATAACCGTCAGGACCTGAGTTTTCTTTTTACCGATTTTTCTATTATTAAATATAAGGGGCCCTCTGCATTGAATATTTATGCTGTGGATGAAGCCGCGCATGATTTTTTCGTAACAAGAGAAAACGAAGCGCCTGTTTCTAATATAAATGGTCTGAATGGGGTTTTCGGTTCCGCGAGTGTTTTTAGAGTACCATTTTATTTAGAGGCTGATAAAAACCTGATAACCAACGGTGAATCGAAGGCCATTGAAGAGTCTCGCGAGAATGAATAACCAGTCAAAGGAGAGATATATGAGGACATTAATTTTTCTGTTTTTATTTGCGGCCGCGGTTTTTCCGCAGGACGCGTCGGATACGGTTTCGCTCAGGACCAAAATCAGGGAACTTGAGAAAGAAACATCCAGCTTGAGAGAAGCGCTTGTCTCGGACAGTGCCAGGTTTCAGAATTATCTGAACAGCACAAACGAACTTATCGGTGACAGAGAAAAAGAAATCGGAATTCTTAAAAATGAGATTACAAGAGTTAAAAAGGAAGAAGAAAGGGTATATTCAAAAACGGCCTCGGTAAAAAGAAAAATCGAAAACCTTTCTGAATACGAAAAGAGAATGCGAGAAGCGATTCTTGCCGCTGCACAGGACCTTAAAAAACATATCTCTGCCGGGATTCCTTTAGACCGCGAAAAGAGACTGGAACCGGTTGATCTTTTAATAAGAGAAATTCTTCAGGAAAGTATAAGTTTTGAGGAAGCATTTGTAAGACTTAACGCCGTTTATTCCAACGAAGAGGCGCGCGCATCGCTTATTGAGGTAACTAAAAAAGAAATGACCGCTGAAGACGGGGCTTCATTTACTGCGGATGTTTTGAGAATGGGAAATATCTTTTCTGCCTATCATGAGTCCGGGGGAAAAAGAGCCGGAGTTCTTGTGCCGCGAAAAGGTAAACAGGGATACGAATGGGAAACATCCCTGTCGCTTAAAGAAAGGCTCGCGGTAAAAAAAGCGATAGAGGTGAAAACCGGCAAAGATCATCCGCAGATAGTGGAAATTCCGTTGCCCGCTGAAGCCTTGGAAGGAGATGAAAAATGAACACTAAGAATTTACTGGCATTAGCTTGTTTGCTGGCCTCGTTTTACGTCTCCGAAGCCGCCCTTTTCGGAGACGCGGACAGGACTATGGAAGAAAAAAAGCTTGTTGGACGCATCCGGGCGCTCGGAGATGAAGTAAAAACACTTCAGAAGCAAAAAGACAGTCTTGAGGCGGCGCGCTGGCAGAGAAAATACGATGAGGTCGAAATGCGTAAAGAAAGAGAAAGCCGCATAAAGCGCCTTGACAGCGAATATAATTCACTTCTTAATAAGAAAAATTCGTCTGAAGAATCTCTATTAAGAGCAAAACAGCAGCTTACCGCTGAAGAGGGAAAATACGAAGATGCTATTGCCGGAAAGGAAGCATTCAGAGAAAGCTTTTTAACCGGGATCCAGAATGAGAAAGAGAAAATCGGAAACTCTTTTCCGTACAAAACTGAAGACTATATTGCCTCTCTTAATTCTGTTTCGGAAAAAGCGGCTTCCGGAGACCTGAGAGAGGCGATGGCTGATTTTTACTCGGTATTTCTAAACAGATCGCGGAACGCTTCAGAAGCGGGAATAACAGAAGGAAAAATTATTACCGAGGAGGGAAAGGTCTTTCAGGCGGATGTGCTTCGGCTGGGTACTGTATTTATGGCAAAGTCAGCCGCGGATACTTCTCTTTCGCAGTTTCTGGTCCATACCGGGCGGCTGAGCGGCAGCGTATATCAGTGGAGGTCGGATGTAAGCCAGGGAATAGTTTCGGACTTATCCAAATCCCTTGAAAAGCTGAAATCAAAAGAAAAAGCACTGCTTCCGGTTGATGTTCTGCAGACTAAAAAAGCGATAGAGGGCTTTACCGGGAATGCCGCGGGGGGAATCTTCGCCTCGATTTATGATACTTTCAAGTCTGGCGGGATTGTAATGATTCCTCTTTTACTGCTTGTTTTGTGGGCGCTATACATAGTTGCTGAAAGAATGCTTTATTACAGGCAGAAGTCTATTAATTCTTATTCGCTAATTACCGAAGTGGACCCTTATATCAAAAAGAAAGACTATTCGGGAGCCAGAGAAATCTGTGAAAAGAGCATGACTTCACTCGGGAGGGTTCTTGTTCCTATTTTTCATCACGCCCAGGAAGGCGGCTCAAGAATAACGGCGGAAAAATCTCTCGAGGAAGCAATGCTCAGAGAGGTGCCGGACCTCGAAAAAAAGATATCGACACTCGGTGTTATCGGAAGCGCAGCACCTCTTCTGGGTCTTCTTGGAACAGTCGCGGGAATGATAACCCTTTTTAAAGTAATAACTCTCTACGGAACAAATGACCCGAAGCTTTTAGCAGGAGGAATATCAGAGGCCCTGGTAACTACCGAAACCGGGCTTATTATCGCGATACCCGTGATGCTTCTTCATAATATGATAACCAATAAATTTATGAGCATCCAGGATGATTTAAACCGCTTCAGCATGGAAATGCTTAACAGGATATGGGATGGGGACTGTAATGGTTGATGTCGTTCTTGACATTATTGAGCAGGGTGGCCCGGTATTCATAGCCATTATTCTTGCGGGTATCTGGGTTTGGTTTCTTCTTATTGACCGCTCATATGTTTTAAGAAAAAACAAGGCTCCTCTTTATGCCGAAGAAAAGGAGATCATCTCTGAAGTTATTTCAGGCAGTCCGGAAAAACTTCAGTCAAAACTCTCGCGGTACAGAGGAATTTATTCCGGATTGATGCTTATGCTTCAGGAAAACCGCCTGCTGGGAAACAGTACGCTCAAACGGAAAACGGATGAGTATATCATAAAAAACTGGTCACGGATGGAAGAGGGATTCTCGACAATTCGGGTTCTTACTGCTGCTATACCCCTTCTCGGACTTCTCGGAACCGTTACCGGTATGGTCCGAACTTTCAGGGTAATAACCATGTTCGGGTCAGGAAACCCGGTTCTTTTGGCCGGGGGAATATCGGAGGCTCTTCTTACGACGCAGTCAGGGCTTGTTCTCGCTTTTCCGGCGATAATTTTCCTTGTAACTGTTAGTAACAGAAAAGTACGGCTTAAGTCTGTTATGGAACACAGTGCTTCACAGGTTTTGAATAATTTGAGGGAGAAAGAAAATGGCTGAAAACGGATATAAAATGCCCCGGGCAGGGGCAAAGGAAGTAGAGATCAATATAAGTCCCCTGATGGATATGGTGTTTATTCTCCTTATTTTCTTCATTGTTACTTCTACTTTTACCAAGGAAACCGGGGTTGATGTCAACAAACCGAAGGCGTCTTCCGCCGAATCTCTTGCACAGAATAATATAATGATTGCCATAACAAAAGAGGGCACTATACATATTCATGAAAGACAGGTGGATCTTCCGATGCTTAGAAGTGTTCTGAAAAGACTCGTTGCGGAGAACCCGGAGCGTTCGGCGGTGATTATGGCTGACAGGGGATGTGAAACCGGAATAACTATAGATGTTCTTGATGAATGCACAATGGCGGGAATAAAAAAAGCTTCTGTGGCTACGCTCAAGGAATAAAACAAACAATGAAGGCTTTTCTTTATAAATTTTTTCTTGCGCTTTTTCTGACGCTGTTTTTTGTTTTCAGTATTCCGATTGTGGAGATGATGAAAAACGGAACGGCCGGCGGTGAAAAGAAATATACCGTAAGAGAAGTCCGGCAGCGCGCTCCGGAACGAAAGAAAGAAAAACCGAAAGAAAAAAAGATAATCAAAAAAAATATCTCGTTAAAAAAACGCTCTTCGGCTGACAGGGGGCCGGGCAGGTTTTCTCTTGATCTTTCTGTTCAGGGCTCGGCTTCCGGGGCCGTTTACGAGAATTCCGATGTTTCCGACGGGGTGTTTGAGTCCTGGGAAGTCGATGTGCCTCCTGTTCCTTCTCGTGAGAGGCCTCCGGAGTTTCCGTCAGCCGCGGAAGAAAAACAGATCGAAGGGCTTGTTGAACTTTCTTTTGTAATAGATGAGCAGGGAGAAACCGGAGGTATAAATATTCTAAGAGAAGAGCCGGAGGGTTACGGTTTTGGTTCGGCGGCGGTTTCGGCCGTCAGCTCCTGGAAATATTCGCCGGCAAGCCGGGAGGGGATCCCGGTTAGCATACAGGTAAAAAGGGTTATAGAGTTCAGGTATTGATTATGAGAATTCTGATTTTTTTATTGTTTTTATTTTCTTTTATTTTTGCCGGAAGGTTTGAAGCCTCGAAGCTGATGACGCGGGGCAATGAGCTTTATTCTGAGGGCAGGTATAACGGAGCGAAAATTCTTTATGAGAGGGCGCTTGAAAACGGCGCCAATCCTACTGTATGCCTGTTCAATATAGGCAACTGTTATTATCGCATGGACAGCACCGGCAGAGCGATTGTTAATTTTAAAAAAGCTTCAACTCTGGCGCCTGAATTTCCGAAACCTCTTTTTAATCTTGCCGGTATTTTTCAGCAGATGGGTGATTACGGTAAAGCGATTGTTTATTATAAAAAGGTCCTTGAGCTTGAGCCCGAAAATACAAGAGCCAAAACTTTTCTGGGGGACTGCTATACTTCTGTTGGGAATTATGCCTCGGCTTTGAGATATTACGAAGAAGTTCTTAAGGCCAAAGAAGAGAATATCAATATCATTTACACTATTGCCGAGATTTACATTGAAATCGGGGATTGGGAAAACGCCGTTGGAGCCATAAAAAGCGGTATAAATCTGTATCCCTCAAAAGCGGAACTTTATTTTTATCTCGGTGATATCTTTATGGTCAGGGAGGACCCTTCAAAGGCGGTTTTTCATTATCAGCAGGGGCTTTCCGCAGACTATGAAAGACCGGACATTTTTCTGAAAATGGCCGAGGCCGCAGTTCTGGAGGATAATCTTTTTGTGGCTGCCGGATACCTGAGAAAAGCGGGTGCCATGAAAAAAGCATCTGAAAGGGTCTTTTCTTTTCTCGGAGATATTTATTTTGAGCTGGGGTGGATGGAGAAAAGCGGGGAAGCTTATGAGAAGGCCGCGGAAAAAGGAAGTTATGACGCTCTGCGGGGGATCCACAATATCGCTTATCATTTTTTCAATGAGGGAGATTACGAGAAAGCGCTTTCTATGTACAATTTGATTCTTAATTTCCGGCCCGGAAACCGTAGGGTCCTTGATGACATAAAAGAGACCAAAGAGCTTATGGGATAATTTTTAATACTATCCTCTTGACTGGAGCGTTTAATATTTATATCTTATAACCGGACATAGTTGTGATAACATCGCGGGGTGGAGCAGTGGTAGCTCGTTGGGCTCATAACCCAAAGGTCAGAGGTTCAAATCCTCTCCCCGCTACCAAATAAAAGCCTGTAACTGAATAAGTTACGGGCTTTCTTTATTTTGGGTGATTTTATAAAATATCCCTGAATATCCCGGTTTTACCCTGCAATGGTGGACACTAAGGTGGACACTTGTGTTTTGTCAAGTGGGCTGTTTACGGCATTGTACATATCATTCAATCCTATATGCCTGTACCGCCTGATAAAAATATCGGTTTTCCATCCCCCGATCTTTCTAATAAGGCTTTCGGAAACATTCCGGTTCGCAAGGTTTGTTGCGCTTACCCGGCGTAAATCATGAAATCTGAAGCCGGTAATCCCGGCTTTTTTGCATGCCCGGTTCCATGTTGTATGAAAATCGGTTAGTTGTCTGTAAATGGTTTTTTTACCGATCTGCACGGCACGGAAAAAAGCATATTCGCTTTCCGGGGGAATATTCCTGAAATAGCTTTCAAGGTTTTCCGGTATCGGCAGCCTTGTTTCTTCTCATGATGTTCCCTCGGGCCATGATTCATATGAATCTTTTATGTTTTCCCGCAATTTCTCGATTTCACCTTCTTCCGTTAATTATATTAATGATGTCTATCATGGTGATGATTCCCGCAGGGGGTATGGTATTCTTCTTCCGGAACTTTGTTACGGCGGTCAGGATATGGTTGTAATGCAAAATCACACTTCTTTCTTCGATTACAAGAGCATGCCCCGTTACAGCACAGTTTCCTGCGGCGCGCATGAGCCTGATGTTTCTTATTCCGTTTCTTCTAAATTCTATGTTTATAATAAATCCGGTGTAACCCTTGCCGAGCTTAATTCCGAAGGGGTGGATCATGTGAATATCGTTTCCGACGGTGTTGAAGGTATGGTTCGTTTTGAGGATGACGGCAGCAGGAGTGAGTATTATTATCTCAAGGACCATCTTGGAAGTGTTATAAGTGTTGTTCCTGTAACGGGCCAGAGTTCTTATTCTTCTGCTTTTGCTGCTGAGTATGGGGTTTATGGTGAGTTTGATGATTTTGATGCCGGGGAGCTTGCGGTAGCTGATGTTACGGAGAGTTTTACGGGTAAGGAGTTCGAGGGATTTGCCGAAGAAGGCGGGCTGGGTGTCTATTATTTTGGCCGAAGGTACTATGATCCGGATGTGGGGATATGGTACTCGATGGATCCAGCTGGGCAGTTTGCTTCCCCTTGGGCATACGCAGGTAACGGTGCTAATCCCGTTATCATGGTGGATGAGGATGGGGAGTTTCTGTTTGTCGCGATTGGAGCAGCTTTTGCATATGGCTATATAAAGAATGCTGTTAAAACGGGTGAAGCTGTTTCATGGGACAATTTAAAAGCAGGGGCATGGACAGCTGGTGGTGTGGCAGCTGTTGCAGTAGCTCCAAGTGCTGTCCTAGCGGCTTATGCTGCTGTCCAAGGGGCAGTAACAGCTTATTCTAATTGTGCAGGTGCGGGGTGTACCGGCGCTGAATATGTTGAACAGTTTATTTATGGTGTCAACACCGATTTAATATTTCTCAAAAACGCCGAAAAAAAGTTTCCCATTACA
>CAYNYI010000072.1:0-15807 GCA_964401455.1 uncultured Fibrobacterota bacterium
ACCCGCTGACGAAGTTTTCTTTTTCGAGGTCTTTTTCTTCGATGATTTTTTCCCCGATGAGGCTCCTGTGTCAAGAGCACCGACGAGTTCAATCATAGACATAAGGGCATTATCGCCTTTTCTTTCTCCGATTTTCAGGACCCTTGTATATCCCCCGTTACGACCGGAATACCTGGGACCAAGCTCTGAAAAAAGTTTATGAAGAAGTCCTTTGTCTTTTATATATTTAGACGCGGTTCTTATCGCATGAACATTTTTTTCACCCTTTTTGGCGTATGTTACAAGCCTGTCAACCAGTTTCCTGACTTCCTTCGCTTTTTCATGAGTGGTGCGGACTCTTTCTTTATCTATTATCGAAGCGGCCAGATTGCTGAGCATCGCCTTCCTGTGGGAATAAGTCCTGCCTAGTTTCTTCTTTTTAACAAGATGTCGCATTTTCAATAAATCCTTTTAATATATAATTTAGTCTTCATCAAGATCGTCATACTGAGAAACATCCATGCCGAAACCGAGCCCCATATTATTAAGTATATTTGTGAGCTCGATCAATGATTTACGGCCAAAGTTTTTATATTTCAGCATGTCTTGTTCCTGGTTACGTACAAGGTCTCTTATGGTATGGATATTGGCGAGCCTTAGACAGTTGGACGACCTGACCGACAACTCAAGTTCATCAACACGCATATCAAGAAGCTTTTTAATCCTCAACTTTTCTTCATCAACTTTTTTGTCTTCTTCCTCAGCAAGTTCGCCTTCAAAATTGACAAAAATACTGAAATGGTTGATAAGAAGTTTCGCTGCATAAGCAAGGGAATCTTCCGGGTTAATAGAGCCATCTGTCTCAATCTCGACAATAAGTTTTTCGAAATCTGTGTTCTCTCCGAGACGGTCGCTCTCTACATTGAAGTTTGCCTTTTTTATAGGAGAGAAATAAGAATCAAGCGGAATAACACCAATGGGCATATCATCCTTTTTATTCTTGTCCGAAGAAACCCAACCGCGTCCGGCATTTACATAAAGTTCCATTTCAAGACCTTTTGAATCGCTTCCGATCGTAGCTATGTGCATATCCTTATTAAGAATAGATACATCCGGATTCTCATCAATATCTCCTGCCTTGACTTCTCCTTCACCCTGTACACTCAAACGCAGAACAGCGGACTCATCCGCGTCAAGTTTAAGACGGAGATTCTTGAGGTTGAGTATGATATGGGCAACATCCTCGACTACTCCCGGTATAGTAGAGTACTCATGCTGAACACCTTTAATTTTCACTGCGGTCACCGCAGCACCCTGGAGAGATGACAACATAACTCTCCGCAGGGCATTTCCAAGGGTATGACCGTAACCTCTTTCAAGAGGTCCAACGAAAAACTTTCCGTTGATTTCAGGGTCTTTACCCTTCATGTATTCTTCGTCTCGCTGTACCGCTTTGGGCATTTGAAGGTTTTTCCACCTCATATGGCCGTTCTCTCCAATGTAGTTAAATTAAAAATCCTGTTATTTCTTATTTTGAATACAACTCAACAATAAGCTGAGCCTGTATATCGACAGGTATCTGATCACGCGACGGCATCTCAAGAAGCCTGCCTTTCAGATTGACCTTATCAACTTCAAGCCAGTCAACACCGGGTTTTCCGGTGCTTCGTTTAAGTGCAGCATGAATAATTTCTATTTTATTGCTCTTGGGCTTAACCTGTATTTCATCATTAACTGCTACGTGTATTGAAGGCACATTAGCCTTTTTACCGTTAAGAAGATAATGGTTGTGCAATATAAGCTGTCGTGCCGCGGTTCTGGAAGGAGCCAGCCCCATTCTGTAAACCACATTATCAAACCTTGTCTCAAGTTTCCTGAGAAGGTTTTCACCGGTAACACCTTTTTCTGTATTCGCTTTCTTGTAATAATTCAGAAACTGCTTTTCAAGAATGCCGTAGATTCTTTTGGCTTTCTGCTTTTCACGAAGCTGGAGACCGTACTCTGAATCCCCGCGCCTTCTAGACTGACCATGCTGCCCAGGAGCAAAAGCCCTGCGTTCAAAGGCACATTTCTCTGAATAGCATCTTTCCCCTTTCAGGAAAAGCTTTGTTTTTTCTCTTCTGCAAAGCTTGCATTTGGGGCCTCTGTATACAGCCATACTTATCTGTCCTCCGATATATGTTTCATTATACTCTTCTGCGTTTTCTGGGTCGGCATCCGTTATGCGGTACCGAAGTTCTGTCTACAATTCTTTTAATATCCAGCCCGCCGGCTTTAAGACCACGTATCGCGGCTTCACGCCCGGCGCCGCCCCCTTTGAGAGTAACCTCAACGGAGCGCATTCCGTAATCCGTTATTGTTCTCGCAAGCTGCTCCGCGGCAGTTGTTGCGGCGTAAGGCATGGATTTTCTGGCGCCTTTGTAACCCGCCTTTCCTGATGAGGTCCACCCGACGACATTACCGGCCCCATCAGTTATTGTTATAATGGTATTGTTGAAAGTGGCTCTGATAAAAGCCGTACCATGAGAATCTACTTTTTTCTTAACTTTTTTTTTCGAAGTTTCTGAAGCCATCAGATTAACTCTCCTTTATTATTTGGGATTCGGAGCTTTTTTCTTGCCCGCCATCGTGCGCTTAGCGCCTTTTCTGGTTCTTGAATTGTTCTTAGTATTCTGCCCGCGCAAAGGAAGACCTCGTTTATGCCTGAGTCCACGGTAACTTCCGATTTCCATGAGACGTTTAATATCCATTGTGCGCTGGGAACGAAGTGTGCCCTCTACAGAATAAACGTTTTCAAGCAGCTTTCTAATATCCGCTATCTGATCATCGGTCAGGTCTTTAACACGAGTATCTTCGCTAACCTTAATTTCTTTGAGTATCTTTGAAGCGGTCGTCCTGCCAACACCGTAAATATATGTAAGCCCTATGACCGTGCGCTTGTTGTTTGGAACATCAACTCCGACTATTCGAGCCAAATCAGCCCTCCTTTATTATTAAAACTATCCCTGACGCTGCTTATGTTTAGGATTGCTGCATACAATCCTGATTACGCCGTTCCTTTTTATTATCTTGCACTTGTCGCAAATTTTTTTTACCGATGCTCTAACTTTCATTTTTCTACCTCTTATTTATATCTGTATTTAATTCTGGCCCTGTTCAAGTCATACGGGGACATCTCAAGGAGTACCCTGTCACCTGGCAGAATTTTTATATAGTGCATACGCATCTTACCTGCAATATGCGCAAGCACCTTATGTTTATTATCAAGTTCTACTCTGAATGTCGCATTCGGCAGTGCTTCAAGCACTGTACCTTCAATCTCAATCGCCTCTTCTTTTGCCATGTTTTCCCAAATCCGTCTTAATATAAAATTTCAAGTCTGTTATCTGTCAATATTTTAGGACCACCGTCAACCACCGCTACTGTGTGCTCAAAATGAGCGGAAAGACTTCCGTCTTCAGTTTTCACAGTCCAACCGTCTTCTTCTGTATAGACAGAATGTGCTCCCAGATTAACCATCGGCTCTATGGCGAAAATCATCCCGTTTTCTATCCTCGAACGGTCATTGTTTTTGCTTATATAGTTCGGAATCTGCGGATCCTCATGCAAATTAGTCCCTATTCCGTGACCTACAAGCACCTTTACCGCTGAACATCCGGCAGCTTTTATAACGCCGTCAACCGCCGCGGAGATATCCGAAACACGATTACCGACTCTGGTAGCTTCTATTCCTGTAAAAAGAGCCTTCTGAGTCGTTTCAAGAAGATTTTTAACTTCCCGTTTCTTAATCTGTCCGAAAGTAAAAGTATAGGCAGAATCACTGAAATAACCATTCAAATCAACACCTATATCAACACTGACAAGATCACCAACTTTAAAGACCTGACTCTTTGAAGGTATTCCGTGAACAACAGTATCATTCAGGGAAATACATGCACTTCCGGGAAAACCGCTATACCCGAGGAAAGCAGGCCTTGCCCCCTTTTCCCTGATAAAGCTTTCAATTTCACGGTCCAGATCAAACGAAGTCATTCCCGGTGTGATCTTCTCACCGACCATCTCAAATGTACGCGCGAGAATATCGGCACTTTCGGATATCTTTTCAATCTCTTCCAAAGAACGAATATTAATCAATTACTCAGCCCCTCCGGCCCCTTATCCTTCCTTTTTTCAGAAAACCGTCATAATGTCTCATCATTAACTGAGATTCGATTTGCTGCAATGTGTCAAGCGCTACTCCAACGACAATCAACACGCTTGTACCGCCAAAAAAGAAGCTGACATTGGCTACATTTATAAGAAGAAAGGGCGCTATAGCAATAAGCGCGAGAAAAATTGCGCCCGGAAGAGTAATTCTGGTAAGTATTGTATCAAGGTATTGCGCAGTCTTTCTTCCGGGACGTTTTCCCGGAATAAAGCTGCCCTGCTTTTTCAGATTATCCGCTACCTCAAGAGGATTAAAAGTAATAGCAGTGTAAAAATATGTAAAGAATACTATCAAAAGCCCAAAAAAAGCGTTGTATAAAAGAGCTCCCGGAGTAAATCTGTTGGCTATCCATTCCATAAACCCGCTGTCCGGCATAAAAGTAGCGAGTGTTTGCGGAAAAGCCATTATTGAACTTGCAAAAATAACCGGGATAACACCGGCCTGGTTAACTCTAAGAGGAAGAAAATTACTTGCGCCACCATACATTTTTCGTCCAACAACACGCTTAGGCGTCTGTATCGGTATTCGCCGCTGACCAAGAGTCACAAGAACGATAAAAGCGACCATAGCAAATATAAAGGCAAGAATTACAATTTCAAGAAAAGGTGACCTTGTCCCGCTAATCAGCATTTTCGTTTCATTCATTATTGCGTATGGAAGCCGGGCTACAATTCCTATGAAAATTATTAGAGAAATTCCGTTTCCAATACCTCTTGCGGTAATCTGTTCTCCGAGCCACATTATAAAGACTGTCCCTGTTGTCAGGGAAAGTACCGCGAAGAATTTAAATCGAAGCGGTGAAAAATATTGCACAATTATCGGTTCGCCATTCTGAGGCGGAATACTCAATAGCCATACAGAGATACCGAGTGCCTGAACAGACGCAAGCGCCAATGTTCCGTACCTTGTATACTGAGTTATTTTCGCCCTTCCCTCCTGTCCTTCTTTTTGCAGCTGTTGAATTGACGGAATAACAGTTCCTAAAAGCTGAATAATAATAGAGGCGCTTATATAAGGCATTATACCCAAAGCAAAAATAGTTGCTCTTTTGAAAGCCCCTCCTACAAACATATCAAAAAGTCCAAAAAGTGTGCCCTGAGACTGGGAAAAAAAACTCGAAAGCGCATCCGGATTAATACCGGGAATAGGTATATGAGCGCCTATCCTGTATATAAAAAGGATAAAAAGAGTAAAAAGTATTTTTTTACGCAGATCGGGTATCGCAAAAATATTTTTAATTTTATCTATCAATTCAGATAACCTCACACTTTCCTTTTGCTTTTTCTATCTTCGTCTTTGCGGATTTGCTGAATGCATGAGCAACGACTTTTATGGGTCTTGATATCTCCCCGTCACCAAGAACCTTGACCTTCATCTCTGCTGTTTTTATAAGACCAAGATTCCTCATAACAGGAATATCAAGAACCTCAAGACTGTCATCAATCCTGTCTTCGATTCTTTTCAGATTGACAACCTGATACTCGTCCTTAAAATGGTTATAGAAACCTCTCTTGGGAAGTCTCCTCATTATGGGCATCTGACCGCCCTCGAACCAGGCTCTCTTTTTGGAACCTGACCTGGCACGCTGCCCGTTTGAGCCTCGTCCCGCAGTGGTCCCCAGACCGCTTCCGGTTCCGCGACCGACGCGTTTTCTGTTTTTTACAGAACCTTTATTTGGTTTTAAATTCGAAAGATACATTTTAGATTTCCTCAACAGTTACTAAATGCTTGACAATATTTATCATCCCCCTTACCTCGGGGCAGTCTTTTTTGGTAACAGTATGCCTGATACGCTTAAGTCCGAGAGCATCAAGAGTTCCAAGCTGGTTCTTAAGTCTTCCGGACCTTCCCTTTATCTGAGTAATTTTCAACGATTCAGCCACTTTATCTTCCCCTTTTATTTATTTTCTTCTTGCTTGGCCTCTGAGATTTCCACTTCGGCAGTTTTCTTCACAGCAGAAGAGGCCTTTGGTTCTTTTTTTCTTCTTAAATAATCGAAATCATCTTTATTTTTTAACCTTGAAAGACCTTCCAAAGTTGCTCTGACAACATTTCCGGGATTTCTTGATCCGGTAATTTTAGTTAAAATATTCTTTATTCCGCAAAGTTCAATAACCGCCCTGGCGGCACCTCCGGCGATAACTCCCGTACCTTCTGTTGCAGGACGCATAACAATCTTTGCCGCCCCGTATCGTCCGATTACTTCATGTGGAATAGTTGTACCTCTGCGGCTGACGCTTATAAGGCTTTTTCGAGCGCCCTCAGCACCTTTTCTTATAGAATCAGCCACTTCATTGGCTTTTCCCTTACCGTAGCCTACTTTTCCGTCATTATCACCTACAACTACTGTAGCGCTGAAACCGAACCTGCGTCCACCCTTAACAACCTTGGCGACCCTGTTGATCGATACTACTTTATCGACTAGTTCCTTTTCGGTTTTATCAGCTACTATTTCTCTGTTGGACAAAGAGGACCTCCCTTTTACTTACAAATTAATTCCGTTTTTACGGATTCCATCGGCAACCGCTTTTACACGGCCGTGAAAAATATACCCGCTTCTATCAAAAATCATATCTTCGATGCCTTTTTCTTTAGCTATTTCAGCGATCTTCTTTCCTGCCTCAAATCCGGCCTCTGTTTTATTTTTTTTTGAATCCTCAAGCTTCAATGTCGAATATTCGGCTATAGTACTACCTGCCTCGTCGTCAATAAGCTGAATAAATATATTTGAGTTGGACCTGTAAAGGGAAACACGTGGTTTCTTTGCAGTTCCGTTTATTTTCTTCCGTATTCTTTTTTTACGGACTATTCTTGATTTTCGTCTGACTTCTGAGATATTCATTTTAAAAACCTTTGCTCCCTTTTATTTATTTAGCCCCGGCTTTTCCGGCTTTCCTTATTATTCTCTCACCGACATACCTGATGCCTTTTCCCTTATAGGGTTCAGGCGGTTTTATTGATCGAATTTCGGCAGCGACCTGGCCCACCTTAGATTTATCTATACCTCTAACTGTAATAATCAGATTCCTCTCAACTTCAAAATCTATTCCGTCCCAGGCTTTGTAAATTACCGGATGAGAAAATCCAATCTGGAAAACAAGATCTTTACCTTTTTTCTCCACCCTGAAGCCCACTCCCTGGAGTTCAA
The DNA here is from genome assembly GCA_964401455.1 of uncultured Fibrobacterota bacterium. Taxonomy (GTDB): domain Bacteria; phylum Fibrobacterota; class OXYB2-FULL-49-7; order CAYNYI01; family CAYNYI01; genus CAYNYI01. Next base: position 7,335 of record CAYNYI010000072.1, read on the forward strand.
GCTTTTTCTCAAAGCCCGCGGTTACGCCCTTTACCATATTGGCGATAAGAGCTCTTGTCATTCCGTGAAAAGCACGGTCGCGCGGTGTATCAGAATTTCTTTTTGCTATAATTTCCGATTCTTCTATCGAAACCTCAATACCCGGCATAACGTCAAGTTCAAGACTTCCTTTCGGTCCTTCGACCTTGAGATTACTGCCCTGAAGGGAAGCTTTTACATCTTTTTCAATCGCTACCGGTAATTTTCCTACTCTAGACACTTGCTGACTCCTGATATCTGATTAATTACCAAACCTCGCAGAGAATTTCTCCGCCGACATTCTTGTTTCTTGCGTCCCTACCTGTCATTATTCCTTCGGGCGTGGACATTATTACTGTTCCAAGTCCGCCAAGAGATCTCGGCAGATTGGATGCTTTTGCATAACGCCTAAGACTGGGTTTACTCAGACGCTTCATTTTCTGAATTACACTTCTGCCATCATCGTCATATTTAAGAAGGATTTTCAATATGCCCTGTTTCCCGTCATCAACAACAACAAATTTCTCGATGAAGTCATTTGAAGTTAGGATTTTCGCTATTTCAATTTTAAGCCCGGACGCAGGGACATCTACTGTTTTCTTATTTGCCTGCAGAGCATTTCTTATTCTTGTAAGCATATCCGCAATGGGATCCGTAACCGACATATTCTTTTTCTCCTTTAAATCCGCTTTATTCTATTTCAGCGGGTTTTTATTACCAACTTGATTTTGTAACACCGGGTAAAAGCCCGTTACTGGCAAGTTCTCTGAAACAAATACGGCAAATACCGTAGTCTCTGATATAGCCGCGGGGTCGCCCGCACCGTCCGCATCTATTGTATTCGCGGACGCTGAATTTCTTTTTATTTCTGTGTTTTTCGATAAGAGCCTTTTTCGCCACGAAATTCTCCTGTATTAAGATTTCCTGAATGGTACACCAAGTTCCTGAAGCAATGACAGCGCAAGCCCGTCATCCTCTGTACTTGTAACAAAAGTGATGTCCATTCCCAGCATATTGTTTACTTTATCAACATTAATCTCACTAAAGATAGTATGTTCTTTTATTCCCATTGAATAATTACCGCGTCCGTCAAAACTTTTCCTGGATATACCTTTGAAGTCTCTCACTCTTGGAAGAGCGACATTCACTAGCCTGTCAAAAAACTCCCACATCATATTTCCTCGAAGAGTAACTTTGCATCCTATAGGCTGGCCTTCGCGCAGTTTAAAATTAGAAACCGATTTACGAGCGCTTGTTATTTTTGGTTTCTGACCTGTTATCGCCGTAAGATCCTCAACCGCTGTTTTCAGGAGGTTTGCGTCTTGCGTGGCTGCGCCAACGCCCATATTGACGACAATTTTCTCAAGTTTTGGAATTAACATGACATTTTTAATGGCATGCTTGCCCTTCAGTGTTTCCTTAACTTTTGTCTTGTACTGTTCAGCTATTCTGGCCATGATCCTTATATCTCCCTAGTCAATTATTTCCGAACATTTTTTGCAGAACCTGGCGGTTTTACCGCTTTCAAGTTTTTTCTTCCCGACTCTTGCGGGCTTAGAACACTTAGGACAAACCAGCATAACATTTGAAATGTGTACCGGAGCTTCCCGCTGAATTATTCCGCCCTGCGGATTCTTTTGTGTCGGTTTGGAATGTTTCTTTATCATATTATAATTCTCGACAAGAACCCGGTCGGTATCACGGAATATTTTTATAACCCTTCCCTCGGAAGACTCTTTCCCGGAAGCACCTTTCCCGCCGATTACTACAACTTTATCATTTTTCTTTAATTTCATCATTTGTTATTCTCCGTGTTACAGTACCTCTGGCGCCAGTGAGATGATCTTCATGTATCCTTTTTCCCTTAGCTCTCTGGCTACGGGACCAAATATTCTGGTTCCCCTGGGCTCAAATTTCTCATCAATTATCACCGCCGCGTTTTCCTCGAACCTAAGACCAATTCCATTCTTACGGTTAATTTCTTTTTTGGTGCGGACAACAACCGCTTTTGAAACAGTCCCCTTCTTAACATTTCCTCCGGGGGTAGCATCCTTAACGGTAACAACTATAACATCGCCTATTCCGGCGTATCTTCTCTTAGAGCCACCAAGAACCTTAATACACTGAACTGATTTAGCTCCTGAATTATCCGCTACAGCAAGGTTTGTCTGCATCTGTATCATTTTAATTATTTCCCTTTATTTTGCCCGTTCAAGAATTCTGGTTACACGCCAGTTTTTATCCTTGGAATAAGGCCTTGTTTCCATAATTTCAACCACATCGTCAACATTGCACTCATTCTTTTCATCATGTGCTTTGTATGACTTCATTGTCTTAACAAACCTTTTGTAAAGACTGTGAGGTATATTCCGCTCAATGGAGACAACCACGGTTTTATCCATCGAATTGCTTTTAACTATACCCTGGCGAGTTTTTCTTTTGTTTCTCTCGGACATCTATTTCCTCACTGATTAGCTTTTTTTGAATTAACGCCTGAGTCTTTTTCCCTAATTACAGTCAAAGCTCTGGCGATTTCTTTTTTTACGCTTCTTATCTTGCTGGGATCTTCAAGCTGACCAAATTTTTTTCTGAAACGGAAATTGAAGAGCTCTTCTTTCCAGGACCCGATCTTCTCCCGTATTTCCCCTTCTGTAAGTTCTCTAAGTTCAGATATTTTCATTTTATTTCCCCGGTATTTACCTTTACTTGGTTAGTGTACTTCAACAAATTTTGTTTTTACCGGAAGTTTATGAGATGCTCCCATCAGAGCCGTTTTAGCAAGTTCTCTGTCTACTCCCGCAATCTCGAACAACACCTTACCCGGTTTAACAACCGCGACCCAGTACTCGGGATTTCCTTTACCTTTACCCATACGGGTCTCTGCAGGTTTTTCGGTATATGGTTTGTCGGGAAAAAGCCGAATCCAGACTTTTCCTCCTCGTTTTATTTTTCTGGTCATAGAAACACGGCAAGCCTCTATCTGCCTGTTTGTAATCCATCCTGCCTCGAGAGATTTAATTCCAAAATCACCGAAATCTATTTTATTGCCGCGGTTGGCATTTCCGCGCATTCGGCCTCTCTGCTGTTTTCTGTGTTTTACTCTCTTTGGACTAAGCATTAGTCATTCTCCGAATATTGTATGATTTAAATAGTGTCTTCTTCTTTTTTTCTGGCAATAATCTCGCCCTTGAAAATCCAAACCTTTATACCGATGCATCCAAAAGTCGTTCTTGCTGTAGAAACGGCATAGTCGATATCGGCTCTCAAAGTATGAAGAGGGACTCGGCCGTCTTTATATTTTTCACTTCTTGCTATTTCAGCTCCTCCGAGACGACCCCCGCACTGGATTTTAATACCCTGCGCACCAAGACGCATCGCCGAACTTATTGCTTTTTTCATTGCGCGTCTGAAAGAGATCCTTTTCTCAAGCTGCATTGCGATATTATCAGCAACAAGTTTTGACTCAACTTCCGGCCTTTTAATCTCTTTTATGTGGATCTGTATCTGTTTTCCCGTAATACGCTGGAGCTCTTCGCTGAGGCTGTCTATTTCCTGACCACCTCTGCCAATAACCACTCCGGGTCTGGCTGTGTGCACAGTAATAGTAACTCTTTTTACGGTCCTCTCAATTTCAACTCTTGCTACCGAGGCGTTCTTAAGACGCTTAGAAATATACTTTCTAATAAGACTGTCTTCCTGGATAAGGTTTGGAACCTTATCTTTAGGGAAAAACCATCTTGAATCCCAGTTTTTTACAATCCCGAGCCTGAGTCCGGTTGGATTTACTTTCTGACCCAAATCTAGTCCTCCAGTTATTTATTCGCCCAGCACCATACTTATGTGGCTGGTTCTTTTTAAAATTCTCATCGCTCTGCCCTGAGCTCTAGGGCGTATCCTTTTCATAACAGGACCGCCGTCAACCCGGACTTCCTTTATTTCAAGAGCATCAATGTCCCCGTTAGGAACCTGATTGCTGTAGTTTGCTATAGCTGATTTCAAAGTTTTCTCAAAGGCTTCCGCCATTTTCTTTTTGTTTCTGAGACCGAAAAGAATTGCAAGTGCTTCATTTGCGCTTTTACCCCGTATAAGAGAAGCTACGAGTCTTGCTTTTTTTATAGATCCTCTAACAAATTTGGCCTTTGCCATTGCCTGTGTAGTTGCCATTATATACTCCGTTTATTGTATTTTCGCTGTTCTTTCGGCCAATTTACCGCCATGCCCCCTGAAGTTTCTCGTAGGAGCAAACTCCCCCAGCTTATGACCAACCATATCTTCAGTAATGTAAACAGGGACAAATTTTTTACCGTTATGTACATTAAAAGTTATTCCGATAAAGTCCGGATGAATAGTTGATCTTCTGGACCAGGTTTTAATTACTTTTCCTTTACCACCACTTTTAAACTCCTCAACTTTTTTCAGAAGGTGATCGTCGATAAAGGGACCTTTTTTAGTTGACCTAGACATTTAGCATTCCTTATTTTTTACGCCTTCTTACAATATATTTATTACTGTCTTTTTTCTTTTTTCTAGTCTTGAATCCACGGGTCGGTTTACCCCATGGTGTTACCGGATGTCCGCCTCCTGATGTGCGTCCTTCTCCACCACCGTGCGGATGATCAATCGGGTTCATAACAACACCCCTGACCTTGGGGCGTCTTCCCAGCCATCGTGACTTACCGGCCTTCCCAAAATTTATTTTTGAATGATCTGTATTCCCGACAGGACCGATAGTCGCAAAATTCACTCCTGGTATATTTCTTATTTCGCCCGAAGGCATTTTGATCTGAACAAATTTCCCTGAATCATCCTTGGCCATAACTATGGCGTAGTTCCCCGCACTCCGTGCTATCTGGCCACCCTTGCCTTTTTTCATCTCTATGTTATGAACAAGCGTCCCGGGAGGTATATTTCTAAGAGCCATGGCGTTTCCGGTCTTGATAGCACCGGCCTCAGAGGAAACCACTTCTGCACCCGGCTTAAGACCCGCAGGAGCGATTATATACTTTTTTTCGCCGTCTTTATAGACGAGAAGAGCTATATTGGCACTTCGGTTTGGATCATACTGGATAGAATCGACCTTCGCGGGTATATCGTACTTGTTCCTTTTATAATCAACTGTACGTATTCTTTTCTTATTTCCTCCACCGCGTCGCCGAACCGTAATTCTTCCGTATGAATTTCTCCCACTTGAACGTTTCTTACCGAAAATTAGACTTTTTTCCGGTTCTGCGGAAGTAATTTCTTCGAAGTCAGATATTGTTTTATATCTTGAACTCGGTGTTGTCGGATTAAATTTCTTAATTCCCATTTGAAAATCCTTATATTTTTATTAGCTTATTCCGTCAAATTCTTTAATCTGCTGCTCTGGTTTTATCTTAACAAAAGCCTTTTTCCAAGAAGGACGTCTTCCGAACTTAAGCCCGTGCCTTTTAACTTTTCCTTTGAAATTTGCGGTCCTTACCGACAGGACATCCACCTCGAAAAGTTTTTTTACAGCATTCCTTATCTCTATTTTGTTAGCATCTGCTGCTACTGTGAATGTATAAGTATTCTCGTTGCCTCTAATCCGCATGGACTGTTCGGTGAGAATCGGAGTCCTGATTATATCTCTTTCACTTTTAGCCTTCATTCTTCACTTCCTTATATCTTTTGTTTATTTCTTCCAGAGCATCTTCTGTAATTATCATGAAAGCTGCGTTCAAAATTGCATATGCGTTTAAATCCGAAGCTCTCATGACTTTAAGCCAGGGTATATTTCTGGAAGCAAGAGTAAGATTCTCACTGTATTCCTTAACAACGATAAGGTTTTTCTTCCCTGCAACTTCAAGACCGTCAAGAACTTTCTGTATCTCTTTGGTTTTTGGAGAACCAGGTGCGACTGAATCTATAATTTTTATAGCTTTTTCTCTTGCTTTAACCGTGAGTGCCGAAATAACCGCTTTTCTTTTAAGTTTTTTTGGAAGCTTCGAATAGTAGCTGCTCGGTGAAGGCCCGAAGGCTTTCCCGCCTCTCACCCATATCGGAGAGGTATTGGAACCAGCACGCGCACGTCCTGTACCTTTCTGTCTCCAGGGTTTGGCTCCGCCTCCGCTAACTTCCGAACGGCCTTTTGCCTTTTTTGTTCCCTGACGCTGATTTGCAAGATAAATTTTAACGGCTTCATATAGCAAATGATCATTAACTTCGGAGTCAAATATCTCTGCCGAGAGATCAAGCTTGCTTTTTTCTTTACCGTCTTTTGTAAGTATTGAAACTGTCATAATCAATTAACCACCGTTTAAGCTGTTTTAGTAATATGAAGTATCCCGTTTTTCGGTCCGGGAACAGCACCCTTTACAAGAATAAGGTTCTTTTCTACATCGACTTTTACGACGTCAAGATTTCGAACCGTAACATTCTTTCCACCCATTCTTCCAGCCATTCTTTTACCCGGAAAAACCCTGGCGGGATATGCACACTGCCCGATTGAACCTGGACGTCGGTAATTTTTATTGCCATGAGTCGCCTTTCCGCGCTGGAATCCATGCCGTTTAACAGTACCCGCGAAACCTCGTCCCTTTGAGATACCTCTTACAGCTATTTTTCGGATATCGCCCATTTCGGAAAGAGAATACCCATCTCCCGCTTTCAATTCAGAACCATCAGGAACCGGAGTTTCTTTAATAACCTTCCGGGCAGCTGTTCCGGCTTTTTTGAAACCGCCAGCTTCAGGTTTATTGACAAGTTTTTCACGTTTTTCATAATATCCGACCTTCAGGCTTTCATACCCGTCTTTATCAAGATCTTTTACCTGAAGAACGACACCCGAACCGGCTTCAATGACCGTAACAGGCACTGCCGCCCCATTTTCCATAAAAATCCTTGTCATTCCGAGTTTTTTTCCTATAATACTTGACATTTTCTAAGTCCTGCTTTCTTAAGCTTTAATTTCCACATCAACACCTGCAGGGAGGTCAAGCTTCATAAGCTGTTCCATAGTCTGCGGAGTTGAGTCATAAATATCAACTACTCTTTTATGAACCCGAGACTCAAACTGTTCTCTGGATTTCTTATTCACATGCGGCGAACGGAGAACAGTATACTTTCTGATCTTCGACGGCAGAGGAATAGGTCCGCAAATCCGGGCACCTGTCTGCCTCGCAGTTTTTGTGATATCCGCCGCTGATTTATCTATGATATTATGATCATAAGATTTGAGGCGGATCCTGATTTTATTTGCCAATACAGCCATTTTTATTATTCCTTTTAACTTTTACTCAAATATTTTCGATACAACACCGGCGCCAACTGTGCGTCCGCCTTCACGGATAGCAAAACGAAGGCCTTCGTCCATGGCGATAGGAGTTATGAGTTCTATCGAGAGCTTAACATTGTCGCCGGGCATAACCATTTCTGTTCCTTCAGGAAGCTGAGCGGAGCCGGTAACATCTGTTGTACGGAAATAAAACTGAGGGCGATAGCCGTTGAAAAACGGAGTATGACGACCGCCTTCGTCTTTCTTAAGTACATAGACTTCTCCCTCGAATTTTGTATGAGGGGTTATGCTCTTAGGTTTGGCAAGAACCATTCCGCGTTCGATATCCTCTTTGTTGACGCCGCGGAGAAGAAGCCCGACATTATCGCCGGCTTCGGCCTGATCAAGAAGCTTACGGAACATTTCAACACCGGTTACAACAGTCTTACGGGTATCACGGATTCCGACAAGTTCAACCTCGTCTCCCTGCTTGATGATACCACGCTCTACACGGCCGGTAGCCACTGTACCGCGACCGGTTATAGAGAAAACATCCTCTACAGGCATAAGAAAGTCTTTATCCTTGTCACGCTCCGGAAGAGGAATATAGCTGTCAACAGCCTCCATAAGCTCGGTTATGCATTTCGTCTTTTCGGAGTCGGCCGGATCTTCCATAGCTTTAAGAGCGCTTCCGCGAATGATGGGTACATCATCTCCAGGGAACTCATACTGACTGAGAAGCTCACGAATCTCCATCTCAACAAGATCAAGAAGCTCGTCATCATCGACCATATCGGTCTTGTTCATGAAAACGATTATATAAGGTACTCCGACCTGACGGCTGAGGAGTATGTGCTCACGAGTCTGAGGCATTGGACCGTCAGCGGCACTGACTACGAGTATTGAGCCGTCCATCTGGGCCGCGCCGGTTATCATGTTCTTTATATAGTCGGCGTGTCCGGGGCAGTCTACATGAGCGTAATGACGGTTGACGGTCTGATATTCAACGTGGGCGGTCGCGATCGTTATTCCCCGAGCCTTCTCTTCCGGTGCGTTGTCTATCTCGTCAAATTTACGGATATCAGCGAAACCCTGCGCGGCAAGAACCATGGTTATTGCCGCGGTAAGAGTTGTCTTACCGTGGTCGACATGGCCGATGGTGCCAATGTTTACATGTGGTTTGCTGCGATCGAATTTCTCTTTCGCCATAAGTCTCTCCTT
>CAYNYI010000073.1:0-15609 GCA_964401455.1 uncultured Fibrobacterota bacterium
GCGCCATACAGGTGCCGCAAACTTCAACTTCCACTTTTGATGCGATTAATTCTTTGAGCATGGCTTTAAGGTCTTGATCGTAACCCGCCGGAGGCGTACAACTTTCACGGGCCAGGTCCACCGAATCGTTCATAAGAAAAATTCGAACTGTTTGCCCCTGCTTAACCAGTGTCTGTGCAAGACGCAGTGCGTTCCATGTTACATCCGTGTTGTCGTAGGGCTGTCGATTGAAGATTAATAGAATGCTCATATTTCCTCCTGTCGGTTTGGATTTATTGGTTTATAAAAAATCATTCCGTAGCAGTTCAACGACATTGCCCTGCCTTGATTTATCATCCACAAGAACATCTATATTCCCCCGGGCGTCAAAGAAACTTGCCCGGCAGTCTTCCGCGGGCATTCCGCTGTCACGGCCTTTCATATACTATCCGGTTATCAATATAAAATATCATCTAGCCTCCCCGGTATTTTTATTCTTTAAAAATTCGGCATAATCTTTGTACACCGAACTGTTTAAAAAAATAGTGGCATGCGATTCGGGATAACCATGCACATTATCAATCCCTCTTTTTTCCGCGTACTCTGCCACAGTACCGGAAGGAGTCAATTGATCGTATCGGACATATTGAATCAGCACCCTTTCGGCCGGAATATTTAAATCATACTCCACAGGGCTTATAAGCCTGAAGGCTTTACGGAGGATATCTTCTGAACAATACCGGCTTATGAGTTTCTGCCTGACTTCTTTAAAAACAGGCCCGAATATTATCGTATTCCAGTTAAGCACCGGAATCATCATACAGAAATGGTCAAAGCTTCGCACAGAAGCCAGCACACAAAGCGCGGAAGCTCCGACTGAGCCGCCCCAGGCACCGATCTTACCGGCCTTCCTCGGATTTAAGGAAACAATATCCTTTATTCAGTTCTTCTGCCCGCTCTCATGTTAGTTATCATTAACTAACATGAGAAAATAAAAACGATTTATTAATAGTTTTTTTTAACCCAGTCAGTAACTCTTTTCTCGATTTCATCACGAACCCGGCGGCATTTTTCCAGAATTTCTTGCTCTGTTCCCTTGATTGAAGCCGGATCATCAAAGGGCCAGAATTCCCTGCTGGAAGCGCTGAATATTGAGGGGCAATTTTTTTCTGCTTTTTCACAGACAATAAAAACTTTATAAAAAAAATCTTTTCCAAGAAATTTTTCTACCCCTTTAGGTTTTTTATCCGAAATATCCATCCCTATTTCTTTCATGACAGTCACTACAGGCGGAAATATTTCAGAAGAAGGTTTAAGCCCGGCACTGAAAACTTCATAAAAGTCTGCTCCGTGTTTTTCCATAAAAGCTTCCGCCATTTGGCTTCTGGCAGAATTTCCGGTGCAGAGGAAAAGAACTTTCTTTTTATTATTTTCCATTATATTTTCTCCTGTTACTATAATAAAACCCGCCTTAATCTCTGGAATATATTTTTCATATTACTCAGATAGATGTCTTTTACTTTGCGATAATGTTACAATATCACCCGGCCCTGTCAAACCACCCTCTTGTCCGTCTGCAGAAACCCACAAGCATAAGCATAACCGGCACTTCGATCAGCACACCGACCACGGTGGCAAGCGCCGCTCCGGACGAAAGGCCGAAGAGCATTACAGCTGTAGCGATGGCCACTTCGAAATGGTTGGAAGCGCCGATCATGGCTGCCGGGGCGGCATCTTCGTATTTCAGTTTTAGGATCTTTGCCGCGCCGTAACCAAGTCCGAAAATAAACACGGTCTGCAGAAAAAGCGGGATTGAGATCCACAAAATGGTGAGCGGATTGGCCAGAATGGTTTCGCCTTTAAAACTGAACAGCAGAACCAGTGTCAGTAGTAGCGCGCTGATAGTAACGGGTGTTAAAACGTGAAGGAATTTTTCCTTGAACCATGCTTCACCTTTGCGGCCGATAATCCACTTACGCGAAAAATACCCCGCGATAAGCGGCAGCGCCACATAGACAGCCACAGACAAAAGCAGTGCCTGCCACGGGACGGGAAGCCTTCCGACCCCCAGCAGAAATCCGCCCAGAACACCGTAAAGAACCAGCATGGTGAGGGAGTTAATCGCGACCATTACTAGCGTAAGGCCATCGTTGCCGCGTGCAAGATAGCTCCAGACAAGCACCATGGCCGTACAAGGGGCAATCCCCAGGAGTATGCATCCGGCAAAATAGCTGCGCCAAAGCGGAATCTGCAACATTTTAACACCATCCTGAAGAATCACCGTTCCCGCGCCGTGCTCCGAGCCGATCGGCAGGTCGAGGCCAAAGGGCATTTTGACCAAATCCATCGCTTCGGTTCCGATTAATCCTTTAAATAAAAACCCGAGAAAAAACATTGCAATGGCATACATGGTAAACGGCTTTACACACCAGTTGATAAAGAGAGTCAGAAAAACCGGTTTTCCGCTTTTGCCCGCTTTGACCACACTCGCAAAATCGATTTTAACCATGATGGGGTACATCATAAAGAAGAGACAGATAGCGATTGGAATGGACACGACCGGCGCGCCGTTAATATTGATACTCATGCCGTCAAGTGCTTGCGCCAATCCCGGCGCGATTTTACCGAGAAGGATCCCCGCCAGAATACAGAGCCCGACCCAGACGGTGAGATACTTCTCGAAAATACTGCTCATATGCCGGTTCTTTGGCAAAGACTTAGCATTACTCACAACAACACCCTCCTTTTGTTATTTTAACAGCGGTAATATCCGCCGAACGGACATATTTTTCCATACCGCCGCCGGGAAACCAGTCGCCGATAAATTTGCCGCTGTCTTCTTTTATTTTAACGGAAATTTCAGAAAACCCGGAATCAGAGAGTAGATGTTCGATCTCATTTACCTGGGCCGCTCCGGCAACACATCCGCAATGCGCATCCATATTCTGCCGAATGTCGTCCGGGAGCGTGGTTATCGCAACCACATCGGATACTGCAAGCCGGCCGTTTGGAAGTAATACCCGGTATGCCTCCCGGAAGACCTGTTTTTTGGCAGGCGACAGATTAATGACGCAGTTGGATATGATGACATCAACAGAGTTGTCGGCAACCGGCAAGTGTTCGATTTCTCCCAGCCGGAACTCCACATTCGTATAATCTCCTTTTCGGGCATTCTCTCTTGCCTTTGCAAGCATTTCAGGCGTCATGTCAACGCCGATCACTTTTCCTTCTGCACCCACTTGTTTGACGGCAAGAAAACAGTCAAAACCTCCGCCGCAGCCAAGGTCCAGAACCGTTTCCCCGGGTTTGAGAGAAGCTATAGTCTGCGGATTGCCGCAGCCAAGCCCCATGTTAGAGCCTTCGGGAACATTTGACAATTGATTGGCTGTATAACCAAGCCGGTTCGAAAACCCGGGATCCTCTGAAGGAACCGTACCGCAGCAACTGTTTCCACAACAGTTACCATTGTCTTTTGCGATCTCCGAATAACGGATTCTAACCTGCTTGCGGACATGATCTTTATCTGTTTTTACCTGCATTATTCCACCCCTTCTTTACTTGCTCAATGATTCAGGAAGACTTTCCACAAAAGCCTTGATTTCATCACGGACTTTCCGATAACAATCCAGCTGTTCTTCTTCAGACGCTCCCTGCTCCGCGAGATCCTTTGCCATTTTCGGGGGATCATTGAAACTGACATGAAGGCGATTGACCCTGCCTGGAAATACCGGGCAACTCTCGTTGGCCGAATCGCAGACCGTGACAACCCAGTCAAAACCGATATTTTTTACTTCATCAATATGTTTTGACATATGTCCGGAGATATCAACCCCTGCCTCAGCCATCACTTTTACGGCATTCGGATTAAGGCCGTGCGTCTCGATACCGGCCGAACAGGCCTTTATGACATCACCTTTCAAATGACGGGTCCAACCTTCGGCCATCTGGCTGCGGCAGGAGTTACCGGTACACAGGAACAGTACCTTAAGTTTTTCGATCATAATATCTCTCCTTGATTTTTTAAACTCAATTTTTCGAACAATACTCTTCGCCACGCTGTTTTCGGCAAAGATCCTCCGGCTCACACGACGTGATTTTTTCTAATGCTTTTGCATCAAGCGCCATGTCCGGATCAGCTTTGAGCCGTGATTCGATCCAGCCAATCAGCACGCCCAATTCAGCCTGCTCCCGGCGAATCCGGTAATAGACCCATCGGCCTTTTTTCCGGCTGTCCACAAGACCGGATGAAATAAGCACTCCCATGTGGCGGGAGGCGGTCGCGCCCGCAACCTGAATCAACTCGGTCAGCTGGCATGCGCACAACTCGTCATGCTTCAGAAGAGCAGCTACAATCCGAAGCCGGTTCAGATCTGACAGCGCTTTGAACAGCGCATTCAGCTTATCCATTTTTACCCACCATAATTGCATTGTTGGCTAACTGTCTAAGTAAGATATTTATAATAACGAGCCCGATCAAGTGTTTTTTCGAATTATTTTTTTTATTTTGCCGAAATGAACAGACCTGGTTTATAAAACACACCGCCAGGTATTCAATCATGAATCGGACCCTCGTTCATTTTCAAAAAATTTCAAAAGCCCTGAAGGGCGAGCTTTTTCCCGGATGCCGCGTAAAAGGCAAACAAGATAAATATTCAAACTTTGATATTGCGTGATATTGATTATATTCAACGTGTAGTGATTCTTAAAAAAGGAGTTCCGCCTGGACCGGCAGGAAAAAACATTATTCACCATGCTTACCGGTGTGCTGATTCTCGCCGCAGCGGCGGGAATCCTCGCCCAGGGTTTTATTCCTTCGATAGAAGGATTTATCGCCATTCAGAAGCACCCCGCCCGTCTTATAAACGATTTCGTTGCGGTCGGAGGAACAGGGGGTGCTCTTTTAAACGCTTCCTCTGCCGCTTTTATCGCGCTTCTCCTTCTCAAGACACTCCGCATAACCATATCCGGGCCCTCCGTTGCGGCTTTTTTTACTGTTTTAGGATTCGGCTTTTTCGGAAAGACCCCTCTCAACATAATACCGATTATTTTCGGAGTCTATCTTTCCTCAAAAATAGCCGGAAAACATTTCTCAGAGTATATCCTTATTGCCCTTTTTGGAACCGCGCTTGGCCCTCTCGTGTCTTTTCTTGCCATTGAACAGACCGCACCGCTGCCTTTTCTGCCGCCTGTACTCTTAGCCTTCCTCGCCGGAACAGCGGCGGGAATGCTGCTTCCGGCGGCCGCAATGTCCATGCTGCATATTCACCAGGGGTATAACCTTTACAATATGGGCCTTACCTGCGGATTTGCAGGAATCTTCATTGCTGGAATAATAGAAGCTGCGGGTGGAGACCTGTCAGCCACATCAGTATGGTTTAACGGTCATGACGACCTGCTATTCTGGTTAACACCTGTGCTTTCCGCTTACATAATCATATTCTCAATTATTACCGCTAAAAAAGGAAAAGGCGGACCGAAATCCTTTAGCCGATTTTTCAAAGAAGCCCTCCTTCTTCAGAAAAAATCAGGTAAGCTGCCCTCAGACTTCATTGAGGAAATATCCGCCTCTGCGGCGCTTTTCAATAGCGCAATCCTCGGCTTGCTCTGCTGGGCTTTCGTAATCATTTCCGGCGGAAACTTCAATGGACCGGTAATCGGAGGAATTTTTACAGTCATAGCTTTCGGAGTTTTCGGAAAGCATCTAAGAAACTCGACTCCCGTAATGGCTGGAGTAATACTCGCCTGTTTTGTTTTCGGCAAAGAACTTTCATCTTCCGGAACTATACTGGCAGTATTATTCGGGACCACACTTGCTCCGATAGCGGGAACATTCGGAATAAAGGCAGGAATACTCGCGGGCTTTATACACTTTTTCATGGTACTGCGTACTTCAGCCTGGCACGGCGGTATAGACCTGTATAACAACGGATTTTCCGGCGGCCTTACCGCGGCGCTATTATTCGCGGTATATGAATGGTACAGATCCACAAAACCTTATCGCTTCCGGGAAAATTCCGGGAAAAATAACTGAAAAGGAAACATGCTTTATGGAACGTAAAGAATTTCTTCTACAGCTTATCGGCGAGCTTTCCAATTTCCTTCTGGAAAACAAACCAAAAAGAATGCTGATATCGCTTCATCAAGAAGATGACGGGCTGCATTTATGCGCGATAGACAACCATCCCCGTACAGATGCCGAAATAGAAGCTATCAGAAAACTGCTTAACGCAAAAAAACGTCCGGAATTGTCGGGATATTACGGAAATATGCTGGGGCATGACCTTTTCAGCACAGCGAGGCTTGACCTGATCGGACTGCAGGTCAAACATGGAGATGTTTCAAGGGCCGACAACGGAGTCAAAATCGACCTATGGCTCGGCAGCGACAGGTTTGATTCAAGAAACTTTTCTATACCGGATTAAAACCCCCGCCACGGCTTCTTAACTTAGAGGAACCCGGAGATTAAATACACAGCCTCCGGTTTTCGATTTCCCGATTTCAACTCCCCCCCCGCATGAGGCTGCGAAAGCCTTGACTGACAGGAGGCCAAGCCCCGTCCCCTTTTTTTTGGTAGTGTATCCCGCGTCAAATACTTTTTTCAAACTGTCCTTTGAAATACCGGGACCGTTATCCTCCACACGGATAAGCACACTATGGTCTTCTTCGCGGGACGAGACTTCCACCATGCCTCCCTGACCGGTTGCCTGCGCGGCGTTAATTATCAGGTTCAGCATGGCATGCTCAAACAGTTCTCTGTTTAATTTTACCTGTAGATCAGGAGTTTCGGTATATTTAATACGGCATCGTCTAACATCAGGGTGTTTTTTTGACAAATCCGATATCGACTCCATTTCTTCTGCGAGATTTATTTCAGAAAGATTGTCCGCCTTTAGATACCCGGAGTTTTCCGCTATTTTCCTTGAAAAAACTGTCAGCCTGTTTATAACGTCGTTGAAAGATGAGCACATTCTCGCTACTAATTCTTCATCCCCCTTGTTTTTTTCAAGTTTCCTCAGCTGTCCCGAGAACGACATTAGAAGGTTTCCGAGATCATGCACAAGCGCCGCGCCGTAAACCGAAGCGGCCGCGCGCCGTTCACTCTGCATAAGAAGATAACGATGCCGCCTCATTCTGCGCCACCACCCAAGCGAGATAAGAAAAAACATCAGACCGGTAACAAGTACATAGATCCTGCCTTTAATCAGTTCTATCTGGTGCAGTTCTTCCGCAGAGTCCGCGAGTGAATACGCAATGCGACCGGACACCAGTATATAAATAACGGCCACAATCATATACAAAACCGCGCCCGCAGCGGCGGAGATAACCGGACGGTCTTCAGGCAAACACAGCCTCCGGGCCAAAGCTTTAACATTTTCCATACCCTCTCCTGACAAAAGAAAACTATGAAAGTTATACCTGTTAATATACAATACGGAAATTTATGTTAAAAGATTTTTTTAAGCACGAGGGAAATACCCGCCACGGACATTATGCCGGTGGTTATCAGTCTTGCCTATTTTTCTACGGCTCTGAGTCTGTTATAAAGAGAACCGGTCCGGTTAGCGGCAAAAGCCAGAATTAACGCAATAACCAAAACGGGAAGCGCGGTTCCCGCTCCATAAAGAAATAACATTAGAACGGTATTACTTTTCAGGGCAAGCGGTACCAGTGCGATGCCTGAAACCAATCCATCACATACCTTTCCGCCAGCCGGCATTGTTTTAAATTATCAGACACCAATCCTAAACACCTGCGTAAAGAGGATATATGCGCCGGCAATGATAAACACAACACCGCTTATCCGGCGGGCCCATTTCTCAAAAACGGTTATTTTATGAAACATGGCCCCCAGCGCGTGCGCGCTGAACGCGACAATGAAAGCGAAGACAATAACGGGCGCTGCCGTGCCAACACCATAAAGCGCAGGTATAATCACACGGCTGCCGTGCTGCACGGCAAGCCCGAAAGTTGAACCGAAAAACAGCGCCGCCGATACCGGGCAGAACGAAAGCGCGAACACCACGCCGAGCAGCAACGCGCCCCACATACCCGATTTAGCAAGACGCTCCTGCGATTTCTGTGAAACCAACACTCCGGCAAAAGAAAATTTGATTAGATCAAGCAATACGACACCGATTAATATCAGCAAAGGCCCCATAACTAATTTCATTTTTTCCTGCAGAAAAAAAGATATCCGCGGCACTGCCTGCGCGCTGGACACCAGAATTATCCCAAGGATCAGGTAAGTAAGCAGCCTGCCAAGAGTATAGAAAAGAGCGGAAAGCAGAGTAGCCGATGGTTTACCGACCTGTTTGCCTATAAATGATATTGCCGCGATATTAGTAGCAAGCGGGCATGGGCTGATGGATGTAAGAATACCAAACCATATCGCCATGCCCATACCCCCGAGTAATGACTCCATTTATTACTCTCCTTTTACCTCAAGATATGTTTCTATCTCTGCCAATACATACTCTTTGAATTTTTCATTGTTTCCCAAAAGCGTCCAGACCTTGTCAAGATTTTTCCACTTAGTCTCTTTACCGCCCGATTTTTTGGAGACTATTATGGAAATCGAAGAAATTTTATATTTATCAATAAAATGCCGGTTTTCGTCTTTCTCGACATTTACATGACTGAATCTTACACTACCGTTTTTCTTCTCCCGGGCCAGCCTTTCATCAATAACCTCCAACGTCAGCTCTTCCATAAGATTGCAGCTGCGGCAGCGGTATGAGCCATGAAAAAGATATACATCCACCGCGCTTTCTGTTTCTTCTGATTTTGCCGCAGATATTGTTTTGGCCGTTTCATCTTTATTCTGCGATATGCTTTGCGCATCTTCTGTTTCGCCCCGTTTTTCCGCGCAGGCGGGATTTACCATAATTAGAACCGCACATAAAACTGCCAATTTAGTAGGAATTTTATCGAAAAACCTGCTCATAAGAACCTCCGCTTTATAACTCTTGCTATTTGATTACACTTTTTTTGTCTTTAAACTTTTCAGGACACCATTTTTAGTATTTCGTCTTTTGCGGGTATACGCCCGGCGTCCTTTACCTCACCGTCAACTACAAGGGCCGGAGTCATCATCACACCAAACTTCATAATTTCGTTTATGTCCTCAACCTTGCTTACTTCCACGTCGATATTGTTTTCGTTGACAACCTGTTGTACCGCTTCGGTAAGTTTTTTACACTTGGGGCACCCTGTGCCGAGAATCTGAATTTTCATATTGTCCTCTCCCTTTAAATGTTATTAATGATTATTTAATAAACGGCTCTTGATTTTTCCATTCGGAAAAACCGTTTTTATACCAGTACATTACAACCGGAATATCCCACTTCTTAGCCTGATTAAGAGCATGGTAAGCACGCATTTTACCCGTACAATAAAAAATAACAATGCGCTTCTCTCCAATTATCTTCAGCAGCTCCTGCCTTGTCATCAAGTTTGACGAATGTCCTTCATAAAAAAACGGTAAATTTACCGCGCCTTCAATATGACCGTTTTCGTACTTGTAGGGCGGCCTGTTATCGATCAATACCGCTCCTTCCTGTATCAGATTCTTTGTTTTTTCGATATCAATAACCGGGAGTTCTTCAACGGCACATACAAAACCGGATAAAATAAAAAATGGTACTATTATATATCTCTTCATGTTATCCTGCCAATACTCCAAATAAAACACCACTTATAGTTGCCATTACCACCACCAGCGAAACAAAAACCGCTGTTTTCTTTGTTCCGAGGACACTTCTTATTACAAGCATGTTCGGCAGACTAAGTGCCGGCCCGGCCAATAGCAAAGCAAGCGCCGGCCCCTGCCCCATGCCGTTGCCGATAAGCCCCTGCAGTATGGGCACCTCGGTGAGTGTAGCAAAATACATGAACGCGCCGGCAAAAGACGCGAAGAAATTGGCCCGCAGAGAATTGCCGCCCACAGCTTTATAAACCCATTCCGATGGTATAACCCCTTCCTGGTCCGGCCTGCCGAGGAGAAAGCCGGCGATCAATACCCCCCAGAATAAAAGCGGCAGTATCTGTTTGGCAAAACCCCATGATGATGAAAACCATTCTTCTGTTTCTCCTCCGCTGCGGGACAGGAAAAAAGAAAAAAACACGGAGGCGGTCCCAAATGGAATCATGGGTGTTATTTTGCCCCACAACAACGCTGTTACAAGAGTCACGGAGCCCGTAACCGCTATTTTCCACCATTTCATATTAAACCATACGATAAGGATAACTCCCAGCGCAATAGCAAAAAGCGACGTGATAATCCATTTTGCCTGAAAAATCTGAAACCAGACTCCCTGTGCCGCATCGGGTTTTCCCCAATTGGCAAAAACAAGAATACCCACCATGGAAAAGAAATATAAAGCGGTCTGCCACAGGGGTCTCCCTTCCTCTTCCTTCGGCCTCGCCATATTAGCGTCAACACGCTCCTGTTCCTCTTTCCTGAAAATAAGCTGCATGAGGATCCCTATTACAATGCTGAAAACTATGGCCCCAAGGGCCCTTGCAATTCCAAGCGGAAGGCCGAGTATCCTCGCGGTAAGAACAATAGCCAGTACATTGATCGCGGGGCCGGAATACAGAAACGTAGTGGCCGGCCCAAGACCGGCTCCCATACGGTATATTCCGTTGAATAGAGGCAGAACAGTACAGGAACAAACCGCGAGAATCGTCCCGGAAACAGAAGCAACACCATACGCGAGGACCTTATTCGCTTTTGCTCCGAGATATTTCATCACGGATGACTGGCTTACAAATACCCCTATGGCGCCGGCAATAAAAAACGCGGTTATCAGACAGAAAACGACATGCTCCCGTGCGTACCATTTTGCCAGATGCAGAGCTTCCATGACGGCATTGTCAAACCGTCGCGCCCCGACCGGCAGATAGAAGAACGCCAAAAACACCCCGGCTATTAAAACCAGCTTTTTCCACTCATTTTTCCAGTTCAAAACAGATCCTCCCCTTCAGATTAAATAGAAACGGCACAGGCCTTTGCTTTGGAACGAAGCACAGATTCGACACAATCAGTAAACTCAAGGACACATGGAACCTTCAGCCTGTAATAAATACTCTTTCCTTCTCTCCGGTCTTCTATTATGCCAGCGTACTTAAGGACCGAGAGATGTTTTGAGACCGTGGAAAGGTCCGCGTCTATACCTTTCGCAATTTCACAAACGCATTTTTCTCCGGACCTCAGTTTCTCCGCGATAAAAAGTCTTGTCGGATGCCCCAGCGCCCTTAATACTTCCGCTTTTGCCTGATACAATTTCTCATTATCCATTTTTATAGTCCCCGACTTCATTTGGTTATTTTGCCATATTTCCAAATATATACAATCGCATTGTAAATGTCAAGGCCGGGTTTAATTCACTGAATATTTTTTTTATATTAGTTATAACACAGAATAACATTTAAGGAGCACCCGTTGCCTGCTGATATTCCCGAAATCCCTGACTGGCTTGACCGTTCAGAATACCCGTTCAAATCTAATTACTTTGAAACTCCGGCCGGTAAAATGCACTATATCGACGAAGGCGCCGGAAAGCCTGCTGTATTTGTTCACGGCAACCCGGCCTGGTCTTTCGAGTTCAGGAATATAATAAAAGAACTCTCCGGTGAGTTCCGCTGCATCGCCCCGGACCATATAGGTTTCGGCCTTTCCGACAAGCCCGCAGATTGGAATTACTTGCCGGAAAGCCATGCTGAGAATCTGAACAACCTGCTGGAATCTCTCGGACTTTCGGAAATAACGATGGTGGTCGGAGACTGGGGAGGCCCCATCGGGCTTTCATATACATTGAACCACCCTGAAAAAACAAAAAGCCTGATTATCACAAATACCTGGATGTGGTCTGTCAAGCGTGACTGGTATTATCGGCTTTTCAGCAAATTTACCGGCGGATCTATCGGAAGGTTTCTAATATATAGCTCCAACTTTTTCGTCCGTATTATAATGCCGATGATTTTTGGGAGAAAGGAAAATCTCACACCTAAAGTCAAAAACCATTATATAATGCCCCTGGCAAAACCTTCGGAAAGAAAGGGCTGCGCGGTTTTCCCGGAAAGTATTATCGGTTCCTCAGAATGGCTGTCTTCGCTTTGGGAGAAAAAAGATATTCTTAAAAACAAAAACATCACCATAATATGGGGCGGAAAAGACATTGCCTTCAGAAAAAAAGAACTGAGTCTCTGGAAAAAGTCCTTTCCCAAAGCGGATGTAACTGTTTTAGAAGACTGCGGACACTTTATTGCCGAAGAAGCTCCGGCAATGGTTGTGAAAATAATTAAGATTCTGACTTAACAATAAAAGGAGGACAAAGTGGGATTCAGATTTTATAGAAGAATGAAAATCGCCCCGGGACTTACTGTTAATCTTAGCCGCTCCGGCCCGTCTTTGTCTTTCGGCCCGCGCGGCGCGAAAGTAACGGCGGGGAAAAAAGGAGTCAGGAAAACTGTCGGAATACCCGGAACAGGCCTTTTCTATACGGAGCATTCTTCGAACTCAAAGAAGAAGGGCCGCTCCCGCAATAAAGAAGAAGCCGTTCCATCGGAGGTGCCGGTTGAAAAGAAGCTGACGCTTGGCTTTTTCAGGAAGCTTTTTACTCCGGATGACGAGAAAGACTTTGTGGCTGGATTACGAAATTTTGTCGGAGGACGGGATAAAGAAGCGGTTACACTTCTTGACCGGGCATCGCATCTGGCCGACTCGTCTTTCATCTCCGGTTATATAAAATTTAAAAACAAAAATTTCAAAGGAGCGGTAGAGTCTTTTGAGAAAACCCTAAGACTCCGCGCCGGGCTCGGTTCTCTTTTCGATAAATTCGGAATAGCCCCGACACTCAACATAGCCATAACCGATGAAATTACCGCGCATGCTTCTCCTTCCTACCGGGGTCTTCTTCTGGGGCTGACCGAGGCCTATCAGGAATGCGGTATGATTTCAGAAGCGCTTTCCAGTATCAGAAAATTGAGAAGAAGGATTCCTGACGACCCCCTGTTAAAACTTTCAGAAGCTGAGCTGCTACTTGAACTGAAAGGAGAAACAAAAAAAAACCTGGATAAAATAATAAGGCTTTCTGCCGGAATACACAACGATTCTTCGATACACGCCGGACTTCTCCTTTATAAAGCACGGGCCCTGAAAAGCCTCGAGATGTATACGGCCGCACGCGATACACTGACCGCAATACTAAGACGCCGTAAAAACCGGAGCCCGGAACTTTTAAAGCGGGCAAGACTTGAGCGTGCCGAAATTTACGGAGTTATGGGTCATGAGAAACGGAAAAAAGCCGATCTTGAGAAACTTTACTCGGAAGATCCGACATTTCTGAAAAAAGAAAAAAATAATGATTTTGCGGAAAAATATTGCTTTACTCTGTAAATGGAAGTATCTTCTATATAGTTTCTAAGCGTTCGTCATGAATAGTCAACGACGGCGCCGGTCTCTGATCCGTATTCGCCATTGATCAGAGTGTCCGTTTCCCTAGTAATGGCGAAGAAGGAATGTGTCTTTATGAACATTTATGTAGGCAACGTCTCTTACAACACAGACGACCGGGCTCTCAATGATACTTTCTCCGAATTCGGAGAGGTAAGTTCCGCAAGAGTTATTCAGGACAGAGTTACGGGACGCTCAAAGGGTTTTGGTTTCGTTGAAATGCCCAACGATGAAGAGGCCAAAAAAGCCATCGAAAGTCTCAACAACTCCGAACTCGACGGCAGACCGTTAAGGGTCAACGAAGCAAGACCCCGCCCGGAAAGAAAACCCAGAAACGATTTCTGATTTTCTTCTGTCATCTTAAATAGAGCTCAGAAAGCAGTATAAGGGACGCCTTTATAAAAGGCGTCCCTTACTGTTTTTAAAGTTTATATCAATGCTTGATTTTCAATAACAAATAATATTAGTTTACTCTCATAAAGTAAAGTACTACTAAAAAAGCTGCGGTTTTGGAAAAAACAAAATACACATTTATACAGCCCGAAGACAGCGTTATTTCGGTTAATCACTGCATACGACTTTCAAAAACCCTCCGAAAAAAAATTGATTCCGGCTGCCGGTATATTGTACTTGATCTGAAAAACGCTAATGAAATTGCGGGAAGTTTTACGGGTTTCATAGCTGAAACACTAAGAGCCGTTAATCTGAAGGGCGGCGATCTTCTTATTACAAATGTAAATGCACATGTTTCAGAGATTCTGACTCTCGTCGGTCTTGGTCCGAATATCCACAAAGTTCCGGAACCCCATGAGTATGAAGATAAAAATGCGCTTGTAGTCGCGGCGGATCCGGACGATCAGAAATACACGAAAAGGAAGCTTCTGGAGATCGGCATGAATTCTCTCTCATATTCTTCTGTAAAAGAACTTTGCGAAGCAGCGTCCCTGCCAGGTAAAAATATATCGGTATCTATTCTCGACATAGACAGTTTTGAAAATCCTGAGAAATCTTTCGAGGACCTTTGTGCTCTATTACCCGGGGTTCCGGTTTTAATCACGACATCTTTATTAACAGACATATCCCTTGAATCAAAACTAAGGGCAATGGATTCTGTTATCCTTTACAAACCATTTCTTACACGGGATTTAAAAGAAGGCATTGAGCTTTGCGACGAAACTTCGCCGGTATCGTGAGCAATAGCCGGGAGACCCGGAAATCCTTTTCGCGGCATTTTTCTTTGGGCACCGTCCTGTTTGTCAGCATTATTCCATCATCAACAATCATATAGAACTTCGCAGTCCCATAAAGAAGTTATGTTTCTGTCTTTTCCAAATAATTCAGCAGAAAATCTTTGACAGGCGCGCCCTGCCCATATATCACTTATAATATTCCCTGAACGGCTTTAAAATAGATTGCCGCATCAAGAGGCTGTGTCGCAACTATGCCGTGATCCAACATCAACGTCATTCCCCGGCTCCGACCGGGGAATCTATTTTTCTAAAATCTCTGTATCCTACAATTCCGACTAAACTAAATTTCCATGCAATAAAATATTCCAATATTACCATATATGAAAACAGGCGCAAAAAAGCCTCTGTTTTACACTAACAAAGCTTTAATTTTACCTGTCCGCGTCTTTTTATTATATTCCTCATTCGCGTTATATTAAATACTGTGGACATCAAAGCAAATTCAGCCCTTACGCCCGAAAGACCGCGTAACAGAAAATTACGGTACCCCAGATTGTTCTTTATAAAACCAAAAGGATGCTCTACCTTTTCTTTTCGTTTGCGGTAATGCTCCTGAGCTTCCGCGGTATGATAATATTTCTCGGCTTTCCTGTAATAATACTCGCCATCATTTCTGTGGACATGCCGCCCTTTAGAATTGCCGGTGCATTTGCCAAAGTGCTTACATGCAATACAATATTGTTTCTTTTTTATACGATAAACTCGCTGATTATTCTTTCTATTTAATGCTACGGGAGTTAATCGATAACCCATAGGACAGACATAGACATCTTCTTTTTCATCATAAATAAAATTATCTTTATCAAACTCCGATAAAGGATTCTTATGCTGTGATTTCTGTGTTGGTACTACAGGTGATATATTCTCTTTATCAGGTGGTCTAGTTTTTTCTACAGAAAAAAATCTGTTTTTAAGTGGAACTCC
>CAYNYI010000074.1:0-15573 GCA_964401455.1 uncultured Fibrobacterota bacterium
TCCGGAAAATACTCAATCTGGTTTTTTGAGGCATTCTTAAAGAAAATAGGGGATAGCTCGGAACTGGTAATCTCGGTACGGACCCTTGCTCCCTTTTTAATACAAAGCCTGTATATTTCCTTGAGAAGCGGAATTCCGGTATCGATTATCTTGATCTTGACATTATCACCTTTTTTTACGCCTACAGAATAGTTTACGAGTATATCCGCCAGCTTTTTCAGTCTCGGATCAGGCATAATCATTCTCCTTTTCTTTTATATTTATGTTTACCATATATTCTGATATTTTAATACAGTGGTTGTTGATATTTTTAATATCGTCGAGAAGATCAAGATGTACCGTTGTTGACTGGACAGTTTCTTTCAAGCCGGCGTTAAGCCGTCTGAAGTGGTTTTCGCTCAGAGTATCTTCGAGTTCTTCAATTCTATTCCGGCTTTCCAAAACCTGTTTCGCTTTTTCGGTATCATTATCAGACAACGCGGAAAAAGTCAGCCGCATCGATTTAATCACTTCAGAAGTCATTACTAAAATATCTTCGAGGCCTTCTTTGGAGAAAAAGATGCCCTTTAAAGACATTTTGTTGAAGTGCGCGCTTATATTTTTGCTGATTACATCCCCCGCGAGCTCAATGTGCGAGCAGGCAGTTAAAAGAAAACCCTGCCGCCGCGATGCCCAGACAGAAAGTTCGTCCTCAGAGAGTTTCGAAATATAAAGAGATATCCGTTTATGCAGGAAATCCACTTTGTCGTCCGAGCTCTTAATGAATTTTATTCTCGAGAAATCTTTTCCCTCCAGAAGCACCGGGATTGATGATGCCATTTCAAGGACAATGGAAGACATCCTCTCAATTTCCCGGGAGGCCTGCTGAAGGGCAACCTCGGGCAGATAGGAATAGTCTCGTGAAATATATTTAAGATCGAAACTCGGATTTTCCTTATCCGGTTTAATAAGCCATTTTGTCAGAGCCGAAAAATTCTTTAAAAAAGGCAGAAAAAGCAAGGCCATGAAGACATTGAAAATAGTATGTATATTCGCGATCTGATGCGGAAGATCATTGGAAACTGACTCGGCGGTTTTTTCAAGCAGAGAAATAAGGGGAATAAACAGAAGAACACCCGATATCTTGAAAATAGTGTGGGCCCAGGCTATGCGGCGGGCTTCCGCAGTATTGCGGAAGGCAGCGAGAAGTGCCGTGGCGCATGTCCCGATATTCGCTCCAAGAACAAGCGGGACCGCCTGAGTAAGCGTTATGGCCGGGCCGCTCTCACCCGGAACGGCAAGCGCGAGTACGAGCGCTATAGTTGCGGCCGAGCTCTGTATCAGAGCGGTGAACGCGGCCGATATAAATATGCCAGCGGCAGGGCCGGAAGAAGAGGATAAAAGCTCCCGAAAAAAAACACTTTCCCTGAGAGGAGATACGGAAGCGCTCATCATTTCCATTCCGAAAAATATAAGCCCGAATCCGAGAATAAGCCGGCCGGTGTTTTTCCATACCGGATTTTTGGAAAACATTCTGGTAAAGAAACCCGCTGAGATGAAAAACGGGGCCAGTTTTGTTATTTTCCAGGCAAAAAGCTGAACGGTTATTGTGGTACCTATATCCGCGCCGAGAATTATGCTGAGGGCCTGTTTCAATGTTATAAGACCGGCAGATGCGAACCCCACAAGCATAACTGTGGTTGCGCTGGAGCTCTGTGTAAGAGCGGTAGCAGTAATTCCGACCCCGAGCCCGGCGAGCCGGAATCTTGTGAGTTTCTCTATTATTTGCCGCAGAGAGTTACCGGCGGCGAGACGCAGCCCTTTGGAGCTTCTGTCCATTCCGAAAAGGAAAAGGCTGAGTCCGCAAATAAGATTAAGTATGTCGACAGGACTCATGCTCTAAAGATAATTATATTTAGCGTGTCTCAGGAAAATATTTAAGGGCCCAAGTGCCGGACGAAAACCGGTTTATAAGAAAATTTCTCATGAAATTTATCTTTCCGAGAATACTGTTCTCAGCCATTGCAATAAGGTCATCTGAAGTATGAAAACTGTAAACTCCTCTTATGGGTATTCTCATTTCGGGGGGGATCCCTTTTCTTGAAACCGCAGAAATGCTGAATCCTTTTTTATAGCCCCCTTCGGCAGCGCAGCGTGTTGTGGCGGAGTTGTATCTTCCAAAAGGATAAGACACCGAGGTTACCGCCGTTTGGGTTATATCCTCAAGCTCTTTTTTGGAATCAATCAGTTCTGAGAACTGTGACTCGGGTGACATTTTATCAAGTCTTTTGTGTGACTTGCCGTGAGACCCGATCTTTATCCCCGCCTTGGACAGGTTTCGGAGCATTTCTTTATTCATGTGGCGGTGTCTGCCCCCGCCGTAATCCCAGGTGCATCTTTTTCCTGTATAGCCACTTATCGCAAAAACAATAAAAGGAATGCCGTTATCTATGAGAAAAGGCGCCGCGTTTTCATATACACACTCGAAAGCATCGTCGAAAACTATTCCCGCGGAGAGACGCGTCGTCTCTTTTTGGGATTCTGTCGGATCCACGAAAGAAACGCCGGCCTCAAGAAGAGAGGAGATGAGTCGTCTGAAGCGGGTCTTACCGGTATTATTTATGTCGAAAAAAGAGCCGGAACCTGTTTTATGAAAATCAAAAATTGTCATTTTCTAAAATATCTTCTTTCTTCACTTTATCTGTATTGAAAATATATATTGTATTGATGGCAGATATGAAAAAAAACAATATGAAAGTTTCCGATATACAAGAATGCATCTTGGACGATATCGGTTACGGGCTTTTATGCCTTAGCCGCGAAGGCGAAATTCTTTTTATGAACTCCAAAGCGTCGGCACTTTTCGGTGAAGCGGAGCAGAAAAACAAAAACCTGGAAAAGACTCTAGCTGAATTACTGAGGTCTTTCCCGGCTGAGAAAGAAGTTAATGCCGTAATTAGAAAGTATAGAGGCCGCTATTATTCCAGAAAGAGCTGCGGCACCGCATACGGATGTCTTGTAATATTTGAGGACATATCCTCATATATGGCCAAAGAGATGCGGATGGACTTTTTTATCGATTCGGTGTTTACCGGACTCATTATTACAGATACAAAAGGTATTGTCGAGAGAATAAACAGGGCGGCCTGCGAGCTGACCGGTCTTGAAGAAGATTTTGTAAAGGAGAGTTCTTTTATAACAGAGGTCATTACTTCGGTTAAAAACGATTTTAAAAGTCCTGAAAAGTTTGTAGAATTTTTTTCCGGTTATAATTCAGATGATTTTTCTTCGTCTGTAACAGTGGAAAAAAAAGAGCCTGAGAGAAAACTCTTAAAAATATCCCGCGAGGACCAGAATTTTAATAACACTTATATCGGGACCGTCTGGATAATAGACGATATTACCGAGATGGAAGACTACATCAGGAAAGAGCGCGAAAGCAAAGTAAATCTGAGAAATGAGTTGAAGGCCCAGATTGAGGAGGTTAATACCAGGAACATAGAGCTTTTGGCTATAAAGGAAATGCTTGAAAAGGCAAATAAAAGTATTGATACCGAATTGAAAGTCGCGAGAAAAGTGCTTTCCAACCTTATGCCTGCCAGAAACCCCGACCTTCCCGATCCTTATACAATAAGCACTATATATATGCCGTCTAATCAGATAGGCGGAGATTTTTTTGAAATTAAAAACACAGAAGACGGAAGAGTGTTTTTTATGCTTGCCGATGTCTCCGGGCATGGAATGCCCGCCGCCCTGGTAGCTGTAATGGCTAAAATGGTGATAGACAGACACCTTCATAAATATAGTGATTTTTCAACCATGTTCTCGGATATAAACGATGAATTGAGAGAACTGATACGTACCGAACATTATCTTACGGCGGTGGCGGGACTTCTTGATACCGAAACAGGTGAACTTGAGTATTCCCGGTTTTGTCATCCTTACCCGCTTATACTCAGGAAAAACGGGGAGATTGAAGTCCTTGATATAAAGGGAGGATTTTTTCTGGGAATGCTTGATGAAGTCGAGTATTCATCTTCCAAGACCTCTATAGAACCGGGGGATTCTCTTGTGATGTATTCCGACGGTATAACCGAAACTTTCAATAAAGATTATGAGCAGTTTGGAAGAGACGGTCTTACTGAAGTGCTTATAAAAAATGCGGCAGTTCCCGCTGAGGATATGGTCCGGGCAGTTATGGACGCGAGGGTTCGTTTTTTGTCAGAATCCGGCGGAGCCGCGGATATGGATGAGGACGATATAACCCTGATGGTTTTATCCAGAAAACAAGAGGGGAAAGGTGATGAAACCTCTCCCCAAACTACGTCTTAAATACGGACCCGGGCGCTCAGATTCCGTATTTTTCGTTAATTCTTATAATGACGGACTCTGTGCAGAAGCCGAATTCTTTTCCGACTGTTTTGTAAGGACCGGATTTGCCGAATTCATCCACTCCGAGAATAAGCCCTTCGTCTCCGGAGTACTTTTGCCATCCCATTGATATTCCGGCCTCGATAACAACACGTTTTTTTACAGACGCGGGTAATACCGACTCTCTGTATTCCGCCGGAGCCAGATCAAACATTTCCCAGGAGGGCATTGAGATTACTCTGGCCTTTTTCCCTGATGATTCGAGTTCTTTTGCTGTTTCAAGCGCCAGTTTTACCTCGGAACCGCTCGCTATGATCAAGAGATCGGGGGAATCGCAGTCATTAACCGCATAAGCTCCTTTTTCTGGCATTGGCTCTTCTATACCCAAAGGTTCAAGCTTCTGCCTCGTCAGGCAGAAAGCGGAAGGGCCGTCTATATTAAGCGCGGCGGCATAGCAGGCTGCTGTCTCAGCGGAGTCAGCCGGACGGAAAACCGTGAGTCCGGGGATACTCCGGAGCATGGCGAGCTGCTCCACAGGCTGATGTGTAGGGCCGTCTTCACCGACATATATTGAATCATGTGTATAGATGAAAAAAGCTTTCAGTTTCATGATAGAGGCAAGACGCACGGCCGCTTTCATATAATCAAGAAAGACCATGAAAGTGCTGCAGTAAGGAATAAAGCCGCCGTGGAGCGCCAGACCGTTGGTAATAACTCCCATTGCGAATTCCCGCACACCGTAAAATATGTTTTTCCCTTTGTATTCAGGAGGGAAAAAGTCGCCTCCGTTTTTAATGTATGTTTTTGTAGGGGCATTGAGGTCCGCGGAGCCGCCCACAAAATTGGGAATCCTTGCCGCGATTGCCTGTATGGTCTCGCCGCCGCTCGCTCTTGTAGCGGCTGCTTTATTTCCGGATTTTTCCAGAAGATATTTTTTCATGTCCGAGAGTATTTCTTTTTTGAAATAGCTATCCAGTATTTTCGCCTCTTCCGGATTTTCAGCCCTGAGTTTGTCCATTTTCGCTGTCCAGTCGCGGTATTGCTTTTTCAGGTTTTCCACATGGGCGGAATAGACTTTCTTTACGTCTTCCGGGGCCTCGAATTCACCTTCTTTATCGAATCCCAAATTCTCTCTCGTGAGCAAAAGCTCATCTTTGCCGAGAGGGGCCCCGTGGCTTGCTGCGGTGCCTTCTTTATTCGGAGAGCCGAAGCCGATTTTACTTTTACCGATTATTAAAGAAGGCTTTTCAGTGTCGTTTTTAGCCCATTCTATAGCTTTTGAGAGTTCGTCTGTATCATGCCCGTCTGTTTCTATGACTCCCCATCCGTATGCTTTGTACCTTGCCGCCACATCTTCCGTAAAAGAAAGGTCAGTGGAGCCGTCTATCGTTATATTGTTAGAATCATAATAGGCTATGACATTTCCGAGTTTAAGGTGACCGGCAAGAGACGCGGCTTCGGAAGATACACCTTCCATATTGCAGCCGTCTCCCATAAGCGAATATACTTTGTTGTCCAGAAGTTCTGAAAAGACCCCGTTTGTCGCGGAATTAAGCATTTTTGAAGCTATGGCAATTCCGATTGAGGCCCCAAACCCGCTTCCGAGAGGACCGGTTGTTACTTCCACTCCTTTGGTATGTCCGAATTCCGGATGACCCGGGGTGAGTGTCTCGTATTGTCTGAATCCTCTAAGGTCCTCGATAGTCAGGCCGTAGCCGAAAAGATGAAGCAGAGAATAGAGAAGCATAGAGCCGTGACCTGCGGAAAGAATGAATCTGTCCCTGCCTATCCATTCCGGATGCTCCGGATTATGCTTGAGGTGCTTAGACCAGAGAGTATACGCGAAGTCGGCTGTGCCCATCGGCAGGCCGGGATGGCCGGAGGCTGCTTTTTCTATGCATTCCGCGGAAAGCATCCTTATAGTGTCTATGGCTCTTTTATCCTCTTTTGACAACGGCATATTTCTTTCTCCTTATGAATTATTTATATAATAGTAATTATTTTCTAAAGTTAAGAGATAAATCCAGGACAATAATTATAAGTTATTGCATTTGCACATACAATAAATTTGTATTTTCCCGGGTATGAGCTGAATTTTTAGCGATTAAAGAAATGTAAAGAAAATGCCGAAAATATATTAGAGGTAACTATCTTCAATTAAAAGGGTTATACACTTGAACCTTAAGTTTGTAATGAGGTTTAGGTTTTGCGTTATGTATTTTTCAGGTATCTTTAATATCTTTTTAATATTGATCTTCTTCCTGTTTTCCGGAAGTTCCGCGCTGCCGCTTTTTCTGGACGCCGGAGGGAAGACACTGGGAACAGCCGCGGTTCCTTTTTTAAAGACGCCAACGGGAGCCCGCGCGGTCGCGATGGCAGGCGCAGATCTTTTTTTCATTGACGATCCAAGCGCTGCGTTCTGGAACCCGGCTGCCGCCGCATACCGTGATTACTATGAATTTTATTTTACGAATAATGAACTCTTTCCCGGATTTGGGGTAAGACAGGATTATGCCGCTTACATAAATCCTCTGACAGAGAAAGGGGCCTTTGGCTTTCACGCCAATGTTCTGACAACCGGAACAATTGAAAGCCGCAACGCTTCAGGCAATCCGGCAGGTGACATAAGACCGCTTTACGACATGGATATTGGAGGAATGTTCGCGTGGAGAAATTTTTCCGGAAATTTCGCGGCGGGTATTCAGGCTAAATATATACGAAGCACTATATTCGATATAACAGGGCAGACAGCCGCTTTAGATATCGGAACTTACTGGGAGTTTATAAAGGGATTACGGACAGGGGCCGTTATTTATAATGCCGGTCTGCCTATAACTTATGTTAATACTCCCGAAAGACTGCCTTACGGAGCGGCAGCCGGATTGAGCTGGCGTCCGGAAACTAAAAATTTTACGGCGGCTTTTTCTGCTCGTAAATTCTATGATTCACCATATACTGTATCGGCGGGAGGCGAATACACTCTGAATGATATGATTGATATCAGGGCCGGTTATGAATTCAGAAATTCCGATGATAAACAGGGATTTTTCAGAAATATTTCGGCCGGAGTCGGGATAAATGAAAAGAAATACAGCATAAACGCCGCATACAGTTATAAAGGCAGCATATTACGCCATTCTTATCTTATAGATCTTGTTTACCGTTTTCAGGAGATCATTCCTTTAAAGGCTGAAGATTACCTGAATCACGCCATGCTGCTTTTTCGCAAGGAAGAATACAAAGAGTCCATCGAGAAGGCCAGATCCGCGCTCCGTAAAAATCCCAATCTGCATAAGGCCCGGGATTTGATAAAGAGGGCGGACGCGATGATGAAAATCTCGGACGGCAGAATATTGTCGATAATATATACGGGTGGTGTTGAAGGCAGTCTTCTACCGCCGGGAGGCGGTCTGGGAGGAGCCGCGAGGGCAGGGGGGCTTATATCGGAATTGAAGCGGAGAAATCCTTTCTCTGTTTCTGCGGACGCGGGTAATTATATAAACAAATCTGCGGATTCACTCAAAAGGAAACTCCTCCTTACAACGTTGGCCCGAATACCATATGACGCGGTTAATATCGGGGAGGGTGAGTTTTCCGGAACTCTTTTCGCCCTTGACCGGGACTATATAAAAGCCGGAATAAAGGCCGTTAACTGCAATATTGACGGCGCGGATGTATTCGGGAGCATTGAGCGCTACCGTCTTGTGAACGCCGGCGGAAAATATAATATGCTTTTAATAGGAGCAATCACCCCCTCAATCAGAAACGGGCCGGATAACAAATCTGTCCGCATGCTTGATTTGAAAAAGGAAATCGGCAAAGCCCTGGCATCGGATGAGGCAGGCAAAGCTGATCTTAAGGTCCTTTTATTCGGGGGGGGGCTGGCGCAAAGCCGTAAAATAGCTGAGAATATAGACGGTATAGATCTTATAATCGCCTCCGGTGCGAGGCTCCCTACATATAGTCCGATTAACCATAACGGTATATTGATTGTTTCTGCCGGAGAAAAAGGCCGTTTTGTCGGCGAGATGCAGTTTAATTTTTCGGGAAACAAGATTACTTACGGAAATAAAATGTATTCACTCGGCCATTCGGTTCCGGAAGATGTCTATATAAAAAAATTACTTCAAAATTATAAGGAGGGAACCGATTCGCCTCTTCCTGAATTGTCTAATTATACTCCGAAAAAGCACAATTACCTTTATTATTCAGATTTTTCGGGAGATACTTCGCTTTATGTCAAAGTGGCCAATGAAGACATGCACATTAAAATTGACGGCTTTGAAAGAAATGAAGGACGGCCGGTTTTCTCACCACAGAGAAAAAAGATCATCTTTACCGTTGAAACTGATTTTAAAAATAGAGACAATGTCCGTTCGCTTATGTGTTATGATTTGCTTTATAACACGATACGTACCGTCTATGCCGATTCAAGCCTCTCGATTACAGACTATGAATGGGCCGGAGGAGAAAATTTCGTTTATTTTATAATGGGTGATAAAGGTGAAAAAGATATATACCTTGCGGATATCTATTCTGAGGCACTTATAAATATTACGAATTCAAAAAAAGACGAGGAAGAACTGGAACTTTCTCCTGATATGCAGGTACTCGCCTATACTGTTAAAAATAATGAACAGCTCGATATAATGCTTTCCGATCCGAGAGGAGGGGGGGCATACATGATTAATAAAAAAGAAGCAAAATACAGGCATCTCCGATGGAGCAGGGGCGGGAGCATTCTTTCAGCCATTAAAATGGAACCGGGCAAAAGCGGGAAATCAGGGGACCTGTATTTATTTGATATGGATAGAGACAACGGAACTTTTGTTACAAGGAATGCCGGGATAATGGACGCGGAATGGCTGGATGACAATACTGCGGTTTTGTCCTACGGTACCGATTTTCCGGATCTTGCTTTATTCAGCGCAGAAACAGGGGTTATGCGCCCTCTTATTACCGGTATGGATAATAAAGAGAAACGGTACGGCGAAATCAGGCCTCTTCCGGTTGGATGCGAAAACGGGGCGAACGGGGTTATCATTTTTGAGCGGATCAATGCCGGAGAAAATAACGGTGTTTACAGCATAAGGCGTGACGGCTCATTTTTCACTAGGCCGCTTCGTTACAGGGGAAACACTTCTCTTCCTGATTAGAAATTTATCTTTATGCCTGAGCAGGCAAAATATTATTTTCCTTATATATCAAACGGCTACAGCTGTTTTCATGGAAAAAGCGAGGAAAATATGCCCCCATTCAGTTCTGAAGATCTAGATAACGCCGCCGAAAAATTTCGAAAATACCTGAAATCCGGCGGAAAAGGCCCGCTTCCATTAGACAAGACGATTGACGCGCTTAGAAACAGATATGCCGAAATACTTGATTCAAAGGATAATGAAGGCTTTATCAGCGGAGGAAGCTGTTTTGTAAAAACTCCCGATACACCGCGGCCTTTTCTCCATATTATAGCTTCTTCTCACAGCAGAGAAAAAGGCTGTCTGGGATCTTTCTGGGACCAGAGCGGTATGGGCTTTACATGTCTTGATTCAGTTATGGCCGGAGCGGTTACATCACATAAAGACAAGAGTTATGTTCCCACTTCTCCTGAAAATACCGACAGAAGGTTGTTTATTGTCAGAGAAGACAATAAGAACGGACGATACAAGTCCGAATCCGGAAAATCTTATGACGCTTTTCATCTGATACCGCAGCCCGGAAGAGACGCTGATGATTATGATGACTTCAGATGTGAACAGGGGCTTGATACCATAAACTATTTCTCTGCATTTAAAGGGTTGGAATGCTCCATGATGGTTTTTGTGACCCGGGAAGATTCCGCCGAAATAATCAGCATCAGAATACGTAACAAAACACGCAAAAAGCGGACACTCACTGTTTTTTCTAAAATAAACTGGGACCTCAGCTCATATCCGTCTCATTATTTTGACCCGAGGGTTGTAAGCGAAGGAAAATATAATAAAAAGGCTAAAGGCCTTTTCGCTGTGAATAATGATCAGAAAAACAAATTTCCGAGGATAGGTTTTTTTCTGAGTGGCGCTATCCCCGATTCTTATGACATGATGGAGGAGGTCTTTGAGGGTGGAGGATACTGCCGTTATTTTCCGAAAGCAGTTGAAGAGGGCAGGTGCGGAGATTCTGAGGGACGACAGCCTTACAAAGGCCTGATAGGCGCTTTTTCTCATCGTCTTGAGATAGAATCCGGCGCTGAAAAACGCATTGATCTTTTGCTCGGGGCCCTTAATACGGCGGATATAAACAAAGCCGAGAAATATGCTCTTGACCTTCGCAGAAAATATATGGTAAAAGGCGCCGCCGAAAAAGAACTAAAGGCGATCATGAGCGGCTGGGAAAAACGCATATCCTTGATGCAGATTGATACACCTGATCCAGAGATTAACCGGTTCTTTAATGTATGGTCAAAATATCAGGCCAGAAATACGTCAAGGTTTACGAGGGCCCTTGATATGGTCGGTTACCGTGATCTTATGCAGGACCTGCTAGGAATATCGGATTTTGATACCGAATATATGAAAAAAATGCTGTCATGGGCTATGGAATATCAGCTGAAGGACGGAAGGGCCGTAAGGCAGTTTTCCCGATTCAAGGGTGTTACGCCGGATATGCGGATGTATATGGACAGTTCGGTATGGCTTGTAGAGTCAGTATACTCCTATCTTTGTGAGACGGGTGATTTTGATTTTCTGGATCAGAAGCTCGGTTACTTTGATCCCGACCTTGAGGAAGTTAAAAACGACGCGGATTTTACTGTCCTTGAACATATGCTCAGAGCTGTAAAAAGCCTGTATGACTATCGCCAACAATTCGGCCTTTGCAGGATAGGACACGGAGACTGGAATGACGCTATTGACAGTGTTGGAAAAAGCCCGCGTGGTGTAAGTGCCTGGCTCTCCATGGCGCTTGTTTATGCAGCTAAAATGCTGCGCAAGATTACCAGACTGCGGGATGACCGCAGAAAGACCGGTATTCTTAACGAGATCATAGACACAATGTCTTATAATGTAAATGCTTATGCGTTTCTGGATAAACATTATGTTTATGCTTTCGCCGACAGAGCGGAACCGATCGGCAGCAATTCATGCCGCGAGGGAAAGCTACATCTTAATTCGAACGCATGGGCGGTATTTTCAGGAATTTCCGGACTTGCCGGCCATACAGATGATGTACTAAAGGCAATGGAAAAGCTGAATACACCTCTGGGCTATAAACTTCTGCATCCCTGTTATTCAGATAAAAGCAGGGATGTCGGCAGAATTGCTGATATGGTGCCGGGTATGTTTGAAAACGGAAGCATTTATACCCACGGTCAGTCATTTGCGGCTTATGCATTCGCCTATTTGGGTATGGGAAAAAAGGCTTATGATGCAATTAAAAAAAGTCTTCCTTCGTCAAATATTCCCGATATAAGCACAACGGCGCCGCATCAGCTGGCGAATTTTTATGTAGGCCCTGACCACCCTGATTTTGGGAAGGCTTTGTACAGTAATTTTACAGGCTCTTTGGCCTGGTTCCGCAAGACGATAGCCAGAATGTCCGGTGTTTATCCGGTTCTTGACGGTCTGAGGATTGATCCTGTTATTCCTTCTGAATGGAAAAAGTACAGGGTCCGAAAAAAATGGCGCGGCGCGGAATTTAATTTCACCTTCCACAATCCCGATGGAGTGGAGAGGGGCGTAATTTCTGTGAAATGCAGGGGGAAGGACCTTCCGATTGATGAGAACGGATATTTCATGATACCTGACGGAATGTTCAAGACCGGAAAAATCCCGGTTGAAGTAAAAATGGGGCCTGATCCGACAGGAAAAAAACGACGCAAGAAGTGAATATCAAAAGGCTTGAATCCGGCGGAATAATAACTAATTACCACTGTAGTTCTTCCTTTTTACATTGTCTATATAACTCTTCTCCCTCAAGGTCTTCTGATTATATAAATAAAGAAACAGCTGTTTCCAATATACAAAAAATTGTTTCGCTTGGATGCCGCAGTATTCATGTCGGAGGAGGCGAGCCTTTCTTAAACCGGCGCGGACTTATTGGGTTTTTAGAAACAGCCCGGCAGGAAGGCATCGGAATAGAGTATATTGAAACCAATTCTTCATGGTGTATTGATCAGGAGTCTTCCACTTCTTTTCTCCGGGATGTAAAAGACCTCGGGGTTAATACCCTGCTTGTTTCCATGAGCCCTTTTCATAATGCTCATATACCGTTTGTTAAAGTTAAAAGGCTACTTGAGTGCTGCAGAAAAGCCGGAATTTCGGTTTTTCCGTGGGTGGCCGGCTTTATGCCGGATATTGAAAGGTTTGATATAAATAAAGTCCACACATTTGATGAATATGAAGCTGAATTCGGTCCGGATTATCTGAAGGAAGTATTATCAAGATACTGGATTTCCGCCGGCGGAAGAGCACTTTCTCTTCTGGAAAAAGTGTCCGGAAAAATCCCCGCAGAAGAAATTATCGGGAAATCCTGCGGATGCCGGGAACTGGAAAATGTCTCTCATTTCCATTTGGATCTTTACGGTAATTATATTCCGGGGCTCTGCGCCGGGCTTTCTGTTAGAACTGAAGATCTCGGAAAAGAACTCTCTTTCGAAAAATACCCGGTTCTAACCCTCCTGAACGAAAACGGTCCCGGAGCGCTTGCCAGGTATGCTTCACGGGAATACGGTTTTACTCCTGAATTGTCTTACAATTCTAAATGTCATTTGTGCCGGGATATACGGAGGTTTCTTGTAGCTGAAAAAAAATCAGGATTTCCGGAATTGTCTCCTTCGGAGTATTATATTACTGATTAAATATTGACTTATCCGTTGTAATTAATTTCTTACAATTGTATGAGGATTTTTCTTAGCCTCGGTTCCGGAATGCATTTTGGCCCTCTTACTCTTGGCTTTGAGTTCTTTCTGATTTAAACTCGAAATTTTTTTAAAATACAGAATGGCGGATATTTCTATCCGGGATTCTTTTCTTTTCATTGCTGAATTTAACCATTTTTACCCAATGGAAAACCTTATTGAAACCCGCTGGAAAAAAAATTTACTGTTTATTTTCGCAGCGCAATTATTATCCATTGCCGGATTCAGTTTCGCCTTTCCTTTTCTTCCGTATTTTATTGAAGAACTCGGCGTTTCTGCCGGAGATGAAGTCGCGCGCTGGACAGGGCTGCTTCATGCCGCAACCGCTTTTATGATGGCCTGGGCGGCTCCCGTATGGGGGATACTGTCAGACCGCTTTGGAAGAAAGCTGATGGTTGTAAGGGCAATGTTTTCAGGGACACTTATATTATTTTTGCTTGGAATGGCCCAAACCGTAGAAACAGTCTTTATTCTCAGGCTCATGCAGGGAATGTTTACAGGGACTATAACAGCCTGTCTGGCTTTAACCGCATCGATTGTCCCTGATAACAGGCAGGGGCAGGCCATGGGTTTGATGCAGGCGGCTATTTTTGCCGGAAATACATTCGGGCCTTTCGCCGGAGGTCTTATGGCAGATTATTTCGGTTACCGGAACGCTTTTTTCTGCGGTTCATTAATGATTCTTTCCGGTGCTCTCTCTGTTCTATTTTTCGTGGATAGTGACCGTGCCGCCTGTTCCTCAGCAAAAGATAACCGGTTTAATAATCTGAACACACCGGGAAAGAAAAAACTACCCTACAAGAAAATGATAGCCGCGGCCGGATTATTTTTTCTTCTGGCGATTGCGAGAATGAATCTTTTGCCGATGATTCCATTATATATAAAAGAAATTGCGCCGGAAAGCAGTATGCCGGCTACACTTAACGGCGGTGTAAACGCGCTACTCGGTATATCCGCTATAGTCGCAGGGCTTTATTTCGGAAAACTTTCCGATACCGTGAGCCCTGGAAATATAATAATCAGGGGCGCTCTTTTAACGGCTCCGGCAGTACTGCTGCTATATTTCAACAGCTCATTGATTATACTTTTCCCGATTATTATGATGGTAGGATTTTTCGGCGGCGGACTTGACGCACCCTTGAACAAACTTCTCTCATCAAGTGTCCCGAGAGAATCCCGGGGAAAGGCATTCGGATTTGCCGCATCATTCAAATGCATAGGGTGGGGGACGGCATCTCTACTGGCGGGCTTTACCGCGGGAACATTCGGCATCCGGACCGTTTTCGCATTTGGATCGGGTTATTTCTTGTTATTCGCTTTGGCCGCTTTCTTGATAACCCGGTCATTAAGCCGCAGGTATAAAGCCTGAGTATTCAGCCGAGTCTTTTTCTTATCTTCTTTGTCTCTTCCGAAAACCCCGGTTTGCCAAGAAGCGCGAACATATTCTTTTTATAAGTCTCTACACCCGGCTGGTCGAAAGGGTTTACTTCCAGGATATATCCGGAAACGGCCACCGCTTTCTCAAACATGTACAGCAGAGCTCCCAGATTATATTCGTTTAATGATGGAATACTGATTGTTATATTAGGGACTCCTCCGTCCGCATGAGCGAGACAAGTGCCTTCGAGGGCCATTTTGTTGACATGGTCCATGGACTTACCTGCAAGATAATTGAGACCGTCAAGGTCGCCCGGGTCTTTTAATATTTTCGCTTTTCCTGAAGGGCTTTTTATGGAAAGTACAGTCTCAAAAATATTCCTCTTTCCATCCTGTATCCATTGCCCGAGGGAGTGTAAATCGGTAGTGAAACCCGCTGAAGCGGGGAATATACCCTTTTTATCCTTACCTTCGCTTTCTCCGAAAAGCTGTTTCCACCACTCGGATATATACAGAAGCGAAGGTTCGTAGTTAGCCATCAATTCAATGGCTTTGCCTTTACGGTAAAGGATATTCCTAAGCGCGGCGTAGAGGTTTGCCGGGTTATCCAGCCCTTTACCGGAACAGGCCTTTTCAGCGGCACGTGCCCCGCTGATAAGTTTATGTATATCAAAGCCGGCCGCGGCTATAGGAAGCAACCCGACCGGAGTAAAAACGGAGAAACGCCCTCCGACATTATCAGGAATTGTAAAACTTTTATATTTCTCGGTATCTGCGAGCTTCCTAAGAGCTCCTTTTTTCTCATCCGTGGTTGCCACTATATATCCTGCGGCTTTTTTTCTACCGTGTTTTTTCTCAAGAAGGGTTCTTAAAACACGAAAGGCGAGGGCCTGTTCTGTTGTTGTACCAGATTTGGAGATGACACTGACCGAAAACTGTTTGTCTTTAAGAAA